>CAIXYX010000042.1 GCA_903923795.1 uncultured Microcaldota archaeon
TATGAGCCCAGCGGGCACTCCAAGCTACCCCATCCCACTGATTTCAAATAAGCACGACGAGATTTAAATAGCCGTCTATCCGAACGCCGTCTACTCCGGCGGCGATGTCATGGGCGGCATCTGCTTCTTCTCCACAAATTCCAAATTACAGCCGCACTGCTCGCATCTGAAAAGAAGGGCCGATGCTTTCTCGAATTCCACACAACTGCCCGGCCCGCACGTGTTGCAGATGTATTTCTCGCGGCCGTCCTCAACCACAATCGCCACGACGGTGGTCTCGCCGGCCTCGCGCTTGACCTTCTCCACCATCTCGTGCAAATGCTCGTTGTTCAAATGCCACACATACGAATACCAGCCGCTGTTCTTGTCCCGATTGCGGGCATAAGTGGCCAGGCCATAAGAATGCAGTTTGTTGAGCACGACACGCACATCGCTTGCGCGAATCCCCGCCTTCTGCGCAATCTGCTCGTCGCTCAAATCCTGCGTGAATTCGCGGATAACATGAATCGCATGCTCTCCAACAGTTCTAATCAGCCATTTGCGCACGGCGGCATCTGTCAGAAGCTGCGACTGCCACAACCGATTCGCCATGCACCTGCTCGTCGTCTCGGGCACGAAACCGCCCTTATGCACCGGTTTCGACGGCCATTTGAGTTTCGCGGCGGCTGAGGGTCCATAACCTTTCGTGTGCCTCGTCGTGTTGGGCGCCTTGGCCGCTTTCGGGTGGCGTGGTTTGAATTCGGCCCTTGCAGAGGCGGTTTTGGCTCTCAAATGAGGTTTCTTGGGGCTTCGCACCGCCGCCTTTTTGTGTGTTTTTGCCCCTTTCGCCATATTGCTTTATTTAACACACAGCGTATTTATACCTGTCCCTATTCGTTACATGTAATGACATTCTTTCCCATCTTTGATGGCACGATTCTTCTCTGTGCGCCGCCGAATTCAAGTTTCAGCTCGGTGCCCTGGAAATAATGGTCCAAAAAAAGAGCGAGCGCCGCGATCTCCGAATGAGGCTGGTTCGTGACGCTGATATTAAAATCGGCCAATTGATATGCCTCGGTCGGCACTTTCTGCGAACCGACCATGACGAGCCCGTCTTTCTCCATCCCACCCATCCCTTCCTTCTTCTGTTTCCGCACCTCATCAATCACGTCGTCCAGTCTCTGCCCGTACATCGTCAAGTGCGCGACCCATCCGCCCGCAGCCTTGAACTTTCCAATCTCCTTCATCCAATCCGCCGTGTGGCGCACCTCGAATTCCCCGCCCCATTCTTTTGCAATCTTTCGCAAACGTTCCATAAGCAAATCGTCGCGCTCCCCCTCGAAGATGATGCCTTTCGCGCCCAGCGCCCGCGCCACCAACGCAACGTGTGTGCTGGCGCGCGCGTCCCGCATGCGCCGATGCCCATATCTCAAAACCCAGATCGCCATGCACATCCTCGTCAAAATAAGTAAAATACTCGGCGCGAAGCGCCGGCATCCCTCTTTCTTTTGGGGTCAAGCACTTTTCTTTCCGGAGGAAAGAAAAGGGCTGAACGGGCTCGGTGGGATTCGAACCCACGACATTTTGATCTCTCTGCGCCGAAAACTTTCGGCACTTAAGAGTCAAACGCTCTACCAAGCTGAGCTACGAGCCCAAAAACGGCAAATGCATTGTGGGCGTCAATGAATTAAAAGAGATGGGGTGGGCCAAGCGCGCCAGCGCCCTCCTGCCCGCATCACTTCTTCGTCGTGTTGGCCCCCACACTCGAATTGCCCGCAGCCGTCGAATTCCTCGTAACGGTTGAATTCCCCTGGGCGGCCGAATTTCCGCCCGCCGTCGTATTGTTATTGTTCGCGGCTGGTTTCGAGGCAGTCTGGTTCTGAATCGCCGAGATGCACTGGGCTTTGAGTGCTGCATCTGTGACCAATTGGCAGTAGCTGGCATCTCTCTTGATGTACGCGACATTGGCATAGCATTCAGAGCGTGCCGCGCCAGCCTGCTCGCACAGTGCCGGCACGACATTGCCGCTCTGCGTGGCCATCTTGATGATGCAGTCCCCCTGCGCAGTTTCGTTGCTGCTCATATTGCAAAATCTCACATCACTAAAATCAATGGCGCTCTGGCGCATGCATGCGTCACGGCCCGCCGTGGTGTTCATGCTCTGGCAGCCGGACACCTGCTGCATCTCCTGCTGGTCAGACACGAGACTGGCCTGCACGTCCTCTAAATTATCGCCCGTGGCCGGCAAGGCGATGTTGGGCGCAGTTTTGCCAAACGACACCAATTCCCTCTCGCCCTCCACAAGCGCGTATGTGCCGTCGGTGTTGAGGGCCTTGTAATTCAGTCTGCTGTACAGCGCGATGCCGTATTCGTCATCCATGCACTGCTCGAGGTGGAAGCTGTTGAACACCTGCGGGCTCGGCGCGCTGAAGGCGGGTTGAATCGCCTGTATGTTCGCCAGCTCCTGCCCGTCCAGGGCGCTGTAATTGAGCGTGTATGTAAGATTCTGGCACGTCCGATTCGCGATGACGGCCGCCCGCGGCGGAGAGATGAAAACAAACGCCCCGTATTGTATGAGTTTTTGATTGACCGCCACCTGCTGCTTTGTCGCATTCGCATCAAGCGAGAACATCGCATTCAGCTGGTTCGCATCCTGATTCAGCGCGCTGGTGGCATTGAGCGCCGCGCATTTCTGGGCAGCATCCCCGTTCTGCTCGCACACGACCGTCTCATTCCCTATCCATGTGAACGAGCTGGCGTACAGCAATGATGTCACGGTCGCGCGTCTCGCCGCCCCGTTCTGCTCCAATCTTATCTTCAGCGGAATCCCGTCCTGCGGCTGCACGAACTGTATGTCATACGCGTTTGGCAAGCTGCTCTGCTTGCCCATGTACGAGAGCAATATTTTTGCCGACGGGTCGGCCAGCGGGTCAACAACCGTTGTGTTGTTTCCGGTCGGCTTGGCTTTCCACTGGCCAAAGCCCGGTATCATGCCGCCCTGCCAGAGCAGCACTGCGCCGATAAGGATGATGAGCACGCCTGCCATGGGGATTATGGGCAGCGAAGAATCCGCCTTAGCGTCCGCTTTCTGCGTCTCTTTGACCTTGCTCATGTTCTCTCCGTTTTTGTGTGTCTTCTCTTCTGCCATACAATCCCCCGTGTTAGCATAAGCGTGCGTTTTACGCTGCGCGTCTATGATGATTTTGTCATGCTCGCGGGCTCTATTTATTCCTATTCCCAAAACAAGCATCAGCGGGCAGCCACTATCCTGACAACATCCCCGTCCGCCAGCTCATGGTCCTTGCCCAACCTGCGCTTGGTGCGCGCGTCCACCGCGCACACAAATGTTTTCGCCAAATCGGTGTGCACCTTCTCCGCGAGCTGCAGTGCTGTCGTGTGGGCAGGCACCAACAGCGCGTCCGGCAGCACGGTGCCCGAGCGGTCGCAGTAATGGTTCTCATCCTCGACGGGGTACACCACAATCATGCATAGGCGTTTGAATACCATCTCATCAAGCAGCGCGTGCACGCCCGTGCCATCGTTCTCTTTCATGAATGCGGCGATGCGCTCCAGCACCGCCTTTTGCTGCGCATCCGGTGCCCCAGTGAGCCTGAATTCCTTCGCGCCCGGCGAATACTCAATCATCCCGCCCGCGGCCGCCTTTTGCAGCACGAATTCATAAGCAGCCGAAGTGGTGCGAATCGGCGTATTTGCCAATGCGGCCGCGCCTCTCGCATTCTCAACCCTTTCCTTCGCGCCCGTGATATCTGCCTTGTTCGCAGCCACAACCATCGGCTTTCCCGTGCGATATAGCGCATGCGCGAATCTCCCGAGGTCCTCGGGTGACCATTCTATCCTCTCGAGCCTCAAGCCCGCGTCAAGAGCCGCCCGCGCTATGGCCGACTGGTCATAGCCGAGCCCCGAGAGTGCAGCCGCCACTTCAGGCAAACCTTTGTATCTGAATTTAGCGGCATTGCGCGAGACCGACTGGTGCAGCCACGCCTCCATCTCAACGCCCAAAAATCCAATCTCTTTCTCCAATGCAAAATCAGTCGCGGCCTTTCCCTCCAAATCCGTTCTTCCCGAGGCGTCCACCACCTGTATGAATCCGTCAGCAGTGCGCAAGTCGTCGAGGAACTGGTTGCCCATCCCCTTACCTTCACTCGCTCCAGGCACCAAGCCCGCGACATCGAGGAGCGGAATGGCTATCTCGCGCATGCCGTTTTTGCAATGCCCGCCGCGCGCGTCGCATTTCGCCAAGCCCAACGACACATGGGCGCAAGGCACTCTTAACAATGCCACGCCCTTGTTCGGCTCAATCGTGGTGAATGGGTAATCCGCCACCGGCACGCTAATCGAGGTAAGAGTAGAGAAGAGCAGACTTTTGCCTTTATTCGGGGCTCCGATGATTCCGATGAGCATATATCCATGTCTATAGAACACGAACCTTTTAACCTCTGGGCCGAATGCAGCCAAAACACGCGGGCAGTCATTTATGGTCAGGGGAGTTTGAGCAGAAGGAAGCTGTCCTCCAGCCGTCCGCCCTTCATCAAATACGCCGAATAACTGCCTGCGGGCAGGCTGGTCAGGTCGATGACCAGATTCCCGTTCTCTTCGCATATCGGGGTCGGGTGGTTCTGGTCTTTGTTGCCCACCTCATTGCCCAGCATGTCATAGATGCGCACGCCATAATCCAGTGAGAGCGATTTCGAGAGCGGGATGAATGCTTTGGGGTTGGCCACGAAATTCTTCATCTGTGAAGGCTTTGTTTTGAGCATCGATTCCTTCACGCCTGTTTTGGGGATATACACCAGCTCATCAAGCTCAATATGCGCAGGCGTCCCGCTCGCGTTCAATTTGTCGATTTCCAATTTAATGAAGAAGACATGAGTGCATCCATCGGTGGTGCAATTGAGCGAGATGCCATATAGCCCCGAAGCTGCTTCGGAACTCCCATAGCCCCCCAACCATTCGTACTCGAGGTTCTGCGTCTGATTTGGCCCCTTAAGGCGGTAATCCACCCGTTGCCAGTCTCCGGCATAGTCATGCCCTATCAGTCCGAGCCGGATTTCTAATGTATCGTACACTCCGGCGATGGACGCGAGCGGAAAGGAGAGCCATTGATAAGCGGGAAGTTTCTCGAAATAATCTGTTTTAGGCGGGGCCGGAAAAACCTTGACTCCGACGAAATCTTTGAGTATCCTCTCTCCCTTGTCTTCCTGGTTGATCGTTAAACTCTCTTGCGAAGGCGCGCCTCGGGGCGGTTGCCGCTCTCTTTGTTTGGGGCCATTGTCGACGTCGAGCGGAGCCGGCACCTCTTCTTTTCTGTTAAGCAGTTTGGAGACCATGGTCACACGTTTGCCTGACTCGTTATTATCCTTCCCTTCGGCGCGAGCGAGCGCTCTCTTTTACGCATCGGGGCACGAGCCTATTTAATCTCTGTCAGTCATTCTAATTTCATGTTATTCATCGAGCGGCACGCGCCCGTTTCCCTCAACCATTTCGCCGGCAACGCTCTGGCAGTGTCGCGCGTGAAGCAGTGGGCCTTGGGCTTCTCGCTCAACCAAATCGGCAAACCGCTTCTCCTGCACGGCCCCAGCGGCTGCGGCAAATCCGCGCTCGCCCGCGCGCTTGCCAAACAGATGAACTGGGCTCTTGTCGTCATCGACCCGCCCGCGCCGGCAGACAAGGAAAAATGGGAGCGCCAGCTCGCCTCCGCTTTCTCCGGCTCCTCTCTCTTCGGCGATTCCTCGCTCGTGCTCGTCGAGGACATCGACTCATGGGCCGCGGCGAAAGCCCGCACCGCCATCACCATCCTCATCAACCGCCTCGAGGCCGCGCGCGTGCCTGTCATCCTCACCGCAATCGACCCGTACGAGCGCTCACTCTCCGCGCTGCGCTCTCACTGCGAGCTCGTGCCGATGAAGGCAGTCAATTCCGCAGACATCGACACTGTGCTTGCCCGCATCTCGAAAGCCGAGCGCCTCACCATCACAGCCGAATCCCTCGCCGCCATCTCATCCAATGCCTCCGGCGACCTGCGCGCAGCCATCGGCGATTTGCAGGCCGACAACCCCGCGGCCACCCGCGAGCATGAGCGCTCTATCCTCGAGCGCGTGCGCGCGCATCTGCGCGCCCCGTCTTTGCGCGCCTCGCGCATGATCCAACTCTCCAACCTGTCCGAGCGCGACACACTCAAGCTCTACATCTGCGAGAATCTGCCGAACGAAATCACCGACGCGCGCGACCGCGCCGACGCATACAGGCGCCTCTCCCGCGCCGACGTGTTCGACGGGAGAATCCGCCGCAGCCAGTATTGGGGTTTCCTGCGCTACTCCTCCGATTTGATGGGCTGGGGCGTGGCCTCCTGCCGCCGCCACCCGTCCGCGGCTTTCGTAAACTACTCATTCCCCTCCTATATACAGAAGATGGGCGCCACCAAATCCCGCCGCGCCCTGCGCCGCTCTCTTGCCGAGAAAATCTCGCCGAAAACGCACACTACGACGAAGCGGGCGGCAGATTTCATCCCGCTCCTCATGGCGCAGGCATCCGCGCTCTCGGCGCGCAGCGCAGCCGCCCTCTCCGGCATGGCATTGCAAATCCAATCGGATGCGCCGCCCTCCCCGCAAGCTTCCCCTGCCACCCCTCCCGCAACCTCGGCCGCCTATCTCCCACTCATCAGCTATTACTCCATCGACGACGATGAACTGGCCGGATTGCTCGAGATGGCGCCCTCGAATTTGGGGAAGGCAACCTCTTCGACGAGAGCGAAGAAGGCGAAATCAGCGCCGAAAAAGAATTCCACTCTCTAAAGCGCTACCACAGGCGCGCCGCGTCCCTCCGTCGTGAAATCGACGGCGGTTCCCCTCCTTTTTCCACCTCGGACTCTCCTCGATAATAGCTTTATTAATATTCCTCTCGTTTCCTCGTCGGAAATAATGGAGGTGTTCCAATGGGCACAAAAGTAGGCAGTGAGAAGACAAAACGTGAGGACGGATTCCTCTACTACATCGGCAAGGACGGCTATGTATGGGCTGCCCCGATGAAGCACAACAAGAAGGGCAAGAAGAAGAAAGTCGGCGGCGAGAAGATCTCGAAAGAGTCCGGCTACATGTATTACCTGGGCAAGGACGGCTACGTGTACAAAGCCAAATTGAAAAACGCTTAAACCGTACACAAATGCGTACCCAAAGTAATCGGCCCGCCTAAAAAACGGGCCAATTCCCTTCTTTTCATCCTTCCTTTTTTCCTCGTTTTTGCACCAGCTTCCGCGTTCTCTTTCTCCGTCGTTGGCATGCTCTTTATAATTTCTCTCTGGCTGCCAATGTCATGCGAAACCATTCGCAGCGGTTAGGCAAATATTGGATGATTCTACTCTTAGTCTTTAGCGCAAGCGTTTTCGCCACGACGATAACTGCCGGCACATGGCAGCTCGACACCGACCTCAACGACACTGCCGCACAGGCCATGCTCGGCACCCTCGCCTTCAGCCCACAGGCAAACATCTCGGCTAATGCCTGGCTGGTATCCTCCTCCATCTACCAGCTCTCGGACGGCACCGGCGCCATCGGCTCCTCCGTCCTCCTCGACCCGAACTGCCCCTCTCAGGCCGGCCCGGCCTGCGCCTCCTCTTCTGACCTCTATCTGCAAGCGGACAAGCGCCTGTTGAAGGTGGGCCATCTGTCGTTCCATTCCAATTCGATGTTCGCCCTGCCCTCGAGCGCATCGTCCGGCTCCTTTAATTATCCTACTTCTTCCTCCAACTCGTCCGCTCTTGCATCTTCCCCCGACATCCCGTTGAGCATCTCGCAGGACTGGCTTTGGGCGTTGGCGGCCGTGCTGACGCTGGGGCTGACGGCTGCCTTCATGATAAGAAACAAGGATTAGATGAAAAAGTAAAAAAGCTAAAAAGAAAATCCAGCACTAATTTTTCGGCATGCCCGTCACCGCCTTAATCAGCAGCGTCGTCGTCTTCTCGATGTCTTTCACCGAGCACATGCTCACGTTCGAATGAATATAGCGCGTCGCAACACCGATGGCGATGGACGGAATTCCGCCGCGCACGTTGAACACCGTGGCTGCATCGGTCGCGCCGCCCTCCACCACTTCGAGCTGCAAATTGAGCTTGGCTTTCTTTGCCGTGTCCATGAAATGCTCGCGGAGCTTGCGGTCGGCGACGTTGCCGATTGCCGATGCTTCCACCAAAGTGAGTGTCGGGCCCTTGTCCAGGCTCACCCCGCCCGTCTCCTCCTCTGAAATCTCGGGGTGGTCCCCGGCAACTGCTGTGTCCACGGCGACAAAACAGCGGGGCTGGAGGTGATAAGCGGAGATGGCGGCGCCTTTGCCGAACATCGACACCTCCTCCTGCACCGAGCCGACGAAGACCACATTCTGCTCCTTCAGCGCCTGAGCCGCCTGTAACAAAATGTAACAGCCAACGCGGTCATCAAGCGCTTTTCCCGTGATGCGCCCGTCCGCGAGCTGCCGCAAAGTTATGTCAAAGCCGACCGGCGTGCCAATGCGCACCCCCAAGTTCTCGACCTCTTTGCGGCTCTTTGCCCCTATGTCAATGAACAGGTCTTTGGCCTCGGGCGCGCGCCGCTCCGAGCCTTTCTTCTGCACATGCGGCGGCTTGTGCCCGATCACGCCGTAAATATTGCCGCTCGGAGTCGGTATGACCACCCTCTGGTTGATGAGCACACGGTCATCTATGCCGCCGACTTTTATGAATCTCAAAAATCCCTTGTCTGTGACGAATTTCACCATCAGGCCTATCTCGTCCATGTGCGCGGCTATCATTATGGGGTCGTTTCCCGCCTTCGGGCTCTTGGCCACAACATTGCCGAACTGGTCGATGACTGCCTTGTATCCCAGTTTCTTGAATTCCTCTGCCATGATTCCGGCTATCTCGTGCTCCTCTGACGGCACGCCGAAAGCCTCGGACAGTCTTGCGAGTAGTTTGAAGTCCATAGAATTACCCATCAATAGCCCTTGTTTTGAGTAGTTTAAAACCCCACTCCTCGACGAGCCGGAGCGATATCTGGCTCGGGCATACGGATTTAAATAAGACTATTTTTTGGGCCATTTTCACCCTTCTTGCATTCAAACCCCCCATCCGCTTTAAATCCTTCAAATCCCTAATTTTTCTCATGATGGACATCACAGTTTTAGGCTGCGCCGCATCGACGCCCACCCCTGAGCGGAGCCTCCCCGCAATAGCGGTGCGCATAGACGGCGATGTGCTTCTCTTCGACTGCGGCGAGGGCACCCAGAGGCAGATGATGCGCCACGGCGTCTCTTACGCGGCAGTCAAGGCAGTTTTCATCTCGCACCTTCACCTCGACCATTTCCTGGGCCTTTTCGGTTTGGGCGAAACTCTCCGCCTCTCCGGTCGGCCCATTCCCATCGAGGTGTTCGGCCCGCCCGGCACATTGCGCTTCCTCTCCTCATTCGGCCCGCGCGAAATCTTCTCTGTGCACGAGATAACCAAAACACAGCTTGAGGAATGCAATCCACTCGCCAAATCTCCAAAGCCCCTCATCACAATCAACGAGCATGACATATTCGTGCTGCCCGCCAACCACGGCCCCAAAGTAAACGCCTACTCATTCCTCTTGCGCGAGCATGACCGCCGCCGCTTCCATGAGGCGAAAGCGAAAAGCCTTGGTCTGGCCGGCCCGATGTTCAAAGAGATACAAAAAAAAGGCTCGCTCAAAATCGGAACAGGCTCAAAGATTATTCATTTGGACGACGTCACTTATGTGCAGCCCGGCAAATGCATCGTCTATTCCGGTGACACGTCATATTCCCCAGAGCTCGCCAAGGCCGCTAAGGGGGCCGACCTTCTCATGCACGATGCCACTTTCGACGAGGGACAGCGGCCACTGGCAGATGAGCGCGCCCATTCCACTGCCGCCGACGCAGCCAACACGGCGAAAAAAGCCGGCGTAAAACAGCTCTTGCTCTTCCATCTCTCCGGTCGCTACCGCGACCCGCAGATGCTTCTTGATGAAGCGAAGAAGATTTTCCCAAACACCATTGCGGCTGAAGATGGGTTGAAAATATCGCTCTAATGAGA
>CAIXYX010000043.1 GCA_903923795.1 uncultured Microcaldota archaeon
AGTTTGATTATCGGCAAGCTGGAGTGAGTGGAAAAACCGCTTTTCAGCTTTCTTTGAAAAAATTTAGGTCAAAATCTGCTTCGCAACATTCGCCGCATCAAAAGCAACAAGGTCTTCGTATTTCTGTCCAGTCCCCAAAAACAAGATAGGCACGCCCGTGGCATAAGTCAATGAAATGGCCGTGCCCCCTTTCGCGTCGCAGTCCAATTTTGTCAGAATGGCGCCGTCAATTCCAATCGCATCATGAAATCCGCGTATCTGCTCCATCAACGCATGCCCGCCGATGCTCTCTCCAATGTAAATCTTGAGGTCGGGTTTGACAACCCGATTTATCTTCTTCAATTCATCCAGCAAATTCGTGTTCGTGTCCTGCCGACCTGCGGAATCTATCAACACAACATCGATCTTGTGTGCTTGTGCATATCGAACAGCATCAAACGCAACCGATGCCGGGTCTGCGCCGTAATTCGATTTGACTACTGGCACCTTGAGCCGCAAACCATGCACTTCGGTCTGCTCAATTGCCGCGGCCCTGAATGTGTCTGATGCCGACAAAACAACCGTCATCCCATTCTCCATGAATTTGTGCGCAAGTTTCGCCATGGTAGTCGTCTTGCCGGCCCCATTTGGCCCGACAAACAAAATCTTGGCCGGTTTGGCAAATGTTTTCACGCGCGAGAGGAATTCAAATGCAGTCGACGAAGTCATCACTTCTGTCAGCACATTCTGCATCTGTTTCTGCACCTGCGCCTGCACATCGCCTTTGGGCACCTTCATGCCAATGAGCCGCGTGCGAAGCCTCTGCGTCACTTCGCTCGACACTTCCATGGCAACATCTGATTCAAGCAATGCCAATTCCAGCTCATCCAGCAAATCCCGCACGTCATTCTCCTCGACCGTGACGCTTGGCGTGAAGAATCCCACAACCGATTTGCCAAGACCCATCTTCACCTTCATCTCGCGCTCGGCATCTGACATGCTTCTCTTCTCCAAGCGCGAGAGGTCGTCGTTGTCGAGAGATGAAGTGGCAGTGGTGCTGGTGGCTGGGGATGTGATGCCGGATGCGGTGCCAACCTGGGCGCCTGCCGCCGTGCCTGTTGAAATATGCGGAATTGTTTTCGGCGTTCCCGGCACCGGTTTTTCCATTTTCGGAGTTTCGACCGTTTTTGGTTTTTGGCTTTCAGCCGCCGGTTTGGGTGTTTGGATAACCTGCTCGGCAGGGGTTTCGGTTTTCTTGCCGAACGGCCACAGGGCGGACAAGACGCCTTTCTTTTCCACGAAGGTCGTCGCCTCGTCGGGTATCTTCTCGAGCTCTATCGGCTTCTGCTCGAGGATTTTCCGCTCTTCCTCCAAATCGAGTTTTTCTTCAAAAGGTTTGGGCTTCACGTCCTCTGCCGGTTTCGGTCTCTCCTCAACCACGGCGGGTTTTGGTTTCTCAACTGCGGGTTCAGCGATTTTCTTTTTCTCAATGGCCGGTGCAGCACGTTCGGCCGGTTTTTCCTCTATTTTAGAAATAGGCAGTACTGGTTCCTTTTTCTCTTCAGCCGCTGCGCTGGGGGTCTCTTTGCTTTCTTCCCGTTTTATCAGTTTGTTGACAAAGCCGGAAAGCTTATCCTTGAGCAGGCCGAACATCTTCAATCCTCGCCGCCAGCACAGACGCTTTGGCATTGAGGTCCTGGAGCTGGGTGTTGATGGACGCCAGATTCTTCTGCGCGGAGTCGAACGCCTCGGTCACGGTCTTGTAGCGCTTGCGCAGCAAATCAGCAGCCTCGGGCGCTTTCTTGCCCACGATTATTCCCGAGCCGACCGAGATGAGCACAGAATCCACGTCCACGCTCTTGCATGTGATGTATGCGCCCGAGCCGATGGGGAGGAGCCCGACCTCTTTGGCCTTCGAGAGCTGGTCAAGAGTGTCGATGGTGGCCTGCAAATCATTTAGCGTGGTCTGCATGACATCTATCTGCTGCGTCAAACTTGTGCCCTGCCGCTGCAAAATCTGCGCCTGCATGGCCATGCGGTTGAGGTCTTTCTCGTCATCCTCTATGCTCATGCGCTCATCTCCTCGATTTTCATGATTTTAATGAGTGTGCGCGGCAGGCGGTGGTCGGAGCCGATGGTCTGGTAGACCAGCTCTTTCGCCCTCGACTGCGAGGCTGCCGTCAATTCCTTGACAAATGTTTTTGGAACGCCCTTGATTTTCATGGAACCGGATACAACGAACTTCATAACATCACCTTTTGCATGATTGTCTATAAACCTGACGAATTATTTTTCATATCTTTTTTCATCATTGCACTCACACAATATCCAATGCCTGCATTATCCTCGATTCCTCGAATCCCGAAGTGCTCTCCCCGATTATGGCTCCTTTCGAATTGGCCACAACTCCAAGGCCGACAAGCGCATTGCCGGTGTTCGTTGTGCCGTTCATGCCGTCGCATCTGAATAATTCCTTGAGCATCTCGGCCTCGACCGGTTCAATTCTGTTATGGGCAAGCCAGCCTTTGTTGCTGACGCACAGTGCGCTGCCTACTGTCAGATAGCCCGCCAGCGCAGAGGCGCGCACAGGCACACCCAGAGCTTTCTCCACCCATTTGCGCATCTCGGGCGTGAATTCCGGATTCACCAATGCGCCGTGGTCATTGCACGCGATGTTATTTCCAATGGCGCAATAGCGCGAAGAGGGAAGGACATGCACCTTGATGCCCGCTTTCTCCAATTCGGCCTTCTCACGCGACATTAGAAACGGCGGGGCGATGAGGCCGTGCGAATTCATGGCGAAATACAGGCCGACATAGGGCGACGCATCTATCGAGGCGGACACGACCGGCGTGTCCATGGCATTCACGCCATTCACGAATTTGATGGGCGCGCCGTTGGGGATTATGAGATGGGTTTCGCTGGCCTTGGCGTACAAGCCCACATATGGATTGCCATCGAATTGCCCTCTCCAGACTCCCAAATCAAAACACCCTCAAATCTGCTTTCTACCCGTTGTCATCCCAGGGCCTGTTTTCGGCATGGGCTTGACATCGCTCGCCTTGTTCACAGGCGAGGCAGGGGCGGGTTTGGCTGCTTCAGCCGGAGCTGACGAAGCCGAAGCGGTTGCAGCCGGCGTTGCGGGTTTGGCATCCTCCGCTTTCTTGGCCTCCGGCTTCTTTGTCTCGCCCTTCTTCTTGGCCTTCTCCTCTGCCGCCTTCTTCTTGGCGTCGAGGGCTTTCTTGTTGGCCTCCTCCTCGCCGATCAGCCATGCGGTGAGCTTCCCATCTTCCAAAACTCCGCGTATCTTCATCTTGCGTGGCGGTTTCTGCATGCCGTCGCGCCAAATCGCGTCGTTCACGCCCGCAGAGATGCGCACGGCCTTCTCGTCCACCTTGAAGTGGCGAGAGAGGAAAGCGCGCAGCATCTTGACAACGCGCATGGCGCGTTTTGTGCGGATGTAATCATACGCCTTGCCGAACGGCACGGTGTAGATTCGTTCGAGTCTTTTTGATACAACTTTTTCGTCTGCCATGTTTCTCACTCCTTGACCTGCAGCCGGCTGCGGCGCCAGTGCCTATTGCGCATGTTGAACTTGACCCGCCTATTCGTCTTGGCCATGACAAAGACCGGAACTCTCCGGTTCGCCTTCATGGCCTTGGCCAGGCGGCCTTTCTTTTTCGGTGATTTTTTACCCATGAGCTACACCTCTGTGAATATCATTTTTGATTCCAATCTCATTTTATGTCTCAATATTTTCCGCCGATTTCTATCCTATGTAATTCTGCGCCGGCGGAGCGGCGGTCCGCTTCTGCCGGTCATGCATGTCTCTATACGTCGTCCAAATCAATTCGCCCTTCTTGCCCTCGATGGTTTTCACAATCGTGTGGTTGGGCACGGGCGGGCGGTGCTCTGGCGCGGGGCGGTAGTCCACAAGGGCCACCATTCCGGGCTTGATGGATGCCGCGATTTTCGGCGCCACGAGGAGCGTGAGGATGTTGTCATCCCACATTCGGCAGATGGCCTGCACGCTCGTGTCCGCCGAGCTGATGTCCTTGTCTGCCGGGCGCAGCACTTCGATGACTTTGCCTGGGTGGTACATGTTCATCCCTCCATGCGGCTCGCGCCGCCCCTGATTCCCGACGAATCGGTGTCATTGTTCATCGCGCCGTCTTTCGCGCCGCTCTTGCGGTCGTCTCCGCCCTTTCGCATGACTGTTATGGAGCCCTCTTTTCGCGCACCAGCCAATTTGGCCAAGACTGCGCGCAATTGCCCCTCGCTTAGGCGTGATTTGAGCTGCCCCGCCTGCTGCAGGTACGAAATGGCCTGCACGGCTTTTGCGAACAATTCCGGCGACGACATTTTCACGAGCATGAGGCGCTCGTATGCTTTGGGCTCGAGTATTTGCCCGAGCGCGCTGCGCAACTGCTCTTCCTGCGCCACGCGGTTCTGCGCCTGCTGATATGTCTGCTCCATCTTCTTTCGGCGCAAAGCCTCCATATCCGCGTCATCGTCTGCCATCGCAAATCACAATCAAACAAATATCTACTGGCTCGGGGCGTCGGCTTTCTTTTTGGCGCCGCCAATCTCTTTGGCCACGCCGTCCATGAACGCCTGCCCTTTCGGCGAGATGTATCTGCCGACTTTCTTTTTCGTCAAAAGGCCTGCCTTTTCCAAGGCCTGCATGCCTTTTCGAATCATGTTGCCGCCAGAGCGGCGGAAATGCTCGCGGCCCACGCCGTTGTTCTGCCGTCCGCCGTAGTGAGTGCGCATGGAAGAGACGCCGATAGGCGAGCTGCCATATGCCTGATACAGGATAGACGCGCAGCGCATGTACCAGAACTTCTCATCCTGGGGGATTCGCTCTGCGTGCGGCCCTGACTTCACGCTGCCGACCCAAGACGGAGCGGCAGGCAAGCCTGTGCTCTCGAGCTTGTTGGCGGCGGCGCGTATAAGCTGATGGGGGTTGACATCGAACGCGTTGACCATGGTTCACCTCTATAAACGGGCCCTTGCGGGCGTCATGTCTAACCACTGATTATGGGAATAGACGTCAGTAATGGGATTTTAGGGTATAAAAGGCTATAGGGTGGTTTGCGGGAAAATTCGGGGGAATCTTTTCGAATAAGGAAACCCTTTCTTTTTCCCGCATTTGCAGGTGTAAACCGCCCGCCGTGTTTTCGAGTCGAGCCTCACTTTCACATTATATCCGATTATCCAAGGTCTGTAGCAACTCTTGCAAAACAAGTGTTTCCTTTCGCGCTTCATCGGCATGCGGTGGCGCGCGGCCAAGACACAGGCAAGCTTTACGTATTTCTGCGCCAACTTCTCGTCGCCGCGCACCTCTTTCTTCGCCAAACTAAGCAGTGTATCCACTCGCCGCGCCACGATGACTGGCATCGGGTCGAGCCGGATTTTCTTCGAAGGTTTAGGCATGTTCATTTCTTGTCACCATTTTTCGGAGAATCTTTCGGGATGTCTTTCGATATTTGAGTTTCTTCTTTCAAAACAGGTTTTATTTCATCTTTGCCAACGGTTTTCTCCTCTCTCTTTCCCTCTTCCTTCCCATTCCTCTTCTCATCTTCTCTGTCTATCTTCGCCATCTCCCTTCTCATGCCGAAATAGTTCTTGCTCCCCCAGTTGAACAATATGGCCTGCCTCGAGCTGTCCTCGTCAGGGAAATGCGTCTCGCGCACCTCGCCCAACACGACGACATGGTCTCCGGCGTTGAACATGCCTTCCACTTCGCATTCCACCCACGCCAAAGCCCCATCTACAAGAGGGGCCTTCACAGTTTTGGCGGGTTTCAGCGTCAACTGGTATTCATCCACCTTGTCTATCATGCGCCCCGTGGCCGAGCCAATCGCCATGGCCTTCTCCATCATGGCCTCGGGCAGAATAGACAACACGAAACTCTTCGACGAGCCCAGCAATTCGAGGCTGTATGATTTCGAGTTGAGCGCTACGGCGACCATCGGGGGTTTCACTGAGGCCGGCGTCACCCAATCCACGATAGTGGCATTCGACTTGCCCTCGTGCTGCACTGACAGTATGCATGTCTGGCGGGGATAGAATAGGCGGTAATGGTTCATGTTTTTCACTTTCCTCTCTCACTCTTAAAAATACAATTCCCCTAATGTTTTACGGGCCCGTAGCTCAGCCCGGTTAGAGCGCCTGTCTTATATGTGGATTCGTCCGGATTGTCGGACGAGCTCTCGAGGAGAGCAGGTGACCGGGGGTTCAAAGGCCATCGAGATTGATTTCTCGAGGCCGAACAAATCCCCTCGGGCCCAATTTCTTTATTAACCTCCTCAACCCTATCAATTCGGTGTCGG
>CAIXYX010000044.1 GCA_903923795.1 uncultured Microcaldota archaeon
GCCCGCCTCCGCGCAAACGGCGGTAAATGGCATATTGGTCTGCGCGAGATGGAGCGAGGGGGAAAGAAGCCGAGGATGTGCGGGAGGCCGAGTCTACAGATGACGCGACTGCCACTTGTCCAGTCTTTTTTTTCTTTTTAGTGATATTTTTTTCCTCTTTTTTCTTCGGTTCGGCGATTAATTCCTCAGCACTCATAATTTTCCCGCCGTCTTTCACTTCCAAAAGCTTTCGCTCGGTGAGATAAGCCGCCTCGAGCCATTCGAGCACCACTCCCTGCTCCAATTTACGCCCGAAGCCCATCTGCATGAGTTTGAGCCCGGCCGGAGCATCAGTCTCCACAATACGCCCCTGAATCAGTTCTGCCATGCACACCTATGGGGGACATGACTATAATAATTCTTTACACTCAAACAAATGCCATGAAAACAATCACCCGCAAATCGTCAGACGCTGCGAAATCATCAACCGCGAAAGCATCAGACGCTGTGAAATCATCCTTGCGTCTTCACAACACGCTCACCGACAAAGTCGAGCCTTTCGTAACCCGTGTGCCCGGCCAGGCATTTGTCTATGTGTGCGGCCTCACGCCCTATGACTCGATGCACATAGGCCATGCCCGCACATTTGTCTCATTCGACATAATGCGGAGGTGGATGATCCATTCTGGCCTGAAGGTGACATTTATCCAGAACGTCACCGACATCGACGACAAAATCATCAAGAGAGCGCAGGAGAATGCGAAGAAAAAACCCGCAACCGCAGAATCACAAGCTCTCTCAACCCCGCTCGGTCTTTCGGCGCATTTCGACAAGCTCTCGCGCGAAGACATGGCGGTGCTTGGAATATTGCCGCCCACAGTTATGCCGAAAATCAGCGAGCACATCCCACAGACAATCGCCCTCATCGAGCGCATAATGGAGAACGACCACGCCTATTCCACCTCATCCGGCGTCTATTTCGATATCTCCTCTTTCCCAACTTATGGAAAACTCTCACGCCAAGATTTAGACAAAATCCGCGCCGGCGCGCGCGTGGAAGTGAATGAGGACAAGCGCCATGCGGAGGATTTCGCTCTTTGGAAGCTCGAGGAAACTCCAGGCGTGACATATGATTCGCCTTGGGGAAAGGGCCGGCCCGGCTGGCACATCGAATGCTCGGCCATGTCACTGCATTACACCGGCGGTAATCCGCTCGACTTGCACGGCGGCGCGCGTGATTTGATTTTCCCTCATCATGAAAATGAAATTGCGCAGTCGGAGGGAGCCGGAGTCTCGCCTTTTTCGCGCCATTGGACCCACACAGGCTTTCTCACAGTCAACGGCGAGAAGATGGCAAAATCTCTTGGCAACTTCATCACATTGCGCGACGGATTCAAGAAATGGGACGGGCAGACAATGCGTTTGTTCTTCGCCCTCACGCATTACCGCTCGCCGATAGACTTCTCCGAGACAGCGCTCAATTCAGCGAAGAGCACGCTCGACAATGTGCGCCGCTCTCTTTCTGTCATGGAGGGCGAGGGCGCCAAATCGGCGGACAAAACAGCCGAGAGCGAGTTGAATGACGCGACGGATAATTCTATCGAAACTTTCCAAAAGCACATGAACAATGACTTGAACACTCCACAAAGCTTGGCCGAACTCATTGAAATCTCGAAAACAATCGCCCGTGCCCGCACCGAGAGCAAATGCTCCCGCGCCGCGCTGGAGGCGAATGCGAAGAAAGTAGCAGGCGCATTCTCAATTTTGGGTCTTGATGTCATTTCTTCGCAATCGATTTCCATGGCCGAGAATCCGCGCCTCGCGCCAGAGACCATTGAGCAGCTCATCGCCGCCCGGGAAGCTGCGCGCAAGAAAAAAGATTTCATAACATCTGACAAGATACGCGACCAGCTCAAAATAGCCGGTGTGGTTTTGGAAGACTCGAAAGAGGGCGTGAAATGGCGCTATGCCTGATTCTCTTTTAGCATGTCATCTCTTTTCCAGCTCTCTACTCCTGCGGCCCGTGGTGTACCCGCACGTCGCTCTCGGGCTCGAAAAATCTGGCCTCATCAATCCTGTTCGGATGTTTCATCATAAGCGCATCCGCCGGCCGCACCCCTGATACGTATGAGCCTGAATTGTCGGGCCCGGTGTTCTCGATAAGCACTCCGCCGGGTTTGAGCAGACTCTTGAGATTCTGCAACAGCGCCAGCTGCTCCTCCCGCTCGTAATGGGTGATGACATTGAGGCATCTGATGCAGTCGAAGAGGCCGATGTCATCGGCTTTGAGCGAAAAGAGATTCCCCTGCCGATAGAGCACCCCGTCCCGCTTGACTCCATCCATTTTTTTGGGAATGGTGATGTCAACTGCCACCACCTCGGCCCAAATCCCGTCCCTGCTCAGGGCCCGGGCGGTTTCAACGCTGGTGGGGGAGAAATTCGACCTGAGCATGAATCCGCTTCCAGCATCGAGTATGCGTATGGCCGTGTCATCCCAAAAATAAGCGCAGATCCACACATCCCAATTATGGTGGCGTCTTGGATATGTTAGGTCCATCGTGACGCTTAAGGCATATCTGAAGAACTGGTTCTTTATTGCCGGATTCCCAAGAATTATCATCGCGCATTCGGGGTTGCCGGCATTTGGGTATGGCGGGTCGGTGAGCGTTTCCCGATTCTCCCACAGCGTCATCTCAAGACTTTTTTTGATGGCATCTGCGACACCGAGTATCGTGTGCTTCAGCCCGTTTCTGGCCCGCTTCTGCTCGAGGCGGAGCGAGAATTGCGCCAGCCTCTGCCGGTATTCGCTGTCTGAGATTTTGTTCATGTGGTTAATTTTAACCATTCATGAATTTAAATACTCGCTGCTCTAGCGGAAAAACTATCCGAATTCCGCTATTTCCAAAAACAAAGCCTAATATACCTCCTTTTGGCATAAAAGGTTCGGTGATATCTTGATTCTGCCAAAAGCGCCTGTTGAAAGACTAATTCGGCAAGCGGGCGGCGAGCGTGTTGCTGATGAAGCATCACTTGAGCTTGCATCAGTGCTTGAGAAAATCGGTCTGGAAATTTCTGAGCAGGCCAACAAATTCGCCAAACATGCGGGACGAAAGACCGTGGTGCTCGA
>CAIXYX010000045.1 GCA_903923795.1 uncultured Microcaldota archaeon
GGCGCCGAACGGAGAAGCGTTTCCTGCAGACCTATTTGCGAATCCACCGCTTGGGGGCGTGAAATTGCCGCGCGTAGAATTGCGGGTGAAATTTCGGCTGCCTGAATTGTTGAAGCCAGTCGAATTGCCGCGCATGCCTCTTGCACCAAAAGCCGAGCTGGCATCAGTGCCGCAAATTGAAGTGAAACTGCCGGAATTGCCGCTGGAATCATTTCCGAAGCTGCGGGAACGATTCACCATCGGATTGTTGCTGAAATTATAGACCGAGCCGTTGATGGCCACCCAGCAGTCGGAGGGCGTGTTGTGCATGGAGACAGTGCTCATGCTGTAGAGGGCAAGATTCGCAGCAGAGGGATTGACTGGCGTTGAATAGGGCGAAGCGGATGAGTCGGCGGACGGGGCATTGTACGAAGACGGGCCGCCGGCAGCGAAATTATGGGTCTGGTTGATGGCGCCATTGTCGGGCCCTGCGCTCTGCGTGCAGCCGGTGAGCAGAAGTGCGAATGCGACAATGGATAGAAGCAACAGGCGCATAGAAACACTCCTTATTCATACCTCAATGCTTCCACCGGCGCCACCATGGCCGCATTGCGCGCAGGCAGCACTCCAGACACCACACCGATGATGACCGAGAAGCCAAGGCCGATGAACAAGAGGTCTGGCGTTATCTGCGTGGGCAGGCCGAAGTTGCTTATCAGCATGGACGCGCCGAAACTCAAGAGGGCGCCCAAGAGGCCGCCCACAAGGCCCACGAGGCCGGATTCGAAGATGAACAGCCTAAGCACTTCGCCGTTTGTCGCTCCCAATGATTTGAGGATGCCGATGTATTTTGTCTGCTCAAGAACTGATGTGAACATTGCATTTGCCACCCCGATGCCGCCCACTATGAGCGAGATGGATGCGATGATGCCCAAGAAAAGGCCAAGTGAGCTTATGGCGCTCGATATAGTGCCCTGGATGCTGGCGGCCGTAGTCACGGTGAAATCCTGTGTGTCGTTTGTCACATGATGAAGAGTGAGGAGCTCGTTTGTGAGCGCAGTGGCGGTGGCGTTCGGAGTGCTGGTGGCTGCTGACACAATCACTATGGAGCTGGCGTTGACAGTCTGGTTGAAGAGATTCATGGCCGTTTTCTGGGGAATGAATACCGCGTTGTCCGAACCGCCGAATGTGGCGCCCGAGGCGTTGAGCACGCCCACCACGCGGAATGGCATGCCGTCGATGAGAATGGGCTTGTTGAGCAGGTCTGCCTTGAATGTGCGGTTGATAACGGAGTAGCCCACCACGGCGACATTTGTGTCGCTGGCGCGCAGGGAGCGGCCTTCGGCGATCTGCACATTAGCGCTCTGCAAAAATGCGTTCGGCTCCGTGCCCGTGACTGTCAGGCTCGAATTCTTGTTGTGGTAAGTGACAGTCGCGCGGCCAGATAAACGCGCATCGAGCTTGTCTACGCCGGAGATATGGCGCAGCGCGTCCGCATCCTTGAATGTGAGCGGCTTTGAGACGCGGGTATTCGCGTCGGGCGGGCCGAAACCGCCCCGCTGCGCCTGTCCGCCGCCGGAGGTTATGGTGATGACATTGGCACCCAAACCGCCGAGCTGGTTCGAGATTTGCGTTTGCAGGCCGGTCGAGATGGAGATGAGGGAGATGATGGAGGCCACACCGATGACCACTCCGAGTATGGCAAGCCAGCTGCGGAGCGAGCGGTAGCGGATGGAATTGACAGCCAATTCCAGTATTTCGAGGTCTTTCATAGGGCGCCCCTCAAATCATCTGTCATGTGTTTTCGAGTTTGCATGTGCTATTCTCTTTTGCCCTCATGCTGCGTTCGCGTCTTTCTTCTTCTTGCCCTTGAAATGGCGCCAGGCGAAGAACACCACGACCACCACAACAATTCCGATGCCGATTGGCACGAGGGGCAATCCGCCCGCAGATGATGCCGAGCCGCCCGCCGCGCCGCCGCGAACTCCCAATGCGCCGAGAAGGCCGGGCTGCCGCGGGGTGCCGTTGAAATTGGATGAGCGGCCCGCACCAGTGCCCGCCACCGAGCCGCCGTTGGCTGTGACGTCTTTGGTGATTGTGTGCAGGGTGTTGCGGCTGTCCTTGAAATTGACAACTACATGGGCTGCGCCATAAGACGTGTCCCACGCGACGCTCGAATAGTCATCGACGTTGAGCGTGCCGATGAAGCTCTCGACGGGAGCGGTCTGGTTGTTTCTCGAGGTCACGGTGACATAGACGCTCCTTATCGGGGAATTGCCGGTGTTGGCGATGAGTATGTCGCCTGATGCGCCCGACTGGTCCATGCTTATCTCAAGCGATGACTGGTCCTCGACCGAGACGCCGGAGTAGTAGAGTGCGGAGGCGCCGACGCTCGGGGTGAGCTTGAGCGGGAGATTGTAGTAGCCGGGCGCGGCAGTGGAGGAGACCCCTATGCTGACGTCAGCAGATGCCGTCGAATTGGGCGCGATGGAATCGAAATACACCTGCTGCGAGCCTATGGGGGTGAAAACGCTTGAATTCGACGAGACCGTGCTCAAGTCAACGACTGCGGAGATTGTGCGGTCGGCGGTGTTTGACAGGCTCAGATGCATAAGCACAGTAGAGCCGGCATAGACCGAGCCGCCTGGAGTGAGCGTGAGCCTGTATTGCGAGGAGGCATCCACAACGCTCAATGGGCCCACCGAGATGTTCACTTCGTTCGGCCTATTGAGCCGGTCGTAATAGGTGAAGGCGAGGGGGACGCTGTATGTGCCGATTGATGTCGAGGATGACGAGAGGAGGGTGACGTCAATCGACTTGGATGCGTTGGGGTCTATCGCGCCGACCACCTGCTGCGAGCCGCCCGAGAGGGAGAACGACGAATTTGCTGGGGTGGAGATGACCAGATTGTTCACAAGCCCGCCGATATTCTGCACAGTCAGATGCAGGGTCACGCTCTCTCCGGCCGAGATGGCGGGCGGGGAGATTGAGACTGTGCGCACCTGCAAGGGGTTGGGCTGCGAGACTTGGATAGGCACCTGCAACGAGAGCTTCTGGGTGCTGGCGCCGGACGAGCCGGTCGTCGAGGTGGCTGTGGATTGATAGGTGTAATAGATGTCGACGCTGACGAGCTGGATGCCGCCTGCTGCGGATGAATCTGCGCTGAACGGGATGATGGCTTGCGCGGATGAGCCTATTCCTATGTCGCCCACCGAGACCGAACCGCTGACCCCGCCGGCCACATAAGTGGCGCCGGTCCCGTACGCGATGGAGTCACCCACATTGTTGAGGGTGATTTGCAGGTAACCCATCGTGCCGGCGTAGACTGGGCTGGGGGTGATGGTGTTGTTGGTGATTTGCAGGAGCGGGCCGGTGGCGGCCATAGTCAGGCCGCTGATAAACACCAGCGCGAGCATGGTCATGAACAAAGTGGTCGTTCTCATCTAAGGTCCCTCCTTTTCGTGTTGCGTGAATAGATATCGCTCTCGATTTTGCCGTCCATGATGCGTATCTGCCGCTCGGTGTGCGCGGCGATGCGCGGGTCATGGGTGACGAATATGACGGTGATGCCCCGCTCTTGGCAGAGCTTTAGGATGAAATTGATGACGTCATCGGACGATTTGGAATCGAGATTGCCGGTGGGCTCATCGGCGAGAAGTATTTTCGGATTGTTGACGAGGGAGCGGGCGACTGCCACGCGCTGCTTCTGCCCGCCCGAGATTTTTGTCGTCATGCTGGCGCGCTTGTCGGTGAGCCCCACCACTTCGAGGAGGCGGTCAACGACGGGTTTGCGCTCGGCGGGCGGGACCCCCTTGATGACGAGAGGCAGCTCGACGTTTTTGAACACGTTGAGGGTTGGGGCGAGATTGAAGGCCTGGAAAACGAAGCCTATGGTCTCGCGGCGCGTGAAGGCGAGCTGGTCATCGTTCATTTTCGAGACTTGGCTGCCGCCGACATATATTTCGCCGCTGGTCGGCTTGTCGAGGCAGCCCAATAGGTGCAGCAACGTGCTCTTGCCGCTGCCGGACGGGCCTATTATGGAAATTATCTCGCCCTCGTGAATCTCGAGGTTGATGTCGAACAGTGCCTGGAATGGGGGGTCGCCCTCGTAAATCTTGTTGACCTTCTCCATTTTGAGCACTGTTTTCTGTGCGCTGCGCATGAGAGGAAAAACACGGAGGGGGAATATAAGCCGATTCCCAAATCTCCCCCGAAACGGAACCGCAGGGGGGAACACATGAATTATCCATGTCCCCCCTTCAGTTTCGCGTGCCTCCTGATTCCCCCCTACAAATGATAGAAGAGAATTGATTTGAAGAAGTGAAGATAATTAAAAAATCGAAAAGAAACCAAAAAGAAAAACCCGCGTCATTCGTTGCTCAGCTTGACAAAGATGACCAAGCCAATCGCGCTGAACAGGAGCGGGATGAACGAGAACACCCCTCCAATCGCGCGGAAGCCGAACATGGCGTGCACGAGGGGGAAGGACGACAGCGCGTAGAGCAGGAACGAGAAGAGGAAGGCGAGTATGCCCAACGCGAAGCTCGTCTTGTAGCGCAGGTAGTCCTTGGTGTAGACATAGAGCAGGTAGATGACAAGGAGCAGGTTGACGGCCGAGAGGACGAGGCGGAGGTCGAAGTAACTGCCCATGCCGCCCGAGTCGGCGAAATTATCCATCGGCGGGCGGGGAGGCAATGCGGTCTCGCCGTTTCTCAGCGAGTTGATGAACCCCACCTGCGGCAGGAAGTAGGAGGAGATGGAGATGAGGGCGAAGGCCATGACTATGAGCGCGACAGTGTAGAGCAGGGCCAGGTGCACCTTATTGCCGCCATTGCCGTTGCTGCCGTTGCCGAGGCTGCGGTCATTTCGCGCGTTTCTCTTTTTTTGGTTTTTCATAATCCTCACCCCGAATCCTCTCGATGACATAATCATGCACGGGCGGCAGGTCGCTCAGCGCGTAGAGGCAGCCGTAACCCGAACCTATGCTCTCGACTATGGAATGCTTTTGCAGCAAGCGGATATGATGCTCGATTGTGCTGTAATCGAGTTTTGCGGCCAGCGCGAGCTGGTGCAGGTTGAGCGGGCGCTTGTCCAGAATGGAGAGGATACGGACCCGCGTCGGCCCGCCTCTTGTGCCGTCCAGCAGCCAGAAAAGGAATCGTTTTGTGGAATCCATATCGAGCACGCCATAAGTTTTTTTGGGCTTAATCCGTATTTAGTTTTATTCCCAATTCTGATTTTTCATCCCAGTTTTTCTTCCCCTAGTTTTTTCCCGGTTTTTCTTCCCTTATTTTTTCTTCCCGTCCTTCAGCTGGTTTATGCGCCCGATGTCGAGCTCGAAGAGGGCAACAGGCTGCTCGAGGCCGAATGCCCCGAGAACGCGGGGGTGAAGCTCGCCAAGCTGGCCGACCACTTGCCCGCCCGTCATCACGCGAGCCGAGCGGCCGGGGATGAAACCGGGCAAATCGACTTCGCTCAAGGTGAGGGACCAGTCGACCGATTTGGCCAAACCTGCCAGATGCGCCCAACTTTCCGACACGCCCGCTTTCGGGTGCATGGACACGGCCGCCATGTGGGTTACTTGCGTGAATTCGGGCGCAGTCTTGCTATCGGATGAATTAGGCCGCTCGACCTGGCCAATCTCATATAGGTAAATCGGCAAGCTCTCGGATTTGGAATGCGCGAGCACGTCCACGAGGTTCGGATAGAGCCACGGGCGCAGGGTGGTGAATTCCTCTGTGAGGGGGTTGGTGACTTTGAGCGACGGGCCGGCGCATTCGGATTTTTTGAGTACTGCTTCGCTTGTGAGCATCCAGCTCATGGCCTCGAAATAACCCAAGCCGATGGCGGCCTCGTGCAATTGCTGGAAATGGTCCGCTTCGGATGCGATAGAGCCGAATTCGGGCAATGGCATCGGAAGTTCGTTGTAGCCAATCGAGATAGCGATGTCCTCGATGAGGTCCACCTCGTCGAGAATGTCGGCGCGGAAAGATGGTGAGCGCACGGTCTTGGCATTTGCCTCGTGCCCCATCCTTGCCAAGTGGCGGATTATTTTCGGCGCATCGAGAGGCACGCCGAGCAGAGCCACCGCGCCTTTGAGAGGCAATGGGCGCACTTGAGGCTCGAAAATTTGGTAAGGCTTTTTGTTGATGAACACTTCCTCCACTTTGCCCCCGTGGTCGGCGAGGGCTGCGGCCAATATGCCCACCGTGACGCGGACAACGTGCTCGCTTGTGCCCGTGCAGTCTATGAGCAAATCATGGCTCGAGAGGCCGACTCGCGTGCGCTCGCCGTTTATTATGGGCGGAAATGAGAGCACCTCGTTGTTCTTGTCTACTATGAGAGGGCACTTCTCGCCGACAAGATGAGCGTAATCGCGCCCCTTGTCATGCTCGAGCAATATCTGGCCCGGTGTCATGGGCGCGAATCGGCCCAATGGCGTGAAACGCACCTCGTCGCGGCCCACTGCTTTGTATGTGAATGGCGGCTGTATGCCGGCCATGTCATGCAGGCCTATGGCCATCTTGCGCCGGCCCCTGCCCAATGTGTCGTGCAGTTTCTCCTGCAACTGGATGAGAGACTGGAGGAACTGCTCGTCGATTTGCACCCCGCGCACTATGGCCGAGCCTAAGGCGGGGCGGACGGCGCGCACTGATTCGTCGACTATGAAATGCGCGCGGGCGGGGGCGGCTTCATATATTTTCGGTTTGGCGGTTCTCCAGGAAAAGGCCGAGCGCGCAACTCCCTCAACCGAGAGCCAGTCGGGCCGGTTCGGGGTTATTTCGAGCGAAAGCTCGTCCCCCTCCACGGCCTCGAGTGGTATGCCTAAAGAGGTGAGCGTGGGCTCTACCTCTGATGGCTTGAGGCCGGAGAGTTTGCACAACTCTTTTTGGGATACGCGGATGAGGGCCATGCGGTTCACCGAAATTTTCATCTGGCAGACTTTTTCATTCAGATAAATTTTCTCCTGTCGAGTTTTTCGTTTCAGCGGACTTTCTGGCGCGCCAGCCAGCCCTTGACGCTCGCAAGAGGGCCGGACGGGGCACTGATGATCCGGTAATGCTGCGCTGATGGTTTGGCTTGGAGGATTTTAAACCTCATGGGGGCATCGACGGATTTTGATTTCTGTTTCGGCCTTGCCATGCGGCCGCCGGTCTTTTTCCTGCTCATGGGTTCACCCGCTGTATGCGCCCCGCCTTGCACAAGCGGTCGAGCAAATCGGCCACGCGCGCATGCGCGACCCCGATATGGCGCGAGAAATCCCCGACCGAGATTGAGCCGTCGTGCGCGCGCAGCCATTCCATCAGCTCCTCCTCGAGCGCGGAATCGGGGAGGGTTTCGAGCGCTGCGAGACGCTCCTGCATCGCCTGCATGCTTTGGGCGTCGGCCACCTGCCTGCGCGAATCCGCCTCGCGCTGCGCCTCGGCCTGCCGGAGGCGGGCGGCCTGCTCGCCAACCTGTTTCTCAAGAGTCTCGGATTTGAGCCGCAGGGCGTCGGTTTCGTCGTTTGTGAGCTCGAGCGCGGATGATACTGCCTCGGCCACCATCTGGCCGAACGGGGATTGGGACGGGAGCGCATGCGAAACCGAGAGGGCGAGAAGGAGCAGCTGCAATGCCTGCAATTTCCGCCTTGCCGGATGCTGGCTTCTGCCTTGCGTGTAATGGAGATTCACTCCTGCCGGACTCATCTCGATTCGGATGAACTGATGAGGCTTGCCGTTCACGTCGAGCGATTCGGCCCACTCAAGCTCGAGCCGCCCCTTGCCTGCACGGGCGGCGGTGAAGCCCAAATCGGCGAGCGCGGCCGCCCACTGGTTCGGCGAGCCTAAGAGGCGGATGGGGATTTGCATCGACTGGAGAGATGGAGGGGGCTCGGATTTGCGCGATGCGCCCACGAGGCGGTTCAACCCTCTTGAGAGCGGATTTTTCGGCGGTGAAGAATTGGCTGTGACTGGAGGCAGGGGCTCCAACTCCGGGACTTGAGCGGTCTTCGCTGCGCCGGCATCGGCATCCAAATCGGACGGTGCCCTATCACTTGCGCGCCCCAGTTTTTTGATATTCTCATTTCTTTTTGTCATGGGACACCTCGATTGAGACCAATTCGTCGGGCCGCACGCCCAGCGAGCGCGCGGCGAGGCGCGAGAAGAGGCGCACCAGCTGGTCGTCGGCGACGCCCAATGAGCGCAAAAATGAGAGGATGACGGAGCGGCTGAGGCCGAATCCGGTGAGCAGGCGCGCCAGCTCGTCGGCCTGCATTGTGCGGTCCGCGCTCTCGAATGCGGTGCATACCTTCGATATCTGGCTGTCACTCAAGCCAAGACGCCAGAGGCGCTTCTTCATGTCCTCGCGGTCTATCTCCACATCCATATCATCCACCCTGATTTTCATCGGAATATTCGGCTCCTCGCCCTCGACGTCGAGAAGGAACTGCATGGCCGACTCGCCCGGCTTGTCCCATGCGAAACGCACCAATGACGTGCCCACGGCCAAACGCTCGAGGCTTTCAGTGAGTGCTGCCGGGGCCTGCAAAGACTGGCGAAGACTTTCGCGGTATTCGTGCAATTGGAGGCGGAAAGCCAAAAGCGTTCCGGCATTCGAGAAGATGGTCTGCGAGAGGTCGGTCGGATTCTGTGAGGCTACGATGAGGCCGAAGGCATATTTGCGCCCCTCGCGCATTATCGCGACCAAATCCGAGCGCTCGTCCTGCGCGATTTTCCATGCCTCATCGGCGACGACAAGGAGGCGGAGGCTTCTCTGCCGGCTCCAGCCGCTACTGCGCATCCGCTCTTTGAGCAGTTGAAGGATTGTGAGACCGGCGAGGGAACGATGAGCTTCGTGCGGCAGGCCGGACAAATCGACCGAGACTATGCCGGGGCCGACCAGCTCCTCGAGGCGCAAACCACCCTGTCTTGAGAAATAATCCGCGCCGGGCGGGCAGAAGAATTCGAGCAGGCCCAATGCCGCGGACGCATCATCATCGCGCGCGCTCTTTTTTGTTTTTGTTTTGAGGATTTTGAGAGCGTCGCGCAGAGTGGGGATGGATTTGGCAGATGTTTTTGCAGTGAGGGGTTTGTCGGGATTTATGCGCCTTTTTTTGAATGAGTCTTCGAGAGACTCTTGCAGCAGGCGGACGGCTCTCGGCCTATTGCCCAGTTCGCCCAAGATTTTGAAAGAGGTGACCAATTGCTCGATTCTAAAACGCGGAGTGTAGGCATATTTTTGCGAGTCTTCGTCGGGCTTGAATGAGAGGGGATGAGACATTAAACGAGAGGATGAAGTGACAGACTTGCCCGCTTTCTTCCCTTTTGTAGTTGCATTGGAATTTTCGGATTCTTCTTCCGCCTCTTTGGTGAACAACGCTTTGCCTGACGGGCGGCAGTCGAGCACGTTTAGGCCCTGAGTCTTGCCGAGTCGCACCACGCGCCCGCCGGCTGCATTGACCCACGGGGAATATTCGCCCGCCCAATCGAGGATGAGCGAGGGGGTGGACCACTGCCGCCAAGCTCTTGTGATAAGTGTTTTGATGAAATAGGATTTGCCCGAGCCAGTCATTCCCACGACGGCGAAATGGGGGTTGGCGAGGCGGTGGAAATCCCAATATACAGGAACGGCGAGCACTGATGAACGGCCCAAGTAGACGCCTTCACCTGGCTGTGCCATGAGCAGTTCGGGCGGGGGCTCGGCAGGTCGGACCCAGAAGCGGCGCTTGGCCAAATCACGGCTGTAGATGGTGCGGGGCGACAGGCGGCCCATAGAGGAGAGTGAGTAGCGGGAGATAAAAAAGGTATCGAGGAGAAAAACCCGCGGCAAACTTCAAAATCTAGAATGTCTGGTCTTCGAGTTCTGACCTGCTGGTCGGCACCCATTTCTGCCAGTCTGCCGCGCGCAATAATTCATCCCCTGACAAGACCGAGACCGTGCAGCCGAGCGAGCCGGAGAGAACCGAGATGCCTTCTTGTGCTTGAGCGCGCACGCGGCTGATGGATTCCTCGCGCGTGAGGCCCAAGCTCGTTGTGGCGGCCCATGCGGCGACTTTCATCGGCTTCTCGCCGCCGGAGAGGCGGCGGATTTGCGCAGTGTAGGCATCGATTTCGCGGTCGAGGCGCGCTGATTCATCGCTTGAGCGTTTGCCGGGAAGGTTCGCGCGCCTATGCTCGGAGAGCGAGCGGCGCTCCTCCAATTTCTGCACATGGTCGGAGACATCCAGCGGGCAGACAAGAAATGACAATTGCACCGGATAGCGCATGCCGCCAATCGCTTTCTCGAACAGCTCCATCATGAGCGCCTGCTGATTCGGTGTTGATGAGGTCGCTGATTCTCTTAGCTGGACGCCGAGAAACATGCTGGCCCGCCAGCCCTCATTTGTGCGCGAGACGAGCACATCACCGGATGGGAGCAATTCGCCATCATCGCCGCCGATTTTCGTCTTTGTCACGCCCATGACGAACGGGCCGAACCACCAGCCCATGCGCCAGACGGCGATGGCGGTGAGAAAGCATAGTGCGGCGAGAAAAATGAGTATGGGCTGGCCCATCTGCCATGCGATGAGAATGCACAATGCTCCACCGGCCAATGAGGCAAGAGTTACGGGCTTGTTGCGCATCCAATCCATAGAGAAGCGAGGACGGCGGGTGCTTTTAAGGGTTTTTGCGGGCCGGGAACGATTTTAGGGTGTGAGTATTCTCACATCGACCCCTTTCGCCTTCTCGGCCACCATTGCTTTGAACAAGCTGAGGTCGACTTTGAGGTCTGACAAGTAGTTGCAGTGATATGGGATGACGATTTTAGGCATTATTACGGCGACTGCCTCGGCCGCTTCCTCCATTGTCATGGTATAAGTGCCGCCGACTGGCAGGATGGCGATGTCACAGCGATAGTTTGCCATTTCAGGAATCCTGTCAGTGTCGCCCGCCACATAGACGCGGACCGGCGATGCGGCCGGACCGCCGATGCAGGGATTGAATGTGAGGATGTAGCCCGCGCCCTCGCCCTTTGGATGGAACGGCTTGTTTGTGTTGTAAGCATGAACAGGCAGGATGGAGAGGGTGCCGAATTTTATCGGCGAGCCGATTTCGGCGGATTGGGCCGGGTGCTTGCACCCGCGGCCGATGACGGTTGTAGAGGAAGTGGTGATGGAGGATGGCAGCACGCAGTGGTCATGGTGTTTGTGGGTGTGCAGGATGAGGGCGGCGGGCCGGGGGGCGGAGCTGAGCACGAACGGGTCGACGTATATGAACTGGTTCGCGTATTCGAAGCAGACGGATGCGTGGCCAAAAAGGGTGATTCTCACGCCGTTGAATGTGGTGGTGTTCATAAAATCCACCTCTGCAAATAGAGGTTTATGTTCCGGGCGTGCTGGGCTCGGGCGCGATCATGTGAGACACAAGTTTTATCGGGGCCAGCATGTTGAGGTCTTTTGTGAATATGGCGGATGAACCGGGCTTGGGAGTGTAGAACATGACTTCGCCGGCCTGCTGCACCGCGTGCACGAGTATATGGCCTTTTGAGTCGGAGACCGTGAGGGTGGTCGTGCCGGGGCCGGTGCCTATTGTCACTATGTGGTGCTTCTTGTCAGCCTCGACCGAGAAAGAGGTGAACTCGCCGTGGCGCGTGGTGTGGATGCGCTTGACGTGGCTCCAGTCGATGCTTCTTAGGAAATCGCTCAGTTCCATGTCGCACCTTAGTCGCGGTTTTGGTTATTTTCGCGGATTTGGTTATTTGTCGGGGATATCTATCGGCCTCTTCTTGTTCTTGTCGTTCGCGGCCGCGAAATCATTCGCTATTCCCCTTAGAAGAGGGGCCAGAAGGGCCTCGTTCGGGCCGACGAAATTCCTGCTCGTGGCCGAGTCCTGACGCACGCCCTCTATCTCCAGTGAAGCGGCGGTGAACCCCGCTTTCAGCTGTTCCTGCCGTTTCTTCTGCTCTGGCTCCTGCATCACCATAGTTCCCCTCGCGGCACATACGGAAACGGACCTTAAAAAACTGCCGGCGTCAAAATATGGACGTGGAAAACAGGCATGTGAAGAAGACTTCGAGATTGCTGGATCATTCCGCAGTCGCGCAGACACCAGTTCCGATAACCGAGCCTTGCGCCTCGTGCGGCGTGCGCTGCTGCAACAGATTCGCCGTGCCCATCACCGGATTCGACGTATTGAGGATAATCGCGGCTACCGGGAAAAAAACCCCTGAATTCGCACAATTGGCTTTGGCAGTAAACATCGAGAGCGCGCCGCACACGCACGTGTTCATATTCGAGAATGGCAAGATGGAGGAACGCTTGCTGACACTTCATAGGCTCAAGAACAATTTCTGCGCTTTTTCGCTGCATTCCGCTGGCTGCTCTATTTGGGGCCACCATCCGCTCGTGTGCCGGACATATCCGTTTGTGGTGGATGCGAAGGGGAATTTGAAGATGACAAAAAATCTTGTTTGCCCGCGCAAATGGGAGAAAAATGAATTTGACGAGAAGAAAATGAAAGAGCTTGGCGAGCAGATGAATGAGGAAATTTTTGAGTACAACAAAATTGTCAGGAAATGGAATGCGACGAGGGCGAAGGTGGGCAGCGAGGAGGATTTCTTCAAATTCTTGAATAAAGAAAGCAAGGAATGGATGGAAAAAAGAGAATAAGAAAAAAGAATCTATTTAGTCAGTTATTTTGCCAAAGCCGGATTCTGCAAAAATGTTGTTAACACTTCGATAGCCTTCTCATAGTCAGCCCACGAGATGACTTCGGCATCGGTGTGATCCAGCTTCGAATCCCCCGGCCCGTACGCGAGAGTGGAGATGCCAAGAGCCATCGAGAGGTTCATGTCTGCCATGCCCGACTTCTTGAGATAGCGGGGCGTCAAGCCAGTCGAACGAATGGCCGCCACCATGGCGCGGGCAAGCGGATGATTTGTGGAAAGCTCGCAGCCGCCGAATGAGGGCCCCATGATGGACACGTTCAGACCGTCTGGAGCGGCCGAGATGAGCAGGCTTTCTATTTCGCGCATGTCCCGGGTTGGAGGTACACGAACATCGATGTAAAATTCGAGGCGGCCCGGAATTGTGTTGAGTTCGGTTTTGCTCCCGTAATTTATGTGGGTGACATTGAAGATGACCGAGTCGAAGGCATGGTGGCGCGGGAAATGGTTGCGAAGCTTCTCGTAATATTCGATTGTCTTCTCAATAGGATTCTCGGCATGTGCTCCAGCATGCAATGGCGAGCCTTCCGAGTGGCATTCGACCAAAATGCGGCCCTTGTAGGCAATGGTGACGCCCTCGAGATTAGAGGGCTCGCCGTTTATGGCGAGGCGGGGCTTGAGATATGTGAACAGATGCTTCGCTCCCTTGGAGCTGGGGTCCTCTTCGCGGGTGACTCCGGCCACCACCATTTTGAGTGAAGATGGAGCTTTTGCACCGGCCTCTATGTATGAGGCAAGACAACCCTTGGCATCGACCGCCCCGCGGCCAGACACGCCGTTGTCGTCGACCTTGACCAGCCAGAAGCCGCCGACTGTGTCGAGATGGGAGAAGAGCAAGATGTCGGGATTCGGGTCCTTTGTATAATCATAATTTCCCCCAACAACATTTCCCGCTTCGTCAATCTTGACGTGTTTGTAGCCCAGTTCGCGCATGCGCTGCGTGCAGAGAAGCGCGGCGGCTGATTCATGGCCAGAGAAACTCTTGGTCTTGACCAGTTCGGCCAGGAAATGGCGGGAGGGGGATAAGCTCATAGAGATAACACCGATGCGGATTGCGGCTTCTATGCCGGCAGCACCTCATCCAAAATGGCTAATGCCTTCTCGAAATCTGCGCGGGGCGTGTTGAGCGGGGGCAGGAGGCGGATGACAGTCTCGCCAGATGCCAGCACCAAGAGGCCTTTTGCTTGCGCTGCCTGCAATGTTGCTTTGCTCTCAACTTTGAGCTCGATGCCTATCATCAAGCCGCGGCCGCGCACTTCGGAGATGCAGGAATGCCTGGCGGCGAGTTCGCGCAATTTGTCCATCAGCCATTCGCCGTTAGCGCGGACATTTTCCAAAATATTTTCCTGCTCGAGCACATCAAGAGTTGCATTTGATACCGCGCAAGCGAAAGGATTTCCACCAAATGTTGAGCCGTGCTCCAATGGCTTGAAGGCACAGGCTGATTCTTGGGCGATGAGCGCGCCGATTGGCACACCTCCGCCCAAACCTTTTGCGAGCGTGACAGCATCTGGCTTGATTTGGAAATGCTCGAATGCGAAAAACTTGCCGGTGCGGCCCGTGTCAGTCTGGATGCCGTCGATTATGAGCAATGCTCCTGCGGCTGTGCAAATCTCGCGAGCGGCTTGCAAGTATTCGGCCATTGCAGGGCGGATGCCGCCTTCTCCTTGGATGACTTCGAGGAAAACGGCGGCGGTGTCTGACGTGACAGCGGTGCGCAGACTCTCGATGTCGTTGAAACGAACTCTTGCCACTGGACCGAGCAGAGGCTCGAACCTCTCGCGGTATTTTGGCTTGAACGTCAGGCTAAGGCTTCCGACTGTGCGGCCGTGGAATGCATTCATGGCGGCGACAAGGCCTTTTCTGCCGGTCTTTGCGCGGGCTAACTTGATGGCTGCCTCGATTGCTTCGGTGCCCGAATTGCACAAGAAGACGCGGCCATTAGTGCCGGTCGCCGAATGCCATAAGCCTACCAGCCTCTCCTCGAGGCGCGCGCGCTCGTTGTTTGCGAAAGACTCGTTGCAGGTGAGGAGCGTGTTTGCTTGATGCGTGATGGCTTGCGCGAGCTTCGGATGGGCATGGCCCAAAATGGCGATGCCTATACCGGAAGTGAAGTCTATGTACTCTTTGCCGTCCGCGTCCCAGACATGGCTGCCCGAACCCCGAACAAGAGCTATGCCGCGCTTTGGGTAGATGCCCATTTCGTGCGAATTCTCGGATTCGACGAGAGATGCGTTTGTGTTGTTTACGACCATATCGATCAACTCAGTTATTTGTGATTTACCAATTCAATTCTTTGTGATGTGGGTGCCTGCGCCCGCGAGCAGCTTGGTGATAGGCGCAGGCACTGCGCCATTGCCGATAATCACTTCGCTCACGCCGCCATTGATTGCCTCGATGCAGCCCATGAGCTTTTTCTTCATGCCGCCCGATGCCTTGCCTGCGCCGGCATTCTGCATGGCGGCCTCGAGTTCGGAGGAGGTGAGGGCGGGCACGAGGTCGTTTGGGAAATTCTTGTAGTAGCCATCCACATCGGTGAGCGAAATGGCCTTGTCTGCATGAAGCGCCGAAGCGAGGGAGGCCATGAGCCTATCACCGTCGATGTTGAGCGGAGTGTTCGATTCACTGATGGCCAATGCGGCCACCACAGGAGTATAACCTGATGCGAGAAGAGCATGAAGCAGTTCGGCATTCACCTTCTCTATTTTGCCGGTGAAATCGTCTCGGATCATCTTCTGCTTGCCGGAATCATCTACTGCCGTGAATATTTTCTGCTTGGCTTGCACAACCTTGCCATCAAGGCCAGACAGACCGACAGCATTGACACCTGCCGAATGCAACGCGCAGACTATCTGCGAATTCGCCTGCCCGCCGCAAGCCATGGTGTAGAGCTGGATAATTTCGGCATCGGTTGCTCTTGACTTGACGCCGGTCGGCGAGGTGTGGAATCTTGGTGTGATATTCATGCGCTTGCACAGCTCATTTGTCTGGGCAGAGCCGCCGTGCGCGATGATGAAAGAATATTTGGATTGGAGAGAGGCGAGGTCGGTAGAGATGGAGGCGAGGGCTTGCGCCGAACTTGCAGTGGAGCCGCCTATCTTGATGACGATGAGGGGCTTGGGGATGGTGTGAGCAGTGACAGGCATGGAGAGCTAACCTCGTCTTTAGATTGGATGAAAGCCCGGCACCCACAAGCCC
>CAIXYX010000046.1 GCA_903923795.1 uncultured Microcaldota archaeon
CGGCATTCAACCCCAGCGCCGCGATGAGCGCCTTGATAAGTCCGGCATGAGACAGACCGATCTCGATAGAGCCGAATCCGAGCGATTCCAGCACTTCGACGGCTAGCAGCACCAGCTCCACGTCGGTGAGAGGGATGGTGGCACCAATAAGCTCCACGCCGCACTGCCACTGCTCGCGGTGCTCTTTCCCCGTCTCCTCAAAGGTAAATACATTCGCCACATACGCATAGCGCGCTACGTCGCCCGCATCGACATTAAGCGCGTTCTCGGCGCACATCCTGGCAATAGGTATCGTCCCCTCAGGCCGCAGCACCACGCGCTCGCCGCTCCAGCCGTCCCAATCGAGGAATGAGTACACCCTGCCCAGCATGCCCGGCGTGAGCGTGCCCGTAGCGGTGAACAGATGCATATACTCCAATGCAGGAGTTCTCACCTCATCATAGCCCCACTGCGACGCACAACGGCGAAACACGTCTTCTATATAGCGGAACTTCGCCATGTCGTCCGGGAGAATATCGCGCATCCCCTTACACCGCGGCACTTTCATCTCTACCACCTTCAAACGAAGATGAAGCTATTCTACAATAATAACCCTGAGCCTTCAACACGCTTCACCTGTCGATCAACGTAGGGGCGAGATTCATCGCGCCCTCCGACCCGCCTGTCATTCTGAGCGATACGAAGAATCTCGTACCCATCTGTCGATCCGGGTAGGGGCAATCCCCTGTGGTTGCCCACGACAGGGCAGGCACGGGGGCCTGCCCCTACCCGTCATAAAAGAGGTGCAGGAGATTTCTCTCCTGCCGGGGGACCTGGGGGTGTCCCCCAGATTTTTTACCCTTCCCCCAAGAATGGGGACCAGGGGGTTGATTAAGATGTTTCATCCCTTGTAAAAACCCCTACCTCTTAATATAATGTCGCTGCACGCAAACACAGGGACGCGACTCATGGGCAAACACACGGAAACATTCGGCGGCATCGCGATACACGGCAGCAAAGACTTCATCGCCGAGATGAAGGAGGCTCTGATGCTGCTGCAATACAGCCCCAGCTTTCAGGAAGTCCTCCCTTTCCTTTCTAAAATCGATGCAGCCGACATCCTCAGCCCGAACGCAGATGCGGAGCACAGCTACAACAGCAACAAGCCTACCTATAACCACAGCTCGATATCCTATGGCGGCGACATCGCGCGCCTCGCCTACCGCTGCATGCTCTCCCGCCAGGCGACAGAGAGCAACGGCGATGCCGAGAAGCGCTGCGCCGAGTTCCGGACAAAGGTGGAGCGCGAGCTGTACACCTTTATGCAGAACGACTACCGCCAGAGCTTCATGCACTGGTAAGCAAATTTAAAACATCCTATGAGGTCATTCGAACTTGACTGCTGAGCACAAATAGAACAGACTAGTACAATAAATAAATGAAACTAACCAAACGTAATCACTATAATCCTTGCCTCTGGACAGCATTTTGGAATAGAGACTACTACGAAGCTGTTCTTCGAGGTACATCGGATGACTTGACTGCCCGAGACCAAGATGTCTACACACTGAATGTCCGGGCTGATTCTATTTATTCAACAAATGTAAACAACGTACATTTTGAAAAGAATTTTGGGGTTGCCAAGATTACACAAGAAGCAGCAAAGAAGTTCTGCAAACGTCATTATCCCGATCAATATGAGCAATTCTGTCGTGAAAGTAAAGCTGCCGCCTACCCCGTATACATCGATTTTGAACAAATTTTGGAAGCACTCGAAAAAACACCAGCCTATCAAATACTCCCAACCGTTATCAAGCGACAGGCCATTATCTCCGCCGAAGAGAAAGCCTTTTTAGCCGACTTCGTTTTCCTTCAATGGCTCCGCAATCATGCTACTATGAACTTGATGCTCGAATCGAATGCTGACCTTGGTATAGATAAGTTTGATTTTTTTATAACACTCAAGAACTGGTTATCCGATCCAGATGCCTCTTATTCACCGATTGCATGCATTGGTCTATCACTATGGACTCTTTACCGAACTGACAAGGAGACCTTCCCCTTGACTGACTCGCCAGTATTAGTTAACCCAGACAGTATAATGATTGCCTTATCCCCCAAGCTCTTGCTTGAAATCTCTCCAAAAATTCGCTCTACAGACGCCATATGGAAAACCAAAGACCACTTAGACGAAGCTAAGCTCACAGAGTTCAGACAACGCACTATCAAAAACACTTTCCGAGAGATAATCTTCGGCGATAGAGAGACACTCGAACAATGGCAATCTACCCAAGAGTTTCGCCAACGCGTTGATGCAGTAAAATCGAAAAAGTACAAAAGGCTTACAGCAGAGAAAACGAAAAACGAGCTGTGGCTAATCAATACGCTTGGCAATTATTAATCGGAGAAAACCAGTCGCCGCATCTGAGATTGAAGATTAAGAAGTATGACTAAGCATCAGTGGGTACAAAAATCATCGGCAGCCATCACGGTCTGCGACGCTCAAGGCATCATCCTTGAAATGAACGACCAAGCGACGAAAGTATTCCAGAAACGCGGCGGCAAAAAACTCGTGGGCTCTAATCTGTTGGAGTGCCATCCCGAACCGGCTCGCACCAAGCTGAAACAGCTTATGGAACGACAGCAAACAAACATCTACACCGTTGAGAAAAACGGCGTCACAAGACTCATCTATCAAGCCCCCTGGTATGCTAAAGGTAAATACAGCGGCTTTGTGGAGATATCATTCATCGTTCCTTCTCCCATGCCGCACATCGTACGAGACAAGTAGGGGCGAAAAATCTTTCGCCCCTACAAGACGACCAAAATATCAGGGGTTCGGCAAAGCACACATGGATTCCCTGATCAAGTCAGAGAATGACAAGGCTTTCACAGAGGTGCAGGAGATACGCTCCTGCCGGGGGCACTGGGGAGCATCAGATGTCATCATCCGGCTTGACCGGGTGATCCATGCGTAGGGGCGAGGTCATCTCGCCCACTGTGGATTCCGGCCTCCGCCGGAATGAC
>CAIXYX010000047.1 GCA_903923795.1 uncultured Microcaldota archaeon
CTCATGGCACTGGCTTATATGCAGATAAAAGAATGGGGGAATCTGGGCAAATCCGCCCAGTTCATCTCATTCGGCTCCATGGCCAGCACATGCCTGATTTTTTTCGTCTTTCTTTGCATATCGATGGTGTATGGGCCGAAATCAGGGCCGATATTTTTAGGGTGAATGAAATATCTGGAGGGTGAATGATATGAAAACACATGAATTCGCGGCTATATCCATAGTCCTCTTGCTGGTGGTGTGGGTGGGCTTCGCCGTCATCTCGCCGTCATACGCGGCCCGCAACAAAATCGGTCTGCCCGGTATCGGGGGCGATGTTGGTTCGAATTTGGCGGGGTACAACGCCCCCGCGGCCGGCGGCTCTGGCGCCGGTACGACCGGCAGCGGAACCAACTCTGCACCGTCAGGCTCGGGTTCGGGTGTCGCCAATTCAGGCGCGCCCGGCGGCCCCGGCCAGACAGTGACAATAGCAGTCAAGGGAGCCGGCAATGTCTATGACCCAAGCGTCATCCGCGTACACGCGGGCACCCATGTGCGCATGGATTTCGACCCCAATACTTTGCGCGGCTGTGAATCCATTGTCAACATCTGGGGCCTCAACCAGCAGATATCGTTGAGCGCGTCAAACCATGTGCTCGAATTCACGGCTGACACGCCCGGCACATATAGAATGTCATGCAGCATGGGCATGATAAACGGCCAGTTCATAGTGGAGGCGGCCGACGGCTCGGCACCCGCGCAGACTGCCCAGAGCAATAGCGGCTCGAACATCGCGCCATCAGGCCCGGTCGGCGGCTGCGGCGGAGCGGGTGGTGTTGGGGGTTGCGGAGGCGCCGTCAAGACGGCGGGTTCTGCGCCATCCGGCGGCTGCGGCTGCGGCGGTTAAATAAATAGTGTATTCTTTCCCCTCTGGTGTCCCTATGAAAAAAGTCGACCTCACAATAAACGGCATGCACTGTGCATCATGTGCAACTCTCATCACGCGAGGCTTGTCCAAAATGCCGGGCGTCAAATCCGCCAATGTGAATTATGCCATAGGCCGGGCGCAAGTGGAATATGAGGAAGGGGCGGTGAGCGAAGACAATTTGGCGAAGAAAGTCGAATCATTGGGATACCCGGCATCCATCGGCGTGTCGCACGACCACGAAAAGAAATTAAGAGAGGACGAGATTAGCGAGCTGAAACGCAAACTCATCATCGGAGCAGTCTTCTCCATCCCCGCATTCTTACTGGGCATGTTCTTCATGGACGTGCCCTACCGCCTCCCGCTCCTCTTCCTTCTCTCAACACCAGTGCAATTCTACGTGGGCCTCTCATTTTACCAAGGCGCCATCGCGGCCGCGAAAAACAAATCCGCCTCGATGGACACCCTCATCGCCTTGGGCACCACTGCCGCCTATCTCTACAGCATCGCCGCCCTGTTCGGTTTCGCGCAAGAGCAATATTTCGAGGTGGGCGCCACGCTCATCACTCTTGTGACATTGGGCAAATATCTCGAGGCCATAGCAAAAGGCAAGGCATCCGAAGCTATTCGCAAACTCATGGATTTGGCACCTAAGCAGGCAACCGTTATTCGGAACGGCCGAGAGCTCATCATCAATGCGGCCGACATACGCCTTGACGACATCATGCTCATCAAACCCGGCGAGAAAATCCCGACAGACGGCACGGTTGTTGACGGCCATTCCTCTGTGGATGAGGCCATGCTCACGGGCGAGAGCATGCCGGTCGAGAAAACAAAAGGCGCCCGCGTTTTCGGCGCCACCATCAATAAGCAC
>CAIXYX010000048.1 GCA_903923795.1 uncultured Microcaldota archaeon
CTCTTCTCTCCTCGCTTTTCATCGCTCTTGCCGTAGCGAGCCTCTTGGCGGGCAAGATAGACAATTTGCATCATCTACTGGGCGCGGGTGTTTTCGCCGCCGTGCTTCTCGTCATGTCGATTTCGGTGCTCGACCCGTGGCTTTTCTCACTCTTTTTGGTGACGGGTTTGCTTGATGAATTGGAGTTGGGCGGCATGACAAAGGGAGTGGCGGCATTCTTCAATAGAGAGAGGCTATGGACACCATTGGCCGCCTTGGCTGTTTTCGTGTTCTACACCACACCGCTCATCTATTTGCTGGCGCTGCTCGTGTTCGATGCGGCTTATAGGTTCGGGGGCTGGCTGGTGGATTATGAAACGTCTTCACGCACGGCGACGAAATCAATGGCTGGAAAAAGAAGGAAATGACACTTCGAAAAAATCTGGATTGTCTTCTTTTAAACTGGCGGAAACCCACCCTGCCAAGTATTTTTATCCCTCCCGCCCAATAGGGTGTTGATGGCCGACTTACGCTTCTGCGCCCATTTCCCTTTCAGCGACGAGGCACGCGCATGGGTGAGAGAGCAGAAACTGCAACTGGATGTGACGGCCTTGACAGATGCTGAAAGTAGGCTGCGCAAGGCATTCACATCCGGTGAGCTGAAGATGGAGGCCGGCGCGCTGGATTCCGAGAATAGGTTGCAAGTCATGTCTTATGCGGCAAGTAGGTTAATTCTAGCCGCCTGGGGCAATCGATGGGCCGCCCGGCGCATGGCTGTGGCTGAATCGAAGAGGGCCCACGAATATCTCAAGAGCAGTGAGGACAAGCGGGCGGCCTATGCAGACAAATTGGCCAAATCTCTGGGCTTGGCATTCAAGAGTGCCGACGCATCCGAGGCACTCGGAGATGAGAAGAGCGAATCCGCTTATCTCATCGCGTTCTGGGACTATTTGCGCTTCGCGCCAAAAGATGTGCACTACAAACTTGTCAATGGAAAACTGGAGAAGGGCTGGGTGAGAATTTCGGACCACCAGCGTTTGCGCATAATAGAGGAAGCGGTGAGGAAAAGGCTCGAGGAGCCCATTCCGCCGCTCAAAGAGCCGGATGCTGAAGTGAAGCGAATCATCACGCGCCTCGAAACCCTTCTGCCGCGCGAGAATCTGGCGGTGACGAAGATAGAGATGAAGGATTTCCCGCCATGCATGAAAAAGCTCATCGACGACTTGCGCGGCTCGATAAACGTGCCTCATTTGGGCAGGGTGGCATTGGCTGTTTATTTGATTAAGGCCGGTCTTTCCGACGAGCAAATCGCACAAGTATTCTCTTCCGCGCCCGACTACAATGCGGAGACTACGATGTATCAGATAAAATACGCGAGAGGGAAAGGCTATTCTGTGCCCTCGTGCGCCACCATGGACACTTGGGGCATTTGCATAGCCACATGCCGCTGCGGCAGCCCGGTCTATTACCGCGAGGCGAAGCACGGCAAAGCCGCTGCCGCGAGTCTGGGTTTGCGCACGCCGCATATGGGAGTATCAGAAAAGTCAACACAAGAGGATGCGTGAGGCTATGGCTGTTTCCCCCCATTATTGGCTGGCAGAGAGGTTCGGCGCATATTACGCACGCGCACAACCGCCGAGCCTGCCGAGGCTTGAGAGGCGCGAATTCGGGTTCGGAGGCTGGGAGAGGAAGATAGAATTTCGGCACTTGTCATTTTCTTCGCCGATAAAATTGGCCGAAACTCTTGCCAAAGACAAGCCGCTTTACGTGTCGGCATCAAGCGCTTATTACGAATTCCCAGATGCGCGGCCAATGGTGAGAAAGAACTGGCAGGGGGCCGACCTTGTCTTTGACTTGGATGCGCCGAGCGACAAATGCGCGTCAGGGCGGGGCATGCCGTGCGCGCCTTTCACCTGCTCCGAATGCATCCATCGCGTGCGCGAGAATATGGTAAGGCTTGTGGAGGATTTCCTGCTCGCAGATTTTGGTTTGTCCCGCAATGAATTACAAATCGGCTTTTCGGGCTCGCGGGGTTTTCATGTGAGGGCGTACAAGAAGGAGATGGAACCTCTGGGGCGCGACGAGAGGCGCGAGATAGTGGATTACATTGAGGGCTCGGGCCTCACAGTGGACCAGATGCTTGTGCAGGAGCCTATCGCCGGACATCCGAACATGTACAAACTGCGCGGCCCGACCCCGAATATGGGCGGCTATGGCGGCAAATTCGCCAAAAAGGTTGTGGCCATGGTGAAAGATTCGGCCACCGCCGGGACGATTTCACCCAAACTGAAGAAAAAGGAGAATGCCGAGAGATTCATTGCCGGCGTGAATGAGGGGCGATGGTCGGACGTGCCAATCACCCATGCGCTCGACGTTTTCAAGCAGCTGTTCGAGAGCATGAAATTGAGCGTGTCGAATTCGGTGGAGACTGACGTGAATGTGACATTTGATACTACGAAAATATTACGCATGCCTGACACGATTCACGGCGGCAGCGGCATATTGGCAAAGACCATTCCGCTCGGCGTAGATTTCTCCTCATATGAGCCCATGCATCAGGCGTTGGCTTTCTCGATGGACAAAGCGGAGAGCGTGAAAGCACTGCAGGCAATACCCGTAATTTCGCTTGGCAATCGGACTTTTGATGCCATAGAGAAAGACAAGACTGTTGAATTGCCGACGGCTTATGCGGTTTATCTTGTGTGCAAGAAGGTGGCTGTGCCTATTTAGGCCGCTTCGGATTCCGCCAGTTTTTAGGACCCAAAAAGATGTTTGAAGAAATCGTGGATTGGATGCTCCTCCTCGAGCGTCAGCGTCTCGAAAATGGCCTCGTCCCTCGCCGACAAAACATCCATTTTTAGGCCGCGTATCGTGTCGGAGAATTTGCCCTGATCCCAGCCGCAATCAATGAGCTTCTTTTTGGTCTTATCGATGAGCGCATCGGCCTCATTGAATTTATTGAGGGCTTTGAGGCATTCGACTCCGTCGCGGAGAACGGACAGCGCCCCGACATGGTTTTTGAGCGCAATCAGGCGACCGGTTTCTTTGTCAAGAGCATATAATTTGAAACGCACGTAGCGGTCCAGCACGCCGGCATCCCGTGGAGAGAGGCGCGGGCGGGCGGCTTTATTGTTTTGAATAACCATTTCCATATACTTCAACACACTTTATGAAAATCAGATCTTAAAAACACATCATCCGGTCCGGCAAATACCCTATTCCCGCCGCACAAAGCCAACCCTTAAATAATTCGGCCCCCATCCACCCCTTATGCGAAAGGAAGTCCTCCTCATCATCCTCCTGGCCGTCGCCGTGCTGGCCCTGCTGTCGTTCTCCCAGAGATTCAACCCGAAAAACGAGGATGACGCGCGCAAATTCTTCAACGAGGACTTGGCCAGAAATTATCCGAATGCCGAGAATTACAGCATTTATGGCGTCGACAAGATAGGGGACGGGCCGTCCAGCTATTTCCTGCTCAAAGCATGGGTGCGCTACAACAGCTCGACACCGTGCCCGACGCTGGTCGAGGTGGAATATTACTACCCGCCGCAGAGCTTCCTGCGCCGCGAGCAGACGAGTGTGGGCAACTGCCAGGCATGCCCCGACCAGCCGCACTGCATTTTGCTCTACAATGAGGAGGCCATCATCGCGTCGCACACATATGACGGCGGGGCGCAGGTGCAGAATTACCTGAATAATCATCCGAACGCCAAACCGGCCACACGGCTGCTCCCCGCGTGGACCGACTCGTACGGCATGGAGCATGCCGATGTCTGGCAGGTAGACTGGACAGAGGCGGGCAGTGCGGATGGCATCAGCGCGTTCATCTCGCAGGGACAGAACCGGATATTGGCGATTGGCCCGCTGAGCGCGCAATAGAAAGATATTTTCGTTTCAATGTTTCCACCAACCCAAAACTCATAAATGGGGATTTGTATGCCGTTCGACACCCAAAAATTTATCACCTCGCAGATTGAGGCCGCCAAGACGAAAGTGGGGGGCAAACCCGCTCTGCTGGCCTTGTCGGGAGGGGTGGACTCTTCTGTGGCCGCCCTCATCGTGCACCGCGCCATTGGGCCGAAGCTTCACTGCGTTTTCGTTGACACGGGTTTGATGCGCGAGCGGGAGGCCGAGAAGATAAAATCCACATTCGAGCCGCTTGGTTTGAAAGTGGAAGTCATCGAGGCATCTTCACGATTTTTCGCCGCGCTAAAAGGCGCGGAAGAGCCGGAAGTGAAACGCAAGATTATCGGTGAGCAGTTCATCCGCGTGTTCGAAGAGTATGCGAAAAAGCACAAGATAGCCGTGCTGGTGCAGGGCACAATAGCGCCAGACTGGATTGAATCGGGTGGAGCTGGGCGCGACACGATTAAATCACATCACAATGTGGGCGGCCTGCCCAAAGACCTTGGCCTCGAACTCTTCGAACCCCTTCGCGACTGCTACAAGCACGAGATTCGGGAATTGGCGGTGGCACTTGGTTTGCCGCCTGCTGTGGCGCAGAGGCAGCCATTTCCGGGGCCGGGCTTGGGGGTTCGGATTGTTGGAGAGGTGACGCAGGAGAAAGCGGTCATTGTGCGAAAATGCTGCGTCATTGTGGAGGAGGAGATTGAGGCCGCTGCCGCTTCGGGCGAGATAGAGAGGCCTTGGCAGTATTTCGCCGCTTTGCTGCCCACCAAAACCGTAGGCGTGCGCGGTGATGAACGCTCTTACCATTACACAGTGGTTGTGCGCTCGGTGCGCTCATTGGATGGCATGACGGCAAACTTCTCGCATTTACCGCCAAAATTACTGGAGAAGATTTCCTCACGCATAACGAATTCGGTGCGCGAGGTTGGGCGGGTCGTTTATGACATAACTAACAAGCCGCCGAGCACTGTGGAGATGGAATAAATTCATCCGCAGGGGGAGGAATCAGGAATCAAGGAAAACTGAAAGGAGGGGGACTTCGTTTAGCATCTGTTCCCCCTCCTGCGGTTGTCTTTCCATACCAATAAAAATCCTCACCTCGAGTAGTGGGTTATAGGCAAACAGAGTAGAAGAAAAAACCACGAAGCTTAGACTGACAAAGGCTTAGCCAAAAACAGGTGCAAATGATAATCGCAGCTAAAGCCAAAACATCGATCAGAAAACATCCAAGAAAACAAATGAAAAAACCCTTAGCTTAACCGCCCAGTTCCGGAGGCGAATGCCATGTTCGACACCATCATCATTTTGCAATTGTTCGCCCTGCTCAACCCGCTCTCGTCATTCCCCGTGCTCATGGCCGCCTACAAAAAGAAGATGGACGTGCAAAAGATTGCCATAAGCGCGTCGGTGACAGCATATCTTGTGGCGCTGGTGGTCATCTTCATCGGCCCGCAGCTGTTCGGATTTTATGGCATTGGAATCAACTCATTTCGTGTGGCGGGCGGCATCATGCTGCTCCTGCTCGGCATCGAAACGGTGCGCCCGAAACCCGCGCGCGAGGAGGTCAATGAGACAGACAGCTTCGTGGCCATCATCGCCACACCGCTGCTGACTGGCCCCTCGGTCATCTCTTTTATGATGATACAGGCTTTGGAGACAGGCACTGTGCCGCTTTTGATAGACTCCACAGTGGCATTCGTTGTGGTGGGCGTGACATTCTTCCTCTTCGCATTGGCAATTCCTTGGGCTAATGCGAAGGTGATAGAGATAACGTCGAAAGTGCTGGGCCTCTTCACCACCGCCATAGCGATTGAGATGCTGGCCAAGGGGGCGGCCGGCATGGTTGTGGCGATGCATTTGTAGAGGTGAGTGGGAATAAAGTGGGAAAGTATTAAATAGTGGGACAGAATCAAATCTATTTGGTGAGTTGATGAGGAACGCGAGGGGTCTCCTTCACGCGAGACTATATCATTTGCCTGGATTCGCGGGCGCGGCTAGTCTTGCCGCTTGAGATCCGAACGTTCCTCGCCATCGCCAAACGCGGCAAAATCCTCCTCAGCGTGGCTTCGACGGAGAATGGCAGGATCATTTTGGAGATAGCGCAAGCTGGGGAAGATGCCAATGCGATACCTTACTGCAAAAACGGCGGGTATCGGGACAGACAAAAAATGTGAGGTGAGAAGATGGGGATGAAGATGAGAGGAGAGAAAGGGTGTTTGGGTCACAGACGCCAAGACACGAGAGCAATGGAGTCAAGCCAAGGCGCGGACCGGGGAGATATTCTCCAATAGGCAGAAGCCGCTCCTGCTCTTTTTCGGCATGCAGGACAAGACGGACGGTGTCGATCCGCTCAACCCGAGCGGGCTTGCCCGGGCCGGATTTTCTGGCGCCAGATCCATGAGTGTTGATGGCGTCCCGCTGCGCGCGCCGAGCCAGTACAACATGCAGAAAGTGGACATGAGCCCGTTTGTTTTTGACGGACGAGAGATAGTCGACATGATAGACGGCGAGCGCTGGCCAGTGAAGCTGTCGGTCTTCAATCTCAACAAGACTGGGCTGAATGCCATCAATCCGACAATGGAAGAGCTTGGATATGTTGATGTGACGACATTTGGCGGCTGCGCAAACTTCGATAATGGTGTCGGGTGCACATTCTGCAGGATGGGGGCGACAATTGGGAAGCAACCGCTCGACCCAGGAGTGCTGATGGAGCAGTTGTTCGCTCTGCGCAATGTGAATGTATATCCGCTGCGCTCGGTCTGCATAAACACGGGCCAGATGCCGAATGGAGATGAGATACTGTATGTTGCCGCCAGTTCATTCATCACGAGCGGCATGGGGGGAGGAGTGACGGTTTCGGCCGAAATCTGGCCGGGCTCTGTGCCGGCATTTCTGGCTGATTTGAGGGGAGTCATCAACACGTTTCAGGTCAACATCGAGTTGGCGTCTGATTATGCCCGCAATTTGCTCGCACCGGCAAAACCAAACTCTGGGGCATATTTTGCGGCATTTGAGCGCCTGCGAAAAGAGGGTTTCGGGGTCTCGAGCGTGCTGCAGATGAATTATTTTCTCGAGGCCGAGCCATTGAAGGGCGTGCTTGAGACGATTGGCAGGATGCTCGATATGGGAGTTGTGCCGGAACTATTGCCCAGCCGAGCGGTGAAGGGGTCGCGGGTGAAGGACGGATTCTTTGGCGTGGAGACGACGCTTGAGCAGAACCTCGCGCGATATGGACAATTCCTCGATCGCTTCTGGGTGGTCGGCCAGAGGTTTGGGGGGCAGATCCAGAGCGCAGGGGAGGATCTGGCGGCGGGATGCGCAAAATGCGGAGGTTGCAATTTGAACAAGGACTTGAGGACTTAGAGCCTCGGGGCATCAGGCAGTGCCACCCCCTCCATTTTTCTTTTTTATTCATCCGCGCTTGCCAGCATCCTTTGCCTCTCCATCTCCTCCACCAATTCTTTCTCGGCAGGCAGCACCAGCTTATATTTGGAAGCGAATATCTGTTTGCCATCTGCCAATAGAGTATATTTGGCCATCGCGCTATTTCTGTCCGAACACAGAATGAGCCCTATTGTCGGATTGTCTCCGACTCCGCGTATCTCTTTCTCATAATAGCGCACATAGAAATCCATCTGCCCGATGTCTTGGTGCGACAGTTTGCTGGCTTTGAGGTCGATTAAGACAAAGCACTTGAGGAGGTAGTTGTAGAAAACCAGGTCTATGTGATAATGTTCTTCGCCGACGCTGATGCGCTTCTGGCGGGCCACAAAAGAGAATCCTCGGCCCAATTCAAGAAGGAAATCCTTTAGACGGGCTGCGAGGTGGGTTTCGAGGTCTTTCTCATCCACAGGGCTTTTCTCCCCCAATCCGGCGAATTCGAGCACAAATGGGTCTTTGATGAAATCAGCTGGTTTCTCCATAATCTGGCCTTTCTGGGCCAATTCCAGCACTTTCTTCTTGTTCCCGCTCAAGGCCAGACGCTCGTATAGGAGGGAATTCATCTGCCGTTCCAATTCACGGGTGCTCCATCTGGAATTGATGCATTCTTGGAGGTAAAAACTGCGGGCGTACTCGTTTTCCTGACGTAAGAGGAGGCGGTAATGGGTCCAGGTCAATTGTCCACGCAGTGCGTGGACTTTTGGAAACGCGAGGTAGAACTGGCGGATGTAAAATAGGTTTGACCGATTGAAACCGGCTCCGAACTCTTTCGATAGCCGCTCGGATAAATCATCGATTAGGCGTTCCCCATAGTTTGCCCTGTCCTTTCCCCGGAGTTCTTCCTCCACAATTACCCTTCCAATCTCCCAATAGGCTTTCACCATGGCCGAATTTACTGCACGGAATGCCTGAGAGCGGGCGCTTTGCAATATCTCCTTAATCGAGGAGTAGGCTAATGAGAAGTCTTCGGATACCATGAAAGAGATACGAACTGAAGATATAGATGGCTTTGGAAGGGGTAGGTTTCCGGTGGTCTTCCGGTGGATCCTCAGAGAGGGTGTACCCTCAATTGTCCACGCAGTGCGCGGACTTTTCACAAAAACCAGTTTGCCTCAATTCCAGACGCAGTGCGTCTGGATTCTGCACGCACCGCGTGCACTTTTGTAAAAAGCTCGTTTTCCCCAATTCATCACGCACTGCGTGACAAATTCAACTCTCATTTTGCCCCAATTCGGCACGCACTGCGTGCCATTTTGCAAAATCCATCCGACCCCCTCCCTTTTTCATTCTTTTTTACCAATAACTTGTCATGAAAGTCGCCATCATCAACCTCGGCTCGCAATACACCCATGTCATCTGGCGCACATGCCGTGATTTGGGCGTGGAAGCTGTCATACATCCGCCAAATGCCGGCGCAGACATAATCGATTTCTTCGACGCATACATCTTGTCCGGCGGGCCTTCTTCTGCCCCTGACTTGCCCCCCTCGCAGCCGCACCGTTTGCTCAAGGCGGTTTGGGAAGGCAAGAGTCAGAAACCCATTTTGGGAATTTGTATGGGCCATCAGCTCATGGCCCATGTGCTGGGCGGCATAGTGAGCAAAGGAGTTTCGGCTGAATATGGTGTGAGCGAAATTGTTGTTGATGAGCCGGCTGACTTGCTGGATGGCATGCCTGTAAAATTCCAGGCATGGGTGTCGCATTTCGATGAGGTGAAGAAGATGCCTGATGGTTTTAGGTCATTGGCGCATTCGGACACATGCAAAGTGGAGGCTATGAAGCATGACAAATTGCCTCTTTACGGAGTGCAATTCCACCCCGAAGTGTGGCACACGACGAATGGGGAGAAAATACTTGAAAACTTCTGCAATGTGATGAAAAAAGAATAACGAGCTCAAATTCCTTTCCCAGTGTTGACAATAATTATTTTCTCGCCTTCTTTTATGTTGCCTGCCGCCTTGTCCGAAAGATAACCCGCCAAACCTGCAGAAGCTGAATAACAGGTGTCGAATTCTTGGTTCATCGATGAATAGGCGCGTTCAAGTTCGATTTCGCTCACGTCGATGATGTCACTATGCGGCCCAGTGTGGCCGTCCCGGCGCAGAGCGGCCGTAGATTCACGGCTGTATGTAAGAAGATTAAATGAGCGGCCGTCCGGCAAAAGCACGAATGGATTGTGATGCGCAGTGAGCTTGTCCGCCTTGCTGTCCTCCGCCTCAGGCCGAACGCCTATGACGCTGATGCGGGTCAGAGTATGTTTATCCAAACCCAAATTCAGAAGCTCGGCATATTGATGCGGAAGGCAGTAATGGATGAAATAATCCTGATAGAACAGAAGGGATTCGTACAGACGGCCTGAGCCATATGGCGCATATATGCGGTCAGGTTTTTGGGCGAATATTTCCTTGGCGATAGTACCATAGAAATCCCGCGGACTTGGAAAAGAGCGAGACGAGGGAGATGAAGTCAGATCCATGCCGCCGAGGTTATCGGTCAGTTGCAGGATTTTCGTGTCATCATATAGAGCTTGCTTGGGGAGATTGACAGCATAGATATCGGCACGCAGGTCTTTGAGAGCAGACATAACTTCACTATCAATGGATTTGTCGATTAGGATTTTCGGGGGTGGAAGATCGAATTGCTCGAAAGCTTTTGCCAAAGCCGCGCCCATGTTGCCGGACGTGATGACCGACACGCGCCAAATCGGCATGTGCTTTGTGTTTTTGCAGAATTTTAGAAAGGGAAATTGCTCATCTAAAGTAAAATTGGACCCATATGGCCAGTGGCCGAGGTTCACCACATCTATATGACGGAGGGGTGTGCCCTCCAGCACGTTTTTGGCGAAATCGGCATATTCAGACACAATTGTCAATGCTGCCCGGTCCTTGAAAGTGCCCGAGTATTTGTTCGGACTCTCATCCCAGACGAAAACTCCGGGCGGCTGGCCGGCTAGTGGCTGGGGGACCACCTGAACCTGATTTGATAATCCATCCAGCCCGGCCACGCGCTCGAGCCATGCACGGTCGGAAAAGTGCCTATAACCATTTACTTTCTTGACTTCGCTCCATTCCATCGTTTTTTTGAATTTGTCGATTTCGGTGAGCGGCAGCGCATGGCGTACTGCGGAGTAGGCCTTTTTTACTTTGCCGCTAATGGTTGACACGTCTAAGATAGGGATTGCAAGCCTTAAAAAGCTACCTTTTTTTACATATAATATAACAAATAACTAGTCTACGCTAGTCCGGAATGTAATTCAACAGGTGGTAAGTAGAGTAGGTGAAATAGGTGGCATTCTCGACGATGCCGCCGAACCTCTTTTTTATGGCCTCGATGATGCCCAAAAGCTCATCCCGATTGCGCACAATCATCTCGACCTCGAAATCGGCCCCGCCTATAGTCTTGTTCACCTGATAGATGTTGGGGTGCGAGCGGCAGTAATCCAATAATTCGCCGTTCTTCTCGCGCGTGGTGAGGTCGAAATCCACCCTGTATGACATGTAGCCTAATTTTCCTATGTCAAGGCCGAGCTTGTAGCCGCAGATGACTTTCTTTTTCACAAGGCGGGCTATGCGGCGGCCGACGGTGTCGGGCGAGAGGCGAAGAGCTTTTGCCAGCTGAATCTTTGAGCGGCGCACATTTGGCGCATATTCGCGGATTATTCTCCAGTCGGTCTCATCGACGTCCTCCACTTTGCTCTCGCCGTAAATTCTCACAAGTTTCTCGGCGTCGGTTGACATGAAGAAAGTGCGGTTGAAATTGTAGATTGGCGAATAGACGCAGAATTTGTATGTGTCGACATGTTTGCGGTATTTGAGCATGAAATGGTCCCAAATGGCATGCAGGTCGGCGATGGATTTGGTGCCCAAGAAGAGGGCCAGATCCCATTTCTCATGGCAGAGGGTGATGGTCCAGATGCGCCCCTGTCCTTTGAGGTCGGCCACGATGCGCTCCAGCTCGTCTTTGGTGATTTGCTTGAAGCGGATGTAGAAGCGGAAAGTGAAATAGCCCAATCGCCCCATGTCGACGATGGCGGTGTGGTGGGTGATGACTCCCGCGCGCTCGAAGCGGTGGAGGCGAAAAAG
>CAIXYX010000049.1 GCA_903923795.1 uncultured Microcaldota archaeon
GCTCTTTTATAATCCAAAGCAAACGCGAATAAAATAAGTGTCAGTAAAACAAAACCAAATCGACTTATTTTTCCAAGTCCGTTCATAGAATGATGAAAAGGATAGAAAATAAAAGGATATGTAAACGCCCGCCCCTCATTTCCGCGTAATCTCCGCGTCGAGGCGTTTTTCACGCTGCTCCGGCGGATGAATTCTCCCCTAACGGAACGGACTAACCCCGACCTAACCCCCCACCCTTTATTAACATCCTCGCACCCGATTTATACAGACGTAGAATTTCTCATATAGAGGTTGTCCCATGCGCTCATTCAAATCCACAGCCGAAATTCCGGTCCCAAAGTCCTTGGTAGACCAAGTCATAGGACAGGACAATGCAGTCAATATCATCAAGAAGGCCGCGAAACAGCGCCGCCATGTATTGATGGTGGGCACGCCGGGCACAGGAAAATCCATGCTGGCGCAGGCCATGGCCGAATTAATGCCTGCCGCCGCACTCGAAGACATCCTCGTGCGGCCGAACCCGAATGAGGAGAGCCACCCGCAAGTGGTCGCTGTCCCCACTTATCCATCTATTGCCGAAGCAAAGAAAAATCCAATGCTGGTGCCGTTTATACCCCGACTCGAGGCTATTTTGGCGGCGAAAAAAGAGAAAGACAAGAAAAGCAAGCATGGGGCAGAAGCGAGACATGCATCTGCTGGCATAAGCGGAGAGAACACAGCACAAGTGGCCGGAGTGGAACCAACACTTAGTTTTAACCAAAACCCGCAACAAATGGATGACGGCAGCGGGCAGGACGAAAATGAACCCGAGCCGGGCTCTATCGGCATGGGAAGGATGATTGCGCAAAGCGCGCGTGGCCGCTCATTTATGCCGGCACAGCGCGGGCCGTCAGCAGGCATAGTATTCTTGCTCGGACTCATGCTCGTCATCGTTTTCCTCTACGCCACTAATCAATTGAGTGAGCAGAACAAATGGTTTGTACTTGCTTCATTGCTCGGTGTCGGATTCCTCTTCCTCTTGTGGCGCTTCACAAACAATATAGGCGCGCGCATGGGCATGATGAATGTCGATAATGCCGCACCGAAATTGATTGTGGATAATTCCGGAAGACACAATGCGCCATTCATCGATGCAACAGGCAACAAGGCAGGTGCATTGCTCGGTGATGTAAAACATGACCCGCTGCAATCGGGCGGTTTGGGCACACCGGCGCATTTGCGGGTGGAATCCGGCGCGATTCACCGCGCGAATAAAGGCGTGCTGTTCATCGACGAGATGGCCTCATTGAAGTACAGATGGCAGCAGGAATTGCTTACCGCCATGCAGGAGAAGAGGTATTCGATTACTGGCCAATCCGAACTTTCGTCGGGGGCAATGGTGAAAACAGACCCAGTGCCATGCGATTTTGTCTTGGTTGCAGCGGGCAACATGATTGATGTCAAGGGCGTTCATCCGGCATTGCGCAGCCGTATCCGCGGCGCGGGCTATGAGGTGTATATGGAGGACTCCATGCCCGACACGCCCGAGAACGAGGACAAATTGGTGCAGTTCGTGGCGCAGGAAGTGACCAAAGACGGCAAGATTCCGCACTTCGAACACGATGCGGTTGTTGAGATTATCAATGATGCGCGCAAGAAATCGGGGCGCAAGAAAAGACTTACACTTAACTTGCGTGAATTGGGAGGGTTGGTGCGCGCTGCCGGAGATTTGGCTCGCGACGAGGGTGCGCCTCTTGTCTTGCCAGACCACGTGCGCCGCGGGCGCATCATAGCAAAGACTATGGAACAGCAGATGAGCTCGCATTACATTGAATACAAGAAAGATTACGAAGTGTTCAGCACGAC
>CAIXYX010000050.1 GCA_903923795.1 uncultured Microcaldota archaeon
CATCAATCTCACATTTGCCAACATCACAAGCAAGGGCCTGTGGTTCCTGAACAGCGCCCATTCTAACCAGTTCCTTGGCCTTGGCATCTCTCTCGCCAGCGGCACGGCCATCGACATGTCGGATGGTTATGACAATGTGATAAATTGCCAGGGGGGCGTCATCGACGGCCCGTCCAACTCCACCGCAATCGCCATCTCGAACAGCAGCTTCAACAACACTATAATGAATTGCGTCATCCGCGGATTCGGGGATTTGGGCGCAAACAATTCGAGCGTGAACGATTCCGGTTCGAACACCACAAATTCCGGCAACAGCACAGGCAATTCGAGCACAAACTCGACCAATTCCAACAGCACCTCAAATAATTCAAGCGCCAACACGACTCTCTCGCACAACATCTCCTCGTGCATGAATATCTCCGAGCCAAATTCGCACTGGACCATTGTCAATGATTTCAGCGTCGCCGGCACCCCGTCAGGTCCGACCTTCTGCATCTACGCCGATGCCGAGAATGTGTCCATCGACGGCAACGGCCATCATGTTAATGGGACCCCCGCGACAATTTTCCTCTATTCCGAGCATCAGGGGCTGGTTCTTGAAAACGCATCCATCTCCAGTTTCGCGCTGGCCGTCACCACGCAGCATTCCCCCAACTCCATCATCCGAAACAACCGTCTCGAGAATTTCACCTCTTTCGCCGTCTCGATGGAAGAGCAGTCAGACAACTGCATCATCTCGAACAATTCCATCTCCGCCCAATCAGCTGATTACGCCGCCATTTCGGTGCAGGATTCGCAGAATTGCGTCGTGTCCTCCAATGTCCTCGCCGCTTCCAGCATCGGCATCCTGCTCTATTACGGCTCCAACCACCTCGTGACCCTAAACGTCGTGAACTCCAGCAGTGACAGCATCCAAATCAACCACTCTTCTGCCAATGTCCTGACATACAACAACCTGACGCCCTCATCTTCGGCAAATGCATTGGAGCTGGACGCCGATTCCAGCCAAAACCTCATCCACCACAACCGCTTCCTCGCAGGCGCCCTCTATGTCCTGAACATGGGCACCCAGAACAAGTTCGACATCGCCGTCAATGGCTCCTATAATGCAAATTACTCTGACCAGGGCAACTATTACGCCAACATCAACCAGACCTATATCTATGACACCAACGGAGACGGTTACGGCGATTTCAACACCCCATATGGCGCAGCCAATTCATTGGGCAAGTGGTCTGGCAACGGCTGGGATTACGGGCCGATAGGCGCCGCTCCTCCTCCGGCCCAAACCCGCGTCATCTCAGCATGCACCATCATCCGCGAGCCCAATTCCTACTGGACAATAGCCGGTGATCTTTCCTTCCCAACAGATTCGAACGCATGCATCAGCGTGGAGGCCGAGAACGTCACCATCAATGGGGCAGGGCATCATGTCCTCGGAAATCCCGGCCTGATTTTCCTCTACTCCGACCAGGCGGGCACAATCATCGAGAACGCCTCGATATCCAATTTCATCTATGGCGTCCTCATCCAGAATGCCCCGAATTCAGCCATCAGAAACAATCATCTGGAGAATTTCTCCGGTTCAGCCATACTATTGCAAGTGTCATCTGACAACTCTATAGTCTCGAATAATTACATCTCTTCCCCCGGTTCGGACTTCGCGGCCATATTGGTGAAGAATTCAGGCAATCACAATATCTCCAACAACAACATCGCGGCCTCCAACGCCGGCATCCGCCTCTACAACAGCTCCGGCAACGTTCTGTCATACAACAATCTGACCCCTGCCGATTCGGCAAATGCGCTGGAGATGGACGCCGATTCCAGTCAAAACCTCATCCATCACAACCGCTTCCTCGCAGGCGCCCTCTACATCCAGAATCTGGGGTCGGGGAACAAATTCGAAATAGCAGTCAACAGTTCATACAATGGCAACTATTCGGACCAGGGCAACTATTACGCCAACATAAACCAGACATACATCTACGACCATAACGGAGACGGCTACGGGGATTTCAACACTCCTTATTGTGCTGCCAACTCAATCGGCAAATGGTCGGGGGACGGCGGGGATTGGGGGCCTAAAATGAGTTCCTAAACATTCGGATATTTGTTTTTCTTTTCAGCGTTTTTCAATTTTTTCAAAGCCGTACAGCTTTGCAATTCGGCACATCTTCCCTCTGCCAAACATACTCATCATCAAGCCCGAACCGCACTCCATAAGCACAGTTGATGAAGTCTGAATGGGAAACAACGACGATGTGTTTGCCCGCGAATTTCGAGTCGGCCCATCCGAAGAAGAGAGCGGCGCGTTTCTTCAAATCCTCCCAACTCTCCCCGCCCGGGGGCGTCAGGGTGTAGATATGCCTATTATGCGCGTCAACCTGAAAGCATGGGAGAAGTTTCTCGTCGGCCAGAAGTTCGGGGAGAGTTTTGCCCGTGAATTTCCCGTAATCCTGCTCCATCACAAGTTTGGAGAATTCCATCTTCATCTCGAACCTGTCCGCCAATGCATAAGCGGTAGCCACCGCGCGCGTGAGCGGGCTTGTCACAATAGCGTCGGGCTTCCACGGCCATTCTTTCGCCATCCTCTTGGCCTGCGATTTGCCCAAGGTGCTCAAGGGGGCATCTATGCCGCTGCCGTTGAGCATGTGTTTTGTGTTGCCGACAGCCTGCGCGTGGCGCATCATCCAGATAAAGGCTTTTTTTGGTTTTCGAGCTTTCGGGGCTTCATCGTCCATGCCCGTATATGGGGCCGATTTTATTTAAGCCCGCCCCTCGAGCCCAATTGATGTCCTCCCCCAAACCTATTTAAATTTCTCGGCGTTAGTCAATATCATCTTCTGCCTAGAGGGCAGATTATACCCTTAGACGTGAGTTTATCTGGGTCAAACGAGGTTGTTTTCATGGTCCGCAAAGAATATGTATTCGACGAAGTCCAGAAAATGATGAGCAATTTGGAGAACGTGCGAAACGTCGCCATCTGCGCCCACGTGGACCATGGAAAAACCACCATGACCGACTCATTAGTCGCACGCGCCGGCCTCATCTCCATGGCTAGCGCCGGTGAGCAGCGTGTCATGGACTTCGACGAGCAGGAACAAGCAAGAGGCATCACCATCAAAGCGGCCAACATCTCATTGGCTTTCCACATGTTCGAGAAAGACTGGCTGGTCAATCTCATCGACACACCCGGCCACGTTGATTTCGGCGGCCATGTCACAAGGGCCATGCGAGCTGTCGACGGCGTAGTTCTCGTCGTCGATTCAGTCGAAGGCGTCATGCCGCAAACAGAAACTGTGCTAAGACAGGCTCTAAAAGAGAAAGCAAAACCAGTCGTGTTCATCAACAAGATAGACCGTCTCATCAACGAATTGCAGCTCAACGACGAGCAGATGCAGGCCCGCTTGCTCAAAATCATCACGGGCATAAATAAATTGGTCGACCAGTACGGCCCGCCCGAATTCAAGGATGACTGGATTATCGACGTCAAGAAAGGCAACATCGCATTCGGCTCGGCTTACCACAAATGGGCAGTCTCAATCAAGGCCATGCAGAAATTCAACATCAAATTCGCCGACATATTCGCCCACTGCCGCAAAGCCGAACACAGTATATTGCAGGAGAAGGCACCTCTCGATGAAGTTCTCTTGGGGATGATTCTCGAGCATCTTCCCAACCCCCATTTCGCCCAGCGCTACCGTATCCCCCAGATTTGGAAAGGCGACATCGAGAGCCCTGATGGCAAGGCATTGCTCTTGTGCAGCTCTGAAGGCAAGACAATCGGTGTCTGCATCGGCGTGGTGAACGACCCGCACGCCGGAGAAGTGGCCATCGTCAGACTTTTCTCGGGCCGCGTAAGAAAAGGAGACATGCTTTACATGGCCGCGCGAATGGCCGAGGAGAAAGTGCAGCAAGTCGCGATTTACATGGGCCCTGACCGAGTTATGGTCGACAATGTCATAGCCGGCAACATAGTCGGAATAGTCGGCTTGCGCGATGTATTCGTCGGCGAGACGGTCTCCACTGGAGAAGTGGTGCCCTTCGAATCCATCAAGCACTACTCCGAGCCTGTCATCACAAAGTCTATCGAGGCGAAAGACTCGAAAGATTTGGCCAAACTGATCATGGTGCTAAGAGCATTGGGCAAAGAAGACCCCACCCTCAAAGTCGAGCTCAACCAGGAGACTGGTGAGCACTTGATTTCGGGCATGGGAGAATTGCATCTGGAGATCATCACCTACAAAATAGAGAAGGAGAAAGGCGTGCCCATCACGACCTCACCTCCCATCGTCGTCTACCGCGAAATCGTCAGCGGCAAGTCGGGCACTGTGGAAGGAAAGTCTCCCAACAAGCACACCAAGATTAAACTCACAATAGAGCCGGTCGAGGAGACTGTCATGGCGGCCATGCTCGAGGGAAAAATCCCCGATGGCAAGCCGAAAGGCAAGCAGATTGTCGAGGCGCTTGTCGAGGCTGGCCTGCCCCGTGATGAGGCAAAAGCCATCATCCACATCCACAACCGCTCGCTGCTCATCAATGACACGCGCGGTGTGCAATATCTCAACGAAATCATGGAGCTCATCATCCAAGGGTTTGAGGAGGCTCTTGACAAAGGCCCTCTTTGTAAAGAGAAGGTGTTCGGTGTCAAGGTGAAAATCATCGATGCCACCATCCACGAAGACCCAGTGCACAGGGGTCCGGCCCAGATTATTCCGGCCACCAAGAGGCCTCTCTACGCCGGCATGTTGATTGCGGGTGTGACTCTACAGGAGCCGAAGCAGAAAATCACCATTCTTGTGCCTGCCGACTACATGAGCGCCGTCATCACCATGATTAACGGCCGCCGCGGCCAGATGCTGGACATCCAGCAGGAAGGCGAGGCGAGCACGCTCCTGGCTAAAGTCGCAGTGGCCGAGATGTTCGGATTCGCCAACGACTTGCGCAGCGCAACACAGGGGCGCGCCATCTGGTATCAGGAATATGCCGGATACGAGCCGCTGCCCAGAGAGCTGCTGTTAAAGACTGTGAAGTCGATACGCGAGAGGAAAGGGGACAAACCGGATCCACCGACGCCGAACGACTTCATCGACTAAAAAGCGCGATTTTTTTATTCTTTCAAATTTTTCAATTCTTTTTCTAGA
>CAIXYX010000051.1 GCA_903923795.1 uncultured Microcaldota archaeon
ATCCACACATTCCCCGAGAAGGGATACGCCTCGGTGGACATATTCTCGTGCAAGGATTTCGATGTCGAGCATGCGACGGACATAATCGTGTCGAAGCTCGAGGCCAAGACTTATGAGAAGAACTTCTTCAACCGGGGAAGGCACTTCCCGAAAGACATCTGGAGAAACAACCAGATGATGGCGATGCAGAGAAGCCAGAAGACGGCGATTACGGCGAAGGAGGAGGAATAGAACTCTTCTTAGTTCATTTTGTTTTATATTTTCTCAATTTACAGGGTTTTTAAACAAGGAAAAGAGTGTACAGAAAAACGTCCGAGCCCTGCTTGTATCAAAGCGTACAAAGGTATTATAAGTCTGAAAATGCATAGAAAGAAACGTAGAGCATAGTTTCACCAAAGCATGAATGGGGTGTTTTGGGGCAGTTTTGCGCAAGCTGGCGCAGGCGCGCGGACAATAATGCATAGAATACCTTCACGAGTGTGAAAAAGATGAATTCGGTATATCAACTGAAGAAAGAGAAAAAATCGGATGCTCGAGAGGTTAATTCGAATACCTTGAACAGAGCAGCGATAAAGGCATATGAGAAGACGATGAAAGAACCTCCGTTGTCACTGGAGCTGCGGCCGGAACGGATAGAAATATGGCGCAAAGAAAAGGAGATTACGCATAAATACGACATTGCGCTCGAACAGATGATGGATGCCGAGAATATAATAAAAGATGCGGACGAATGGGGTTCGCAGATGGAGAAAAATGAGCAGAAACACGAGATGGCCAAGGAGGAGATTATACGACAGAGCAAACAGGTTCAAGAAATAATCAGCCAAATAACGGCGAGGCCTGAGGAAGCGTTCTTATCATATGATGCGAGGGCGATGAAAGACACGCAAAAACGGCTGATTGACGATGCGAGAAAAAATTGGAATGACGAAAAGAACTATTACACCAAGGAGCGCCCGGACCAGAATAAGTTCAAAAAGACCGCAGACAGAGCGGCCATGATAACGCGCATCCCAAAAGCAAGGGATTATTCTGATTATGACTATAGGAGCCTCTCGATGCTGTATTGCGAGAGCACGGATGAGAAGCACAGCGTAGCCAACTTCCTTAAACAGAAAATCTTCCTCAATCTTGCGAATGCAGACAGAAATGATTTTGCGTTGGTTGTTATCGGCGCGGGCGGGGACGGGAGGCTTGCCAAAAAACTCGCGGGCAGGACGACTGACTCTGACACGCTGATACGGCAATTCTTCTCGGAAGTGCACCTCATCAACACGGAAGAGACAGAAGCGATAGAGGTGCTGCGGGAGTATTTCGAGACCAAGTTCTACAAAGTGACCAAAGAGGATATGCAAAGATTTGGCGGGCAGGGGAATCCGAGTGATATTTACCGTCCGAGTGAGAAAATAGAGGGGGAGACGCTCATGAGAATTTCGCAGGGGCACATAAGGGAAAAGATGCCTCTGAATTACCAGATAATCCCGGCAAAGTTCCCGGATGATGAAAGATCAAGGCAGCACATGGGAGATGTCGTCCTTCTCAATTATATGCTGCCATATAATCCATTCGGCCAGTGGATCAACATCATAGAATCCGCGTATGAGCAAGTGAAACCGGGAGGGATTCTCGTAATCCCCATGCATGAATTGGATTCCAAAGACCCGAAAAAGAGCATCGGGCTGTTTTTGAACCGGATAGGAGGGCACACATATAACATCGACCTGTTCGCGGATAAAATCGAGGCGACCCTCAAGCCGAAAAAAGCGGAATTCACCTATCATCTCATTGACGGAAGCAGTCTGGTGAGCACGGAGCATTTCGCACAGATGCTGGTGAAATTCGCGGCCTTGGACTGCGAGCCCAATCTCGGAAAGATCGAGCAGCACCCCGACGAGCTCAAGGCGTTCGTCGACGGCCAGAAGACAAGGCTCAAGATCGAGGGGAACGGCGATATTGAGCTGTACGAAATAGCCCAGCAGAGCAAGATCATCATCGCCCACAAACCGTTGTGAGAAAAAACTCCCGACTGGCTTTTTATAGGCCCCGAACGAGAAACAACCCATGCCCAGCAACAGCCTCGATGGACTGGACCGGCGCCTCATGTACGAGCTGGACCTTGATTCCCGCCAGCCGCTATCGAAACTCGCCAGACGCCTCCGCACCTCGGTGCAGAGGATAGACTACCGCCTCCGCTCGCTTGAGAAGCGGGGGGTGATCATCGGCTATATCACGCTGGTCGACTTGAGAAAACTGGGCACATATTGCTATTTCGTCTGCTGCATCCGCACCTATCGGATGTCGAGCCAGGAGAGAGATACGCATCTGCGCGCAATCGCCAAAGACGACGAATGCACACTCGCTTATGGCTGCGAGGGCGCGTGGGATGCGATGGTGGGAACGGTGGCGAAGGACATCTTCGAGGCCAAGACCATCTTCTCGCGCCTGCTCGCGCCCATAGTGAGCCGCATACGGCAGAAAATCATCTATACGGAAATGCGCATATACACTTATGGCCGGCGGTACATGCTCGAACCTGAGCAGGAACTGCTGGAGACCGGAGCGGCGAGCGCACTCGAGGAGAGGAAACACCAGTATCTGGTGACCAGAGAGCCGGTTGCGATTGTGCCCCATGATGAACTGGACTTGGATATCCTGCGCATCCTCTCCTCCGACGCCCGCACGCCAAGCATGAAAATCGCAAAACTGACCAATACGACCCCGGAGACCGTGGTGCGGCGCATCCGCCGGATGGAACGGGAGGGCATCATCGAGCGGTACGCCACGCTGCTCAACCCCCAGAAATACGGCTACCAGTTCAACCGCATCACGGTCGAACTGACGTCCATAGACGAAAACCGGTTGCGCGAGGTCGTCGAATACATGAAACAGTTCACCAACATGTTCAGATTCATCGAGGTGTTCGAATTCGACGGATTCATGATGGATATCGTCTCCCATACATTCGACGAGATGGAGTATGTTGTATCCGAATTCCGAGACCACTATAGAGAGTATATCGACGACATGAAGACAGTGCGCATCGTGCGGATATACAAGGCAGTCTACTTCCCGACGTTTGGGAAACGGAATACCGGAAAGAAATTGGATAAACCATAGATGGGATTTCGATGCGCCCACCAGATTCCCACAACGGCGATGACGGGCCGCCGGAGAGGCTCTTTTTTGAAAAATACCTTATTTTTTCGATTTTAACCGTATAAAAACAAGAAAAAGTCTGGCTCGCTTATATATCCCTAAACTGGCGCTTAATGCTCAGGAGAAAAGGGAGGAAAACAAATGACCTACCGCAACAAACTCGGCCAAATCCTCGATTGGGTGAAGAACGCGAAAGCGAGCGGTCTCCAATACCCGGATTTGACCGAATATTCGCAGTGAAAAAAGCAAATGACGGGCATGAAAAAATGGCCCTGTGGCATCAGTCGGCATTGGGAGGCGAGAAAGTCAGAATTGTCACCATTAATCCGAAGGGAGCAAATGCGAGGGGGAACGCACTCAAATCCGAATGACATTCACGCTTAAAAGAAATTCACAAAGAGGGATTGCATATGAAGACATCCATGCGCAGGAAATTCGGCAACGATGAGACTGACGGACGGCTGCAAGCTGTATTCGCGGGACTGCTGGCCAAAACCACGCAAATTGAGCCGGACCAGTTCTACAATTCGGCATGCGAGCAGCTTGCAGCCCTTGACATAAAATCAAAGGACGTCATGGCCTTCTCGCGCCGCCTAAAATCTTACCGCCACCACCCGAACATCGCCAAGGCGGCCGGGCTGTATATCAGCGCGATGATGGCCAAAAGCGCGGAAACACAGTTCGTGGTGTCGCCGGCAGGGATGGAGAAACCGCTGGACTACCTTGGATATAGGAACACAAAGGAAGTGGTTGTGATAGGCACGGCCGGCGCCCGTCTCGGATACGGGATGACGGGCGGCTCGATTTTCATTGACGGGGATGCTGGCATCGAGGCCGGCGCCCACATGACTGACGGCACAATCTGGGTGCAGGGCGATGCGGCAGATCGGGCAGGCCTGTTCATGCAGGGCGGACTCATCCATATCCGCGGCCACGCTGGAAAGGAATTGGGGCACGGCAGGCAGGGCGGAACGATTCTCACCGGCGCCAACGCGAAACCCAGCCCATTGCCGGCCAGCGCGATGATCGACACAAGCAGGGACACGGTTGCACGCCACACCATCCGCCCGGACGACCCGATGCACATTTTGGCGCGCGAACCGGCCAAAATCACTGTCGCGTAGCGCTGTCGGTTCTGGCGCCGCTTTTTCTTCTCCATTTTTTTCTCTCCGCCCACCCCACTGCTTTTAATATATCGCCGAGGTGGCAAATGCGATGGACAGACGCATAGACCAGTCAGAATCAGGCGCGGCGGAGCTTATTTCATCTATTTTCAAGACTCCGGCGAAGCCATTGGCCCGCGGCGCATGGCTGTGGTGGTTCTGGCTTTTCTTCATCCATGACGAAAACACGAAGAAGACCGGCAGATGCCGGCAAATCATGATTTTGTGGTCTGTGAAAAACGACCCCGACATCACATGCAATGGAATGAGGATAAGGAACAGCCGTATCGTGGCGGACGGCCAGAACTTCATTCTCGACGGCGCCGCTGCGGCATGGTATTTTGACGGCTATGAGATGCACGAGGGCGGGGATTTCGTGCTCGAGCGCTCGGGGATGAAACTCTCGCCGAAAAGCCGCAGGCTCGACGCGCCGGGCGCGACTCCGAGCTCGTTTTCGTATTCGAATGGTGAGTATATCACAAAAATAAAAACTGGCTCGCATGAATTCGAGCTGAGGGCCAAGAAGACCGACCCGCACCCGGCAGTCGGCCCTAACCACGGGCACACGCCGCTGTTCGGCTCCATGGAGATAGAGGGCACGCGCCTCGAGATATTGGAACTGGGCGGATGTGAGAGGAATGGCACGGGAGGAGCGGGCGGGAAGAAAAAAGATGGCGGGAAAAATTCCGGCCGGCCGCATCTCAAACGCATCGAGGGCACCGCGTATTTCCAGAAAATACTTCTGGCCGCCCCGCCGCCGCAGTGGTATTGGGGGCTCTATCATTTCGACGACGGCAGCTTCGCCACATATATGCAGGTGTACGCCGGCAGGGCGGCATTGGCCCATAATCTTTATGGCAAACCTAATTTACGCAAGCCGAGTTTGAGTATAAAAGAGGATATTTTGGTTTATCATGCACCGAGCGGACGCGTGTTCGAAGGAAACCGTCTGATGGTGAAGCCGAGCAAAAGCGATGTGGCCGGATGCTGGAAGCATCAATTCGTTGGCGGTGGAAAAGATTTCGAGGTGTCTGGAACGGCGGAAGGCTATGCGCATGCCTGCTGGACATTTGAGAAGAATATTGGCATATTGCCGTTGCGCTCCACTTTCAAATACAACGAATATCCGGCCGTGCTGAAAAAACTCGAGATTAGACCCACAAATAAAGGGGAAAAATCCATCATTCTAAAAAACGGCGTGGGAAACATGGAGAACAGTTGGGGATTCCTCATCTAGGAGACTTGGGGGGCG
>CAIXYX010000052.1 GCA_903923795.1 uncultured Microcaldota archaeon
ACAAGAGATACGATACTTATAGATCATTTCGAGGTAATTAAAATCGAAGAGGCTAAAAGCACGAATGGATTTGGATCGAAAGTCATGCGGGAGAAGTTCGCAAATTATTCAGACGCGGTGACAACGACAAAGTACACTTACTCGTTAATAGCTCAACAGGACCAGTATAAAGAACAGCATATTGATCTCGCAATTTTTATAGCAAATGCGATAACTAAGAAAAACAACACGTATAGTGGAATTAACCTCGATGACTTTATATTAGACATAAAGGACTACATAAAAGAAAGAAACGAATATCTGGCTCAAATTAATTCAAAACTTGAAGTTGCCGTTAATGATACGCCATCGTAGATATTGGAGTGCATTTATTTCCGGAAAGTGGTTCGGCGGACCCACCGGAAACCTACCCTCTCCAAAGCCGTTTATCCAGTGCCAGCGCCATAAATTATGGTGATTGTCATGGTTTTGGACGTGTTCGAGGGATTGCGGGAAATCTACCGCCTTAACTGGAAGGACAAGCAGGATGAAGAATTAATGGCTGAATTGAGAAGGCTGAGCGAAATCTCGCAAAGAGAGCCGCTCCACATCACCCATCCGGCTCTGGCCGAGAAATTCCTGGTGCTGGGAGAGATATTCAAAGCCCGGCGAGGAGTGGAGAAGCCATAGGATAGCGGCGATTTGGGCGTTCCGCCGCTCATATCTTAATAAACTTGCCCGTTCATACTCTGTCGTCGAAATCATCTTCTTAGAAGGTGAATATGTTTATGAAATACCCAAAGGAATCCCGGACTTACTGTCCCACGTGCAAGACTCATACCGACCACAAGGTGCGCCTTGTGGGCAAGGGAACGGCCAGCAATATGGCCATCGGCACCCGCAAGCACGAGCGCAAGCTCATGGGCCACGGCGGCAAGCGCGCCGGCAAGCAGACGCCGAAAAAACAGGGCAAACGGCAGAAGATAGTCATGGAGTGCAACATCTGCAAGAAAAAGCACGAGCGCGTGATTGGGGCCCGCACCAAGAAGAAGCTGGAGCTGGCCTGAACAGGATAAAAACAAATTCCAAAGAGAGATGATTTTCATGAAAGGACGGACAAAAAGCAAATTCTGGCGCGTGAAATGCGCATGCGGCAACGAGCAGAACATATTCGCGGCCGCCTCGACGGCCGTGACATGCCTCGTGTGCAACATCCCCCTCACCCAGTCCCGCGGCGGGGTGTCGCAGCTGACCGACAAGGCCACGCTGGTCAAGACGCTCGAGTAAGGATTCGGCGAGCGTATTTACGCGATTTTAGCAGAGGATTGAACATATGGCGGACATGCCCGAGAGCGATGAACTGGTCTTGGCGACAGTCAAGAAGATTTTGCCCTACGGCGCATTCTGCTCTCTGGACGAATACGGCCACCGCGAATCGTTCATGCACATCTCCGAGGTAGCGCCGCGCTGGATAAAGAACATCCACGAATTCTTGCACGAGGGCCAGCACCTCGTGGCGAAAGTCTATCACGTCGATTTGGAGAAGAGCCAGGTCGACATCTCTCTTAAACGAATTTCAGAGACCGAGAAGAAGCGCAAGCTCGAGACCGTGCGCCGCGTCAAGCGCGCGCAGAAACTGTTCGAGGTCGCCACCAAGGAGGCCAAGAGCACAACCGGCGAGTCTGTCGCGGCCCGCAACGCGCTCGAAGACAAGTACGGCGACCTGATGGAGGCCTTCGAGCAGATTTCCGCCGGCGACAAGAACGTGCTCGACGGCCTCAAGATAGAGAAGGGCCTGGTCAAGGCGCTGCTGTCGGTGGCGCAGAAAAGCATCCGCCACGCCAAGGCCGAGCTTAGGGCCATCCTGCAGCTCACCGCATGGTCGGCAGACGGCATCGGACGGGTGAAGGAGACGCTCCTCGCCCTCAAAGCCCCGGCCGACGCGACTCTTCAAATCCATTACCTCGGCGCTCCGCGCTACCAGATTACCGTGGCGGCCAAGGACTACAAGGAAGCGCAGAAAGTCATCGATTCTCTCCACGAGGAAGTGGAAGCCAAGGCCAAGAAGGCGGACATGAGCATGGAATGGGAGATGCTCGAGGAATAAGAAAAGAAAACGGGATTTCGATGAGATGGCTGAAGAAATGCCCGGTCGGCCCGCATTACATGCTTCAAGAGTTTTGCCAAATCCATCAGACTTCTACTTCCAATCCCCATCCGCCGAATTTCAATCCGACTGACAAGAACGGAGCTGCGAGAAGGAAAACGAAAGGCATCGAATGAAGCGAAATGTATCGATGAGAAAAACATTCATTTCTCTTTTTCCCAAGCACCT
>CAIXYX010000053.1 GCA_903923795.1 uncultured Microcaldota archaeon
ATATTGAACTGCCCGTCGTGCGGACGGCGCGAGAATAGGCATCTGGCCGATGATTATAAGCTCATCGCGAGCGGATAACTCTATCAGAGGTGTATTCATGAAACTCAACGCCAAGACAATCGAGCCGAACTTCATCGAGATAGAATTCGAGGGCGAGGACATCTCCCTGCCCCACGCCTTGCGCGAGATTCTCATCGCCGAGAAGGACGTCGAGTTCGCGGCATGCAAGAGCGACCACCCGCAGGTGGGCAAGCCGACGCTGATATTGCGCACCAAGAGCAAGAACGCCCTCGACGTTCTGGAGAGCGCGCTCGACGAGCTCAAGGACAATGTCAAGGAATTCAAGAACAGCCTGAAATCCGCCAAGAAGCCGAAAGCCAAATAAAACGGTTTTTAGGGGGTTGCGTCTGTGGTAGAGAGCAAACCGGCGGTGGGCAAGAAAACTTTGGCAGACAATCCGCTCGTCGCAACTCTTATCACACCCATCAAACTCCCCTTTTTGGGCGAAGTGCCGGCGTATTACTTTTTCCTCCTCGGACTTTTCCTGCTCTACATACTGGTCAAAAACATCCTTCTGGGCCTCCTGGCCGGCGCGCTGATGGTCTTTATCGTCGCGTGGGAATTCTACGCCGGCGTGAAGGAAGGGGGGCTCAAAAGCGAATTGAAGAATACCGCTCTTGCGATACTTTTCGCCCTCATAGTGTGGTTCGGCGCCGCATGGGTGCTGGCTACGCCCACGCCGATAAATGCGATAGTTTCGTGTTCTATGAGACCCGCTTATGAGCGCGGGGATTTGGTGTTTTTGAAGGGAGGTGAGATTCACACCGCTTACTTCAATTATTCTGGCCTCGCATCGGAAATCAATTCGACGGCAGTTGTGACATGGCAGAATGAGAGCTGGGAAGTGAACGGCTCGCTCGTGGTATATTGCTCGTATGCGAATGCCAAGGGCATTCTGGATGTGCATTGCCTCGACCTCATGCAGGCGCCGGAGGAATTCTCCGAGGCGCATGGGCCGCTCAAATTCACTTATGGCACATGCCCGCGCGTGTTCTCGCCGGACAACGGCACGACCACTGATACTGTTTGCGTGAAGAAGACGGAATTTAATGGAAAGACGGTCGCGTATGACACCGGTTATGATTTGATTGTCTACGGACCGAAGCCCGGCGACCTTTATGCGCGTGTGGGCGACATCGTGCACCGCGTGCGTTTGGCTGTGAATGACAGCACGGGCACGATTATCTATTTGACAAAAGGGGACAATAACCCCGTGTTTGATTTGCAGGCTTATGACCCATCCACGCACACTGGCAACAGCCCGATTCTCTACAGCCAGATACGAGGGCACGTGTTTGCGCGCCTGCCATTCTTTGGAAATTTGAAGCTGTTCATAACGCCGCAGGTGTTGACCGACCCGTCGTCTTTGGCGGGCTGTGACAGCAATTTTGTGGAAGGCTCGCGCTAAAATGACGGGAAAAGATTTGATTTGACAAATCAGATTAGGGTTTTAGCACGAAATATATCCGTCTGTTTTTCGCGCCCTTGTTCTCGACGCGGGTCAGCTCGATTTGCCCGGCCTCTTTGGTGCTTTTCACATGCGTGCCGCCGTCGGCCTGAACATCCAATCCGACGATTTCGACTATTCGCAAGACAGGAAGATTTGGCGGCAGGGCGTTGGCCAATTTGACAAAGCCGGGGAGTTTTATCGCTTCCTCTCTTGGCAGTGAATAGACGCGCACCGGCAAATCTTTGGCCAATTCGGCATTTGCCTGCGCGACAAACATATCCAGCTGCTCACGATTGAATTCCTCCAATGAGAAATCAAAGCGCGACTGGTCAACGTCCAACTGGTTGCCGGTGATGAGCGCGCCGTGGTTGAAGAGGATGGCGCCCAAGACGTGGCCGGCAGTGTGCATGCGCATGAGCTGATAGCGCCTCTGCCAGTCTATTTCCCCGCGCACGGCATCATCAACAGAGAAACGGGAAGGGAAAATAACTGGCGATGCGGCGGGAGCCGCATTATTTTTGCTCATTGGATTGGGTGCGGCCCCTGCCGGATAATGCGCCACCTCGCCATCCACTTTTCTCACTTCTTTTATCTCGGCCTCGACGCCATCGCTGATTCGCACCAATTTCCCTTTGTCCGACGGCTGCCCGCCCGAATTGTAATAGAAGCACGTCTGGTCGAGGATGATGCCACCGTCCGGGCGAACTGCGAGCACTTTTGCCTCGAATTGTTTGAGATAACTGTCATTCTGAAAAAGCAGGCTGGTGGTTGTCATGGATGCATAAGTGATGTGGAAGAATTAAAAGCCTCAATGACGAAGGGGCGATGGGAGAATCATTTGCGGATGTGAATAATCATCCGCAGGATGAGAGAATCCACTCACAGGTGTTTTGCCATGTTCCGTTTTGTAGTCGAGGATGCCAAGAAGTTCAAGAACGCCATCGATTCGATTGTCAATCTCATAGACGAGGGCGCTTTGGATGTGACGCCTGCCGGCCTCACGCTCAAAGCCATGGACCCCTCGCAGATTGCCATGGTGAGCTTCACCATGCCGAAAGCCTCATTTGTCGAGTATGATGTGGCTGAATCAGTGCGAGTGGGCCTGAATTTCGACAACTTGTCCAAGATTTTGTCTCGCGCGCAGGGCGGCGAGAAACTCGAGATAGCATCCGAGGAGAACAAGGTGATTATACGCTTCTTCGCCGGCAAATCAAAGAAATCATTCAAGATTCCTGTTTTGGAGATGCCTCTTGGCGCGAGCCGCGAGCCCAATGTGACTGCTGATGTCGTCGTGAAGATGCTGGGCGGCACATTCAAGGACCAATTGCGCGATGCTGCGCTGGTTTCGACGCACTTATCACTACAGGCGAGTGAAGATGGATTCAAAATCGAGTGCCATGGGGATTCGTCTGACCTGATTTCCGAGCAGGAGAAAGACGCGCCAACGCTCATTGAATTGAGGGCAACAAATCCGTCCAAATCAACATTTCCGCTTCAATATTTGGAGGACATAACAAAAGCGTGCCCAGATGCTTCGCCTTTGACGATTAATTTGAAGACAAACGCTCCGGTGAAAGTCGAGTATGAGGTAGAGGGGGCGAAACTGAATTATTATCTGGCGCCGAGGATTGAGAGCGACTAGACACAGTATATGACTATCTTACGGTGCCCCGGATAGAATTGGTAAAGCAATCGCTCATAGGAGTGCCATTCTTCTGCTGACCCCCCTGATAATTATTTATTGGTTGGGAAGATTGAGAGCTAGATGTTTGAGAACCTAGAGGCTTAAGGGGAGGGTGGGCGCTATGCCATTCTTGAACTTCACGTTCAACGCATTCGTGTAATACAGATAAAAATTTATTCAGGTCGTTTTGTAACATAATATCTCGTAAAATGACAGCAACGTTTGCGCTAACATTGAAGTCCCCAGCAGCAACTTGCGAGATTTCTGGAAATGGATAATTATTTATGACGTCCTTGGGACTTTTTTTATACGACTCCAATGTATTAATTGAAGTAGGGGATGGATATTTTATTCCGTAAAAATCCCCATAAAGATTATTATAATACCCCAGTCCGTCCAAGACGATATTTCCTGAAGAAGTCGGATGTTTCTTATCGTTATCGATAGGGACCGATTTAATCACGGATTTTAACATCGTGTTCCCTTCATAAGTATAATTAAACTCATAGCTTGGTGAAGATGATAAGGGATAATCAAACAACCAAGTGGCCGGATAACTCGATGTGTCTGTTTTGACTCGAGATACGCGCTTAAATTTCACAGACGAAACATGTATTACTAAACGACCACCATCTTTAACTATATCAGATGGGGTGACAAGAAGTATAACATTTCGATCCCGAAGAGGTTCGAACGAGGGTACTTTTGTGGAGATTTCACTAAACGGTATTATTTGCTTAAAATCATGCGAAGTTATATCTTTGCCATTTTTTAAACAGTTAAAGAGTGTTAAATCGGCTAGTGGATGAGTCTCAAAAAAGTTCTGATTTGAGCATACCAAAAGTTCGCGGCAGAATGCAGGGTATCCTCTCATAGGATAAATATGATACTGATTAGCACCAATGATTTCTTTCAACGAATTGGTCCGACTTGTTTCAGATAAAGTGGTTAAACGAAAGTGATTTTGATTAAGTGTTGGCAATGATACGCCTGCTCGTTTAGCTAGATTATGCGCCTCAAAGTATTTTGATGAGTTAGATAAAAATTCAAATAAACATACAGTATTAGATGACATGGAACGAGAAGAAAGAACGCGTTTGTCTGAATCTGAGATTACGAGACCCATAATCCTCACTCGTAATATGTATCTTTTTACAACTATATAAAGAAGTAGGTCATTTTAGGACTAAAACAGCCAGCCGAACAACAGCTCCCAGATGTCCATCGGGTCATCTTCGATACAGACATTTTTGTAACAGATATTGCCGGTTTGACAGTCTGAATCTTTTTTGCACGAATACTCATCGGGCTTTGAGGAATCATATCTTTCAAGACATTGGTGGTAAACGTCGCAGAACTTCCCGTCGTAACAGTCCGAATCGCTGAGACAGTAGCCGTCCGAGGTCTGACACATGTTGATGCCCTGATTGCAGGTCTGGTAATACTCGCATTCGTAATTGTCTTTGCAGAAGAGATAGTCATAGGTGCAGGTTCCGCCCACGCAATTCTCCTTGTATGAGCAGTCCCAGTAAGACGAACATTCCATTGCGTGTGAGAATGATGCAAGTGAAAGAACGAAGGCGACGAGGAGAAATGCACGGGGGACGAGAGAGAAAGCAACCATGGATTTAGATCGGATTTGGACTGTTTTAAAGCTGGTTAAATCGTTCGGGTGCTGAAAAACAGTTCGGCCATTACCGTTGCGTAACAAAACTCATATATAGACCATAACCGATAGGCAAGTCATAGGGCTTTTGGCCCATTACGAGGTGTAAAAATGGCATCGATTCCAGAGAAAACAATCAAACCGCTCAAATACAAATCACTCGACGGCCTGTCGGACAAACAGCTGTCGCAACACCATGACGTGCTCTATGCAGGATATGTGAAAAAGACGAATGAGATTCGAAAAGCCCTCGAAACGGTTGACAAAGTTTCGGCCAATGCAACATTCTCGCAGCTGCGCGAGCTCAAGGTGGAGGAGACATTCGCGCTCAACGGCGTGAAATTGCACGAAAATTATTTCGACTCGATGGGCGAGAAGAAAAATGGCGCCAAACCTACCGGCACCATCGCCTCTTGGCTCGATGAGGATTTCGGCTCTTTTGAAAACTGGATGGCCGAATTCAAGGCTATGGGCATAGCCTCGCGAGGGTGGGTTGTGCTGGCCATGGATATGGAAGATGGACGGCTCTACAATTTCTCATGCGACGTGCACAATCAGGGCGGAGTCTGGGCGGCAGTGCCAGTTTTAGTGCTGGATGTGTATGAGCACGCCTATTTCATAGATTATGGCACAACACGCAAAGACTACATCGAAGCTTACATGAAAAATATCGACTGGGCCGAATGCGGGAATGTCATTGGAAAGTTCAAACTTGACATTTTCCGCAAAAATCGGAAGGCTTAAAGCATCAACGAGCGGGATTAATCCATGCTTGATCAATTCGCCAATTGGTTTGTTTTCTCATTTTTACATATGACGAGCGGCAGCCCTCTGGCCGAGACAGTTAGGTTTTTCGTCGAGGATTCGATTAAGGTCACTCTTCTCTTGGCAGTTGTTGTTTTCGTGGTGGCAATAATCCGGACGTTTATTACCCCGGAGAAAATCAAACGTTTGCTCGGCGGGAGGCGGGAGGGGGTAGGCAATGTTTTTGCCGCTCTTCTTGGCATCCCCACGCCTTTCTGCTCATGCTCGGCAGTGCCGATGTTCATGGGCCTGATTGACGCAGGTGTTCCTCTTGGCGTCACGTTCTCATTCCTCATCGCCTCGCCGCTCATAAACGAGGTGGCGGCCGCCATGCTGTGGGCCATGTTCGGATGGCAGATTGCCCTGTTATACATAGCGTCCGGCTTTGTCATCGCCGTGCTGGCCGGCATGGTCATAGGACGGCTGAACCTCGAAGGTGAATTGGAGGATGTTGTGAGGCGGAAACTCGCTGGAAACGCGAAGAAGTCCGGTTCTGGCCGCGGATTCAGCGGCAAAGCGATGGACTGGAACGCCCGGCTGTCGTTCGCCAAGGCCGAATCCATACGCATAACCTGGACTGTGCTCCCCTATCTTTTGGCTGGCATCGGCATCGGCGCATTCATCCACGGCTATGCACCATCAGATTTCCTTCTTGGCTTCGCTGGGCCGAATAATCCGCTGGCGGTGCCGATTGCAGTGCTGATTGGCATTCCGCTTTATTCTAATGCGGCCGGCATGGTGCCTATTGTGGGCGTGCTTATCTCTAAAGGCATGGCCGTCGGCACTGCGCTGGCGTTCATGATGAGCGTCATCGGTTTGTCAATGCCTGAGATGGTCATTTTGCGCCGGGTGCTCAAGCCGAAACTGCTTTTCATTTTCGCACTGGTGCTGTTCGTCTCATTCACATTGACAGGGTATCTGTTCAACATGATGTTAGGCTAATTCTGAAAACAGAGTGACGCATTTTCAGCCGTCGAACTTTCCCATCGCTTTCAATTTGTCGATATAGCTCTTTGTCGAGAATTTGATGCGCTCGAAATCTTTTTCTTCTGCCTTGCGCACCACTTTACCCGGCACGCCCATGACAATGCTTTTGGGAGGGATTTTCACGCCTTCTACAACAACGCTTCCGGCGGCGATGATGCTCCATTCGCCGATTTCACAGCCGGAGAGGAGGGTGGCATGCATTCCGACGAGAACATTATTGCCTACTTTGCAGCCGTGCACGATAGCTCCGTGGCCGACGGTGACATTATCACCGATTTCGACGCCGCTGCCGTGCACCACGCAGCTTTCTTGGATGCTGATGCATTTGCCAAGCTTAATCTCGCCTTCATCTGCGCGGATGGATGCAAAGGCTGCGATGTAGGTATTGGGTGAGATTTTGACAGTTTTATCGACGTCGCTTTTTGGATTGATATAAGACATGAAAACGGCCCCGCACAAGATGATTTTCGATTTTTCTTCAGCTCATCCAGCTATCCCTTTCTCTGGCACGACTTCGGCTGATTTCGCCTTGTCGCCCAAGGCGTGCGATTTCTCGCGCTCGGTCATGATTGTCAAATCATCGCCGTCTCGAATCAGGCAGATGCCCAACTTCTTGAAATGAAATAAATTGTACTCTTTCTTCTCCTGCATCTCTTTCCATGCCAGCTTGATTAGCATGGGAGCCTCTTCGGGCGAAACGATTTTGGCTGCTGCATGAGTGAGATGCACGCGCACTTCCCGCGTGTCGTTGGCCGGAGCGGATTGTTTCACGGTGGCGGGTGCGGCTGATTTGGATTTTGATGTGTCTGCCATGGAATTCTTGGGTTTGCAAGTGTTTATAATTGAAGGCGGCTTTTTTGATATATGAAAACTATTTCCGCTGAGGAGATAATCAGACAATTGCGCACTCGGGCGAGTGAACGGAATAGGGCGGGAATGGCCAGATTCGGCATCGAGACTTCGAAGGCGTTAGGCGTTTCAGTTACTTATTTGCGAGAGATTGCCAAGAAA
>CAIXYX010000054.1 GCA_903923795.1 uncultured Microcaldota archaeon
CGGAATCACCAGATTTATGACTTCGAGGTGGATTGGCCAACCCGCATTATTGCGCAAGGCTGCAACGCGCTTGATTGAATCCAGCACTGGCTTCAGCCTCCCGCCGCAGATGCGCAAATATTTGTCGTCATCCATGAATTTGAGGTCGATGCGAATGGCCGCGAGCAGTTTCTTCCGCACCACCAAATCAAGCATCTCGCGCGAGAAATATCCATTCGAGACAAAAACATGGAAAAAGTCTTTCGCCAGTTGCCCGCTCTTTTGCCCCTCGCGCTTCTGCCTTTTCCTGCATTCCATTATCGTGTCATATGCGTATTCGAAAAATATGGTGGGCTCGGAATAGGTGTAGGCGATGCCGTCGACTTTCTCGCCTACGGCCCGCCCTGCGATTGTCTCGGGTTTCACAATCAAAGTCTGCAAAGACTGCGCGCCAAACTGCTTCACGGCCTGCGACAAAGACCAGTTCTGGCAGTTGAGGCAGCGGAAATTGCAGCCAGGCGTGCCGAATGAGAGCACGTTCGAACCGGGCTTGAAATGGAAAAACGGCTTCTTCTCAATCGGATCTATCGCCAAACTTTCGGCCTTGCCCCAATTCAGAGAGACGAGCTTGCCTCTCTTATTTTTGCGCACAAGACATGCACCCACATCTCCGTCGTTGATTATACAGTAATGGGCGCACAATTCGCATTTTACCACGTTTTTCTGCGGCAGATTTTTCAGGGGGCGCCAAAGCTGCGCAGGCTGAACATGGCCGCTGTACATGAGCGCGAGTTTCTTCTCGCGGGCCACCTCTTCGGCCGATAAACCGGTCATTCTTCATTCACCCCGTCCGATAGAGGCAATGGGTAGAGAGAATAAAAAATCGGTGTATTGCAGACAAAACTCCGACGCAAACCACGCCGCGGAACCGCTACCCCGCCCATTATAAACCCGGCCCGTTTCATTTCTATCAAACTAAAAATGGCGGGTTCGCCCGGCCATCAGTATAGGTGCAAACACAAAATACGAAGATATTTGGATAATGTGAAAAGAAGGGGCAATGATCGGCAGGCGGGAAAAACCCGTCGTAAAATGCCCATTTTGGCTCTCTTCTTTTGGATCGTGCATCTGGCGCAAAGGCCAGCTTGTCAAAACGATCCCTGCTGCCTGCACCTATGCTATGGCCCAAGCCAAGCCCGCCTTTTGAAAAACGAGGTAATATTATGGAGATAGATTTTTTGGGCGCCGCGAATGAAGTCGGCCGCTCCGCAGTGTTGGTGAGCACAGACCACAACATCATGCTCGACTGCGGGCTGAAGATACACAACAAGAAGGACGCGCACTTATACCCGCTCCCGTCCCCGCTGCCTATCGACACCGTTGTGGTGTCGCACGCGCATCTGGACCATGTGGGCTTCCTGCCCTCTCTTTTCGAGCACGGCACACCCTCAATCATCGCCACGCCCCCCACGCGCGAAATCGGCGAATTGCTTCTTCTTGACTCGGCGAAAATCATCATCGAGGAATATGGCACCCTGCCCTACAAACGAAGCTCGCACAAAAAAGCCATGGAGTCTTTCAGACCGGCAGGCTATCACCAGCCGATAAAGATGGATGACACAACCTTGACGCTTTTCGACGCAGGGCACATCCCCGGCGCGGCGCAGGTGCTCATCGAATACCAAGGCAAGAAAATTTTGTATTCTGGGGATTACAAGCTGGCCGAGACGAGGATGCACCGCGCGGCCGAGCCTGTCGGCGAGGTGGACGTGCTCATAACCGAGAGCACTTATGCCAACCGAGACCACCCGAACAGACAAGATTTGGAAGTGCAATTGGCGCAGCGGGCAAGAGAGGTAATCGGAAACGGCGGCCACTTGCTTCTTCCCGCCTTCGCCGTGGGCCGAACACAAGAGCTTATAGCAATTCTAAAGAGCCAGGACCCGAATCTGCCCATTTGGGTGGA
>CAIXYX010000055.1 GCA_903923795.1 uncultured Microcaldota archaeon
GCGCCGAGCGCTCGCAGCACCGCCGCATCGACGGGCGCGCGCGATACGCCGCGAAAGCCCAATGCCGCGCCGTAGATGATGGCAAGCATTATCGGCAGGGCGGGGAAAATCTTCTTTTTTATTGAGCCGAGTTTGTTTGAAATCCGCTCAAATATTCTCGCCTGCGTCAATTCATCCACCACTTTGGCGCAAAAGCCGGCGATGGCGCACAGGGCAAGCATGTCGGTTAACATAAGTAAAGAGGGAGAGGCAGACAATAAAAAAGCCTATTGCTTGGAAAAAGCGGCAAAAAACAAATGATGCGCTTGCCTTACGAGCGCAGCGCGCGCAGCAATGCCACGCGAACAGTCTTGTCGTTTATGACCATGCTGCGCAGCGAGCCGACAACCGTCCTCTCGCCGAGCATGTCAAGCCACGGGGCGAAATGATTGCCCTTGGCATGGTACAGCACGGCCTCGAGCGGCGCGGTCTTGACAAGATTCGCCAGCTCGTTCACATTGCGCGCCCGTCCGACGACGGCGCCGCCTTTGTCTGGCGGCATGCGGAACACGAACTCCTTACCAATAGGAGCATCAACCATTCTAATCACCCCACGTGATGATGGAAAAACAGAGGGGAGCTTTAAAATCGTTTGGGCGGGCTGCACGTCAGGAAACTAAAATTCGCCAGTTTCCTCTTTCTCGATTTCCAGGGCGGCAAGCGGCAATTCATCCACCAAATCCGAGGACGAATAGTGCGCGCCCATCCTCCTCGAGAGGCGAAGGCCGCATCTGCCCAAAAGATAAGCGGATGCGCACGCGGACTCGAACGGGTCATTATGGTCTGCCATCAGCGCCGCCGACAAGCCTGCCAGCGCATCCCCGCTCCCCCCCTTTGTCATGCCGACATGGTGCGTGGTGTTCGAGGCCATGCGCCGTCCGTCCGAGATTAGGTCTATCGAGCCTTTGCACAAAATGACCGCATTTGTCTTCTTGGCCTCCGCCATGACTGTGCCTGCAGATGCTGAGAAGCCGAACAAACGCTCGAATTCGCCCCTATGCGGCGTGAGGATGCAAGCGGAATGGAGAAGAGGACGAATGGATTTTTTCTTTGCCAAAATGCCCAGCGCGCCCGCATCGAGCACCATCGGTTTTCCGCTCTTTAGCAGGCGTGCGAGCAGGCGCTGATTCTCTGCGCTCTCCACCCAGCCCGGTCCCGTCAATACGGCGTCGATGCGCGGAAGGAAGGTGGAGCTGGCCCGCGTTGAGGTGAGGATGATGATGTTGGGCGTGGCGGCCTTCAAACTGGCGACAAGCGGCCGGTTTTCCCCGTCGCAATAAACATAAACCAAATCGCAGAATCGAACCGCTGCTTTTATCGCCAGAATCAGCGAGCCGTGGTATTGCGCGCTTCCAGCGCAAATCAGCAAACGGCCATTGTCGCCCTTTTTGCTGTTTTTATCGTGCCGCCGCAAAAGCAGCCAGTCTTTTTTCGAACACTGTGCGGCGGCAGACATAAATTATCACACGAGCGGGCCAATCGCCTTATTCAGCGCGGCAATCTCCTTGAGCGCCGCCCCGACATAATCATCTGTCTTTGCTTTTTGGTAAGCGAATGCTATAGATGAAGAGGCGTTGATGCGCTGCAATTTGAATTGCGCGCGCAGAGTCTGGCGCAAACATTTTCCGACTTCTGCGGCCGAGCCGCCCTGCGCGCCCACGCCGGGCACCAAGAGTGGCATGGAATGGCCCGTGCGCTCTATCTCCCACAAGACTCTCTCCAAATCATCGGTGTCTGTCGCGCCGACCACAAGGCCCGGCCCATCATTTGTCCATGTGGCGGCTTTTTGCAAGATGGACAGGTAAAGCGGCTTTTCTGTTTTCAGCATCTCGGCCGAGAGAAAGTCCGATGCGCCAGCATTCGATGTGCGGCACAAGAGATAGACTCCCTTGCCCTGTGGCATGCAATCCAAAAATGGCTGCACGCTGTCCGCGCCCATCAGCGGCGAGACTGTGAGAGAATCAGCACCCCAAAAGTCAAATGCCTCTTTTGCATAAGCGGCCGACGAGGGCCCGACGTCCCCTCTTTTTCCGTCGAATATGAGCGTGTATTCGCCGCGGTATTTGTCCATGAGTTCGCCAAGAGCCTGCAAGCCCTCCCAACCATACTGGGCGAAATAAGCGTAATTGGGCTTGAGCGCAGCTATGGCCTGCCCTTCTTTCGGAACAGCATCGATTATCGATGAGTAGTATTTGACGATTTTCTCGCGGGCGGAGCCTGTTACTGATGAGGGTATCTTCTCAAGCACGGGGTCGATGCCAAAGCAGAGGATGCTTTTGTGCCACTCGGCCATGGTTATCAAATGCTGGTTGTACGAAATCGGCGCCATGTCATCACTTCACAAATATCATTCAAATTTCTGTATTATTCATCTGCCGCCATCATTTATCCTCGCTACTTGTTCGCCCATTCCTGCGCAGCCGGCGTGCCCCACTGGCGGAAATACATCTTCCACGCATGGGCCTGCGAGGGCAAAATGGTCGGCCCTATGGCTGCGAGAAGCTCGCCCATGCTGGCAATCGAGTAGAGCGGGCAGCCAAGGCGATTCTTCACCTCCTCCGCCGCGCCGGGCCCGCGTGTTTCGGCATCTCCTGAAGCCTCCTGTCTGTCCACGGCCACAAGGATTCCCACGAGCTTGAATTCCCCTAAAACTTTCAATTTGTCAAATGCCTCGAATTTGGCGGCGCCGGTCGTTATCACATCGTCTATCATCAATATACGGCCGCCTGCCTTGAATTGGTTGGCCCCCACTATAAGCGCGTCAGCCTTCACATCGCCGTGCGTCTTCGCCTCTTTGCGGTCGTAGAGGAATTTCTTGTTTATCCCATGCACTCGATAAAGCGACGCGCAGGTGAGGGCGGCAAGAGGGATGCCTTTGTATGCCGGTCCGAAGACAAAATCGAAGTCTGGCAACTCGCCCGTGTCGAGAAGGCTCTTTATCCGCCCGGCGTACGCGTCAGCCAAAACGCTCAATGCCTCGCCGTCAATCAGCGAGCCGGCGTTGAAAAAGACAGGGGATTTGCGCCCCGATTTAAGGGTGAAATACTCCAGCTCGCTCTTTGCCACTTTGAGCGCGCCGCGCGAGAGCAGGAACTGAGCGAATGATGGGGTGGGAGAAGATTTGGCTGCCATATTCTCTGGCTTGGAATGGAAAATATATAATAGAGCCTAAATTCTGGACAAATGGAAAGCACATGGAGCATAAATGGAGAAAAATCCAAAAATAAACAAACGAGCCGATTATCCGCTCGGCGCATCGTCTTCGGCCTGCTCGTCCTGCGCAGGCATCTCTCCTGCCGTCTCAGCCGGAGCATCTGCCGCCGAAGCGGGTGCCGTGCTGGCTGCCGGTGCGCCTGTGGCCGCGCCAAGCACCTCGCCCACGGCGAAGCGTTCGCGCACGTCTGTCACCTTGATGCGCACATTCTGCCCCATCGTGGTGCCCTTGACGAAGATGACGAATCCGTCCTTCTTGGCCAGTCCATCGCCGCGCGCGGCCATGGCCTCGATGACGACGTCTATCTCATCGCCGACTTTCACGGGCTTTGGCCCTCCCTCGCCGCCCGAGCCGCCGCGGCTTCCGCCGAAATCCCGTCCGCCTCTTCCTGAATACATATCTGTCATCTCCGTAAACATTCATGCATGTTCGCACGCGAGAAACCCGGCCGTTCATCCGAGCATAGTAGCTTGCTCCTGCCCGATCCCGCCGCGATGCCGCATGCTTGATGGGCTCAGGGCTTAGGACGTTTATAAAACTAAGCAGATGGTGCGAAGAGAAATAGATGTTGCGAAGAGTTTTCTTTCAGCCTTTTTTCGGCTCCTGCTGCGTCACGCAGTGTATGCCGCCGTATCCATAAACCAGTTCCCGCGCCATGAGCGGCACGACTTCGCGCCCCGGGAAGCATGAGGAAATAATCTCAACCGCCTTCTTGTCTTTCTCATCCCCGAAAACCGGCAATAGCACGAGCTTGTTCGCCACATAGAAATTCGCGTAGCTCGCCGGCAGGCGCCTGTTCTCCTCCTCATCAACAAGCGGCTTTGGCATTGGCAGGCGGACAACTTCCAAATCAGAATGCGAGCGCAGCATATTCTCATTCTGCATAAGCACGCGCGTGTTCGGGTCCTCCGCATTCTCGCTCCAATTGCACAGCACCCGTCCCTCGTTAAAAAATCTCGCGAAATCGTCCACGTGCCCGTCAGTGTCATCGCCCTCTATTCCGGACGAGAGCCACTCTATTTCCGTTACGCCCAAATAATCGCGCAAATATTGCGAAATCTGCGACTGGTTGAGAGTCGGATTGCGGTTCTTGTTCAAGAGGCACTGCTTTGTTGTGAGCAGCCGCCCGGAGCCGTCAACATCTATGGAGCCGCCCTCCATCACGATTTTCGGCCGGAATACTCGTGTTCCTGCCCCCTCGGCCAATTTCGCTATTTTCTCCCCCGTCTCATTGTCTGGCATTATGTCGTCGTATTTGTTGCCCCACGCGTTGAACTCCCATTTCACGCACGCCAGATTGCCGGTCTTTTTGTGCAAAAGAAATGTCGGGCCGTAATCGCGCATCCACACATCGGCACTCTTGATTATGTGAAGGTGGACATTCGAGTCAAGCGCACCCGCCAATTCGAGGCGCCGCCGTATTTCCTCGGCCTTTTCTTGCGTGTCCACCAATATGTTCACTTTCTCATGCATGCTCAAGTTTTCGGCCATCTCGGTGAAGAGATCTTCCACTCCGCCGAGCACGCGGGGCGGGAACGTGAGCGGATTCTTCGGCCACGAGAGCCATGTGCCCTCGTGCGCGTGCCATTCTGGCGGCATGAAAAAGCCCAGAGAGGCCGGTGTTTGGGCCGAGACCGGATGAGAAGAAACAGAAGACACAGTCATCCCTCTATCGATTCACATTCACTCTATCAATCTCTTGTATGCCTCGGGCCTCCTGTTATAGAAGAATCTCCAGCCCTCGCGCACCATGTCAGAATGGGAAATGTCGACTTGGCAAAGCAGCACTTCCTCGTCTTTGCCCGCCCTCGCCAATGTCTTGCCGAACGCATCGCAAACAAACGAGCCGCCCCAGAAATTCATGGCATCCTCGTGGCCGCAGCGGTTCACCGCCGCCACGATGACATTGTTGGCTATGGCGTGCCCGCGCATGACATTTTCCCAAGCCTCCTGCCAATTGCCCTCCACCTGCTCGACATCATCCGGCACGCCGATGGCGGTTGGGTAAAATATGATTTGCGCGCCGAGCAATGCGCATGCTCTTGCGGCCTCGGGGAACCACTGGTCATAGCAAATCAGCGGGCTGATTTTCGTACTTGGTGCATTCGAGCCCCGTGCCTCGAAAACCTTGAAGCCTGTATCCCCCGGCTCGAAATAATGTTTTTCCCAGAAATTCGGGTCGTGCGGTATGTGGGTCTTGCGATATGTGCCGAGCAATTTGCCATCTGGCGCAAAAACAAGCGAAGTGTTGTAGAATTTCCCTGTCTTGGCGTCTTTCTCATAGAGCGAGCCGGCGACGAGAGTGATTTTGTTTTTTTTCGCAGCCGAGGAGAGAGCAGCCGAAAGCGGGCCGGGAATATTCTGCGCATAAGAAACAGCTTTCTTGCCCATTGGCGTATTCTTTTCGTATTGCGCGAAATAGGGCGAATCAAACAGTTCGGGCAGACAGACAATGTCCGCGCCGCTCTTGGCGGCCTCGTCTATGAGTTCGAGCGCGTGCGTCAAGTTGGCTTTGGCATCCATGCCCATCTTCATCTGCACGAGGCCGAGAGTCAGTCTGTCGTTTTCCATCGATAATGATTTGCACAGTCCCCCATAAAAACTTTCGTCATGACAGGGAAATATGGCCAACCGTGTGAAAAAAGACTCTCTCAAAACAATCAAGGCCTGGCTAATACTCGTGCGCATCGAGCATGCCGTGATGAGCATGGCCGGAGTGGCTGTCGGCCTCTGGCTCACCGCCCAAACCACGCAGCGCGCTCTGGCATTTCCGCCAATTCTAAATGGCGGCCCGATTCCGTCCCCCGCCCCCCTCGTGTTCATCCCCCTCCCGCTCCTCCTCCTCTCGCTCGCCGTGCCGTTCTTCATCAACCTCGCCTCATTCGCATTCAACGACTATGTCGACATCGAGGCCGACAAAAAGAACGGGCACAAGGAGCGGCCTTTGGTGTCGGGCGCCCTCGCTCCATCAGCTGCATTCGCCACCTCTGCCATATGCTACGCCATCGGCACCGCTGCCGGCTGGCTCATCAATCCCGCCTGCGGCCTCCTCGCCGCAATCTTCGCCATCCTCTCCATCGCCTACAATGCGAAACTCAAGGACCTGCCGCTCATCGGCAATGCCTACATCGCCCTCTCCATGGCGATAGCATTCCCATTCGGCGCCATGGTCATGGGTTATTCCATCTCCAGCCTTCCCGCATCCATCGTCTGGCTCTCGGCAGGCGCATTCCTCGCCGGTCTGGGCCGCGAGATAATCAAGAGCGTGCAGGACATGGAAGGCGACAAAGCGGCCCGAGGCTCGCGGCATCTTCCCATAGTCATCGGCGCAAAGAACTCATTGCACATCGCCAGCATCTGCGCAGTCTGTTACTGCGCGGTTATTCTCGGATTGGCCGCCCAGCCCATGCATTGGAACATCCTCGCTTACGGTCTTCTTGCCCTCTCGGGCTTGGCCTATCTGATGATAAGTGTCGAGTTGCTAAAAGCCAAAGTCGGGCCCGAGACTCTCGAGCGCATGCGTCATGTTTCGCTCTACGCCCTCATGCTCGCCCTCCTCGCCATCGCCCTCACCTATGACGGCTCGCTCCTCGTCGGCGACAGCCCTATAGTCACATCATGCCGCGCGCTCTCCTCTGCCGGCTGGGTATATGTCCTCGCAAACGATGTCGGCATCAAGGAGAACTACTGCCTCAACATCACCGCCGCGAATGTCACGCTCGACTGCGCGGGGCATCATGTCATCGGCACGGGGAATCGGCTGGCAAACATAAATGGCGTCATCGGCACAGTCGGCATCTTCTCAACCGGAGCCAACACCACAATAAAGAACTGTTTCGTGGACGGCTCGAGCACCTCCATAGATTTGAAGAATTCGAAGAACGCCACGATAATCAACAACACGCTCGATGCCTACGAATACGGCGTGAGCCTCGAGGTCGGCCATACTGGCTCGGATTATACCACTGTCGCGAACAACACAATGTACGTCCACAATGTCGGCCTGACTGGCGCGGTGGACATCTATGCATGCGGCCATGCGCTCGTGCGTGACAATCTCATCTATGCAAACGGCTCGCCAATGGGTGCAGCCATCTTCCTGCATGACTCGACCGGCTCGAGCCAAATCATCAACAACACCATAATCTCGAATCAGACCGCGATATTGAGTTATATCAGGCCAAATCTGACAGATAATCTGTCTGACAAGAATGTCACCTCTGATGCGGGCAACAACACCTTTCTCCTCAACAACATCAC
>CAIXYX010000056.1 GCA_903923795.1 uncultured Microcaldota archaeon
CTTGAAATTCATGATCCTACAAAATTAGTTGGTGAAAATTACACGGTTCAGTGGAATACCTCTGAGGACTGTGACATTGATGGAATAAAAATATCATCGGAGAAAAAAATAAAATAATGCACCGTGGATATATTAAAATCTGGCGAAAAATCCTTGAGCGACTTGGGATACAAAGTTTTTGCAGAGCCGACGAATGACAAATGCAAGTATTGGAAAGAGTATTATCAGCAGATAAACTGGACAAAAATCAGCCAAGACTATGATTATGTGGTGCTGCGAGCCGGCGCATGCGAGAATACAACTGTCGTGCCATCTCCATTTGTGCAGGTGTGGGCGGAGGGCCCGCTCTATGTGTTCGAGAATGGGAATAGGACACGACCGCAATAAAAACGGCCTCGCCGATGCAAAATAACTCCTGTTTTTAAACTCCAAAACCCCAATAAATACGGTAAGAGTGGTCGGGGGGCCAGGGGCCCCTCCTCGCCGTAAACCCCCTTTAGACGGGACCGACAGGCTGCCGGCGTCCGCCATGCTGGCGGCCGTGAGCAGAAGTTAAGCGTCGATGCCAATGCCTGCGCGGACGGGTCTGGCCAGCGAACCGGGTGAGGCCGGAAGGTGCAGCCCTAAGCGACCATATCCGTGCTGTGCAGATACATGGCGGAGCTGACACTTCTGAATTCTGGCCTCCAGCGTCCGGGCAATTGTGGTTGCTCTTACCACTATTTATTCAGAAAAGGACAGAGAAGAAAAAGATGCAGAAAGAAATGAGGAAGAAAAAGAACTTATTGAAAAAGGGAAAATGAAAAAGAGAATAAATACTAAAAAGCTGGTCTCGCGCTCAAGCTCATTTATCTGCTTTGAAGCCGCTGAATCCGCTTTCCGGTGTCACCAGTGTAAGGCACATTGTTTATCTTGCCAGGTGGGTAAGGGCCGACATTCGGCTTGTTCAGCTTCCCGGAATCTAGACGCGGGCAGAACACGCCAGTATCTTTGGTGGCTGGCACGATGGATTTCTTGTCCAATTCAGATTTGCTCTCCAGCGGATTCTTTTTCGAAATCGAATTGTTTGCCTGCTGATTCTTCGATTCGGCCTTTATCGGCGCCGGAGCTTTCTCTTTGGCGGGAGCGGAATTCTCAGACTTTTTCGCGCCCACATTGACAGTTTGCTCCTGCCGAACAGGCGTCGTCTCGTTGGTGCTGGAGGTGTTAAAGTCTCCATGAGCCCATCTGAATATTCCAACACCAACAAAGAATAAGGCGACAGGCACCCACCAACTGGATTTTTTCTCCGTCGAATAAGACTTGGTCGAAGGCTCTTTTTTCTCATCCATATAATCACAACATTTAACCCACACTATTCCATATTCTTTTAGCATTATAATTTATATAACTGCGGTTGGCGCGGCCATATAAACAACCTCTCGCCCCGCCCATCGAAAATCTCGCGCGCTCGACGCCCAAGTCTATCCTTTTTATAGTTCAGGCACGTAAAATCGCACAGAGGGTGGGAGCATGGCGGATGAGGAAGGCAGGCTCAGCATCGTGGTGGCCGGCGCGGGCGGCGCGGGCTGCAATACCGTCAATCGCTTAGCCTCGATTGGCGCGGGAAAAGCCCGGCTTGTCGCTTTCAACACAGACAAAAAGCACCTCAAGTCCATGAACGATTCGGTAGAGCGCATCCTTCTTGGAGCCAGCATCACCAAAGGATTGGGCGCCGGCGGAGATCCCGGCATGGCCGAGAAGGCCGCGTTTGCTTCCAAGAAACTCATAGAGCAGCAAGTGTCAGACGCAGACCTTGTTTTCATCGCCGCGGGTATGGGCGGCGGCACAGGCACAGGAAGCGCACCTGTCATCGCCCAAATCGCCAAAGACCATGGGGCACTGGTGGTGGGCATGGTCACATTCCCGTTTGCCCTTGAGCGCGCGCGCATAAAAAAAGCCCGCAGCGGCACGGCGAAACTGGCCGATGTGTGCGACTGCGTTGTGGTGATTCAGAACGACAAATTGTACCAGTGGGTGCCCAATTTACAGATTGACAAGGCATTTGCATTGGCAGATGATGTGGTGGCGAAAGCCGTTGCCGGCATCAGCCACACTATTCTCGAACCGTCTCTCATCAACCTCGATTTTTCAGATGTCAAGACACTTATGGATGGCGGCGGGTTGGCCATGATAGCGCGGGGAGAGGCAAGTGGATACGCCCGAGCGGAAGAGGTGGTGGCAAGCACCCTCGACCACCCATTACTCGACGTCGACTTCAGCGAGGCTTCTGGCGCGCTTTTCCATCTTAGCGGCGGGCCGGACCTCACCTTGGGCGAGGCGACTGACATCGGCGAGAAGCTGACTGCGCGCCTCGGCGATGACTGCAATGTTGTGTGGGGCTCGCGCATAGATGATAGGTTCGACAAGAGCCTCGAGGCTTTCATGGTGTTCACGGGAATTCCGTCACCTCTCTTGCTGGACCCGGACGCGGAGACAAAAGAGAAATAGACAGACCACCCGCTTCCCGTCAGAACACAACCTCCTTAAATCCAGCCCCCGAAATCAGGCGTATGGCCCAGAATGAGAAAGGCACGGGCAAGGTTGACTCCATTACGAGCCGTGCCCATGCCATGGATGAGAAAGAATTGCTCTTGGCGCTTAACACAAACATCGAGCGAGGCCTCGGGGCCGAGCAAGTCCTCCTCGCCCGCGAAAAATTCGGCCTCAATTCATGGAGCGTGGAGCAGAAGCAGACAGCGATGACCATCCTCTTGCGCCAAGTGTCGAATTCCATAATTCTGCTCCTCATAGCGGCGGCCGGCGTGGCCGCATTCGTCGGCCATGTGATTGATGCCATCGGCATCATCGCGGCCGTCCTCTTGTCGGTCATTTTCGGATTTTTCCAGGAATACAAGGCAGAAGCGGCTTTGAGCGCGCTGCAGAAACTCACCTCACCAAAAAGCCGAGTGCTAAGAGATGGCAGGGAAGAGCAGATTTCGAGCGAGGAATTGGTGCCTGGAGACGTGCTCTTGCTGCACGAGGGGGATTTGGCGCCCGCAGATGCACGCCTCTTGAGCGGCTCAAATCTGTCTGCAGACCAGTCCACACTCACGGGAGAATCCCAGCCGATAGAGAAACACGCCAAAAAAATAGCTGAAAACACGCCCATGGCCGAGCGCGACAATATTGTCTATGCCGGCACCACGATTGTGCGCGGCTCGGGCCGCGCAGTGGTGTTCGCCACCGGCCTGACAACCCAATTCGGCGCTATTGCCGAAAGTCTGGCCGGCGTGCAGAGCGGGCCCACGCCATTGCAGAAAGATTTGCAGGAGCTGGGCGAGAAAATCGGCAAGGCTGCCATCGGATTATGCATGCTCTTTTTCGCGGTCGGAGTCTGGGCGCACATCAGCACATGGGACGAGATGCTGCTCACAGCAGTCACCATGGCTGTCGCCGCCATACCCGAAGGCCTGCCCACGGTGCTGGCCATAACTCTCGCGCTCGGCGTCCAGCGCATGGCGGGAGAGAAAGCTCTGGTGCGAAAATTGCAGGCTGTCGAGACGCTCGGCTCGGCATCGGTCATCTGCACTGACAAGACGGGCACGCTCACCGCGAACCGCATGACATTGATAAGAGCAAATCTGGCGGGAGGAGATTATCAGATTGGCGGCGGGCCCGATGCGCTCGCAGGCTCGCTGACGCGCACTGATGGCAAGACCATTTCCAAGCCCGAGCTTGAGCGTTTGCAGGAGGCGATGGAGACGGCCGTGCTGTGCAATGAGGCCGGAGTGCAGTTATGGGGAGAAGAAAAGATAGAGAGTGTCAGGGGCGATCCCACCGAGGTGGCACTGCTCGTCGGGGCGGCAAAAATTGGCATAAACGTCGAGAAACTCCGGGCCGCCCATTCAAAGAAGAGCGAAAATCCTTTCGATTACGAGCGCAAGATGATGGCCCAGATAAGGGCGGACGGCTCGCGTCATACGGCATATGTGAAAGGCGCGCCAGAGAAAGTTCTCGAGCACTGCAAGCATGTGATGACCGAGCGCGGCATCGCACCAATGACGGAAAAGAAGAGGAAAGAGATACACGCGCTCATGGAGAGATATTCGCATGATGCGCTGCGGACTTTGGGCCTCGCGCGCAGAAGCCTTCGGGCAGGCGAGGAGAAAAACCCTGACAAAGTCGAGAAAGACCTCATATGGGTCGGTTTGGCCGGCATGATCGACCCGCCGAGGCCCGAGGCGAAAGAGGCTCTGGCCCTTTGCCAGAAAGCAGGCATACGCGTCATCATGCTCACAGGCGATGCGCCCATCACCGCCAAAGTCATCGCCGGCCAGTTGGGTTTGCTGCCAAAAGAGCATACTGCAGATGCACTGATGAGCGGAGAGGAGCTTGAGAAATTGAGTGATGCGCGATTGGCTACCCGACTTCCGTATTTACACGTGCTTGCCCGCGCCACACCAGCACACAAATTCCGCATCATCACTGCATTGCAAAAGATGGGTGAGGTGGTTGCTGTCACAGGAGATGGCGTGAATGACGCGCCCTCAATCAAAAAGGCGGACATTGGAGTGGCCATGGGCATCGGAGGCACCGACGTGGCGCGCGGCGCGGCCGACATGGTGCTCACAGACAACAATTTCTCGACGCTGGTGATGGCGGTCGAGCAGGGTCGTTCGATATATGAGAATATCAGATCATTCGTACGCTTCCAGTTCACCACAAATGTTGCCGCACTCTCGCTCATGTTCATCACGCCGCTCATCGGCCTTGGCCTGCCTCTTCTCCCCCTGCAAATCTTGTGGATAAACATCATCATGGACGGCCCGCCTGCCATAGCCTTGGGTCTGGAGCCGGGCCATGCGGAGGTCATGGACAGGCCGCCGCGCAAGAGAAATGCACCGTTTGTGGGCAAGGCGTTCTTGGGCAACATTTTGTGCTCCGGCATGCTGATGTTCCTGCTCAGCTTGGGCATTTTCGCTTATTACCAGACATCAGGGGACGTGTCGATGGCCGCCGAGGCTGGCACCATGGCATTCACCGTATTCGTCTGCCTCCAGTTGGTCAATGCGTTCAACTGCCGCTCGGTGCGCTTCTCGGCATTTGACAGGCCTCTCGCCAACAAATGGCTGGTGCTGGCCGCCGGCATCTCGCTCGCATTGCAGCTGTCGATAATTTACCTGCCGCAGCTGCAGGCCGTCTTCGGCACAGTCGCGCTCGGCGCGGCGGATTGGGGAATAATCGTGCTGGCGGGCGCAGTGATGCTGGCAAAAGAAGAGCTTTTGAAAAAGATGTCACTGGCCAAAGTCTGACAGCTTGCTCTGGCCTTTCTTTTTTACTGAAACCGCGCCGTCTTTTTTCTCAGGTGACACGGGCTCGTCTTTTTCCCCTGTGTTTTTTTTCTGCACCGGAGGCTGCCCGCTCTTCTTCGGCCTTCCCCGTCCCGCCAGCACGGATTTGAAATTTGATGGCGAAGCAAGAGCCAAACCGCCGACAATCCTCTTCATCTTCTCCTCTTTTCTCTTCGACGAGAAGAATGATGACTGGTCACGCGTGTTGGCTGTCATCAGGCCGAACATATGCCCCATTTTCGCCCGGCCCGCGCGCCCTCGCCTCTGGATGTGCCGGATTTCTGATGGCACGGGCTCGTAGAAGATGACATTGTCAACAGAGGGGATGTCAAGGCCCTCCTCGCCGATGGAAGTGGCAACGAGGATGTCGAATTGTCCCTCTCTAAAATCAGCTAGAGTCTTTTGCTGGTCTTTGGCAGTCACGCCGTCTTTTTTGCCCATGAATGGTTTCGCCCGCAGACCTGCGCGGGTGATGGCATCCACCAGCACGCCCACCTGGTCGCGGTATTGGCAGAAGACGATTGATTTGTCAGATGCGGGGCGGGAACGCAAAAGCTCGAGCAGTTTTTCCAGTTTGGGATGCTCGGTAGCCCCGGACAGCTTCTCGACGAATTCCATGAATTTGGCATTATGCAAAAGTCGCACCTGCGCCTTCGATGGCTCTCGCTCGCGGACGCGCTGCACGAATCTTTGCACAGATTCGACTCCTTGTGTTTCCAGCAATTCGAGCACATGAACAAGGGAGAAGAGTGTTGCATGATGCGAGAGGGCGGAGAAGCGCAATGAAGAGCTTGATGCCAAAATGCGCATGCGCATCTCGGCAAGAGATTTCTTCGAGGTGTATTGGCCGACAAAGCCCATCTTGCGCAAAGTCTCGACCTGCGCGCGAATCAATTCCCCAAGGACAGCTTTTCCCTCGAGAAGTGCTGGCGTCAATTCGACTCGTATCCATTCAATTTCGAGAGGCTTGACATAAGGAGCTACATCAACATCTTCGGCTGTTCTGATTTGCACATGCTGGATGCCCAAGGCATCAAGTATTTCGGTGATTTTTTTCCTGTCTCCGCCAGGTGAGGCGGTGAGGCCCAAGACAAGGGAGTTGTGCTCTTTGGCTGCTCGGGCCACGGCAGTGTAGGCGTATTTGCCCACCGAGCGATGGCATTCGTCAAATATCACGAGAGAGAAATCGAATTTGAGGCGGCCGGATTCCAAATCGTTGGCAATGGTTTGGGGAGTGGAGATGACGAGGCGGTTTGGCGGAACATAGAGAGGAGGGCGTTTTGTTGCTGTGATGAGGCCGGACACTAAGACAATTTCCTCTTGTTTAAGCACCAGCCACTCTCTGCACACTTTCTCGTGCTGGGCGGCGAGCGGGCGGGTGGGGGCGAGGAAGAGCACGCGGCCCCCTTGTGCCAATTTGGCTGCGGCTACGAGGATGGCGACAAGTGTTTTGCCCATGCCAGTTGGTAAAACAACAAGTGTGGAGCCGTTCTTGAGTACGGCATCGGAGATAGTGGATTGGTAGAGGCGGGGCGGAGGCGCGGCTGGCGAGAGGAGAGGAGAGGACGAGGTTGGAGTTGATGATTCTGGCGCAGATGATAAAACTGGCTCGAGTGTTGTGGAATCCACGTCAAGAGATGGCAGTCTGACTAATTAAACGCTTCGGGGGTGGGTTTCCGCAATGTCGCTGTATTTTACAGCCAGTTTGGAGAGGGACAATTTGCACCAATCTTATCATTTATGACAAGATTAGTAAACGAGCCATACCGGCGCTTGCGTCTAGAAAAGCCGTCTCGCCATTCGGTGCACCTGCGCCACGATGGCGAGCGCATGCGCCGAGCCCAGAAGCACCACGGGTATGAGCAGGATGAAAAGAGATGGAGTGCGGAAGAATATCGACGCCATGCCCACAGCCGCGGCCAGTATGAGGAAGAACACAAGACCGGCGAATTGGATGACGAGCTCGAGCCCGCTGCGCCCCGAAGTGCGCAGAAGCCCGATATATATGCGCAAAGCTGACGAGGCGTTGATTATGGCAAGGGTGGCGGTGATGAAGAATCCCAGGAAGATGACAGTGTAGGCGCCGGAGATATTGCTTGTTGAGCTTGACACTGGGGCGGGGGCGAACAGCCATATGGCCAGCAGAAGCGCGATGGCAGCTATGGCGAAGAGGAACGAGCGCTTGAGCGAGATGTGCAAGCGGTCGTGTGAAGAATGCGCTATGTGCCGGCCGATGGATGGCAGGCGGTGTATGATGCGCTCATAGCGCGAATTCTCCTCCACCACCCTCTGCACGCCAATCGAGGTGGAGCGCAGCATGGACATCTGCCTGCTCACCAATTGCGGCGTGATGTCTTTGCCCATATTGTAGACCGCGCCCTCCCGTGCCACCAGCACGACCGAGAAGATTGAGGTGATGATGATGACTAATGCGAGCAGGCCCATCATGCCGGCAGGAAGCAGGCCCTGGCCGACGGCGAATGAGCCGATGAGCAGCGACAATTCGCCTAATGGCAGGAGGGCGGATGCCGCGAATGCGGCCGAATGGCCCGAGAAGCCGATGAGATAGGCCGCCATGGCGGAGGCGACGAGCTTGCCCACCACCGCCACGAGCAATATTCCGACGAGGAGGGGAAGACTGGCGATGGCGGCGGCAGGGTCGACCATCATGCCTATGGAGAAGAAGAAGAATGACGCGAAGAGGGCGTTGAAAGGTTTAATCATTTCGTCGATGCGCTTGGCCTGCGGAGTTGCGGCAGCGACCGAACCTGCCAAGAATGAGCCCACCGAGAAGCCCAGGCCTATGGAGGCGCACAGATAGCTGATGACAAGCACCACGCCCACCACGAAGAGGACCAAAAGCTCGTCGGATTTGTCGACTTGAGCCAGGAGGCGCTTCATGACTTCCGAGAGCACGGCATAGGCTATTGCGAATACCACGACGACTTTGAGCAATGCCCATGCCACTTCGTATTGATTGCCCAAGCCCGTGCTCGCCATGATGCCCAAGAGGGCCACGGCGACGAGGTCTTCGATGATGAGCACTGCGACGATGAAGGTGGATTCTGGCCTTCGTATTTTGTCATGGCCCTCGAGGATTTTGATGATGATGGGGGTGGAGGAGAACGAGAGGATGAAACCCAAGAGGACGGCTGCGCCTGTTGGCAGGCCCATGAATGAGGCGACCACATAGCCGATGACATAGGTGAGGCCGAGCTTTATGAGGGCGGCCAAGAAGGTGGTGAAGCCCGTGCGCATGAGGCGCAACACCGAGAATTCGAGGCCGATTCCAAAAAGGATGAGCACCGAGCCAAGAAGGGCGAAATTCGCGACAATGTCGGGCTGGTTGACGACCAGCATGCTGAAGTCGATGGGGCCTATCTGCACGCCTTTTAGCGGGCTTGCCGGGCCCATCATGGCGCCGGCTAATAGCACGCCTAACACCATGGGTAGACGGAACCGCTCCATGAGGAGCGAGAAGAGCATGATGATGATGACAGATAGACCTAGTATGAGCCCCGCTTCCAATCTGATCGCCAAGGGGGAAAAGAGGTGGAGGAATAAAAAGGATGGGGATGGCAAGACGATATACAGACATGGATTGATAGACCGGGATTGATGAATATGCCCCGCACGCTCTCGAACTGGGAATACCGCGTTGTCTTGAGCGCATGCCAGGGACTAGTCGGGAGACGGCTTGAGAAAATCTACGAAATAAAGCCCGATGTCTTCCGCTTCGACTTCTCGTTCGGGGATTCACTCATAGTGGAATTAGGCAAATGCTTTTATCTGACCAAGACACCCCCGAAACCGCCGATGCTGCCGAGCGCCATGGCAATGACAATGAGGAAATATGTCGAAGGAAAAAGGCTCGTCTCTTTCGAGCAATACAAATCCGACCGCATCTACATCATGACCCTGACATCGGGGCACAAAATCATATTCGAGCAGATAGTCAATGGGAATTTATTTTTCACCGACGAGAAAAATCATATCATCAGGCCATACCATTTCAAACCATCGAGCACGCACACGTACAAAGTCGGTGGAGTCTATGAATTCCCCCCATCGCCTGTGTTCAATTTCCCGCCAACACTTGTGGATTGGCAGGAGCAGGCGAAAGACAAGGCCGCGGCCACTTTGCCGGTTTTCCTCTCGAAATGGCCTATCGGCAAAATATACACCAACGAAATTCTCACAAAAATCGGCTGGATGGGAAAGAAGGTCGGCGAGATAGATGAGGCGCAGGCAAATGAATTGCTGAAGATGCTTTCCGAAATTCTGACTTCCCCGCAAGCCCGGGTTTATGAGAAGAAAATGGATGAGACTGACACCGGATTGTCGGTTTTCGAATTATCGCTCATTCCATTGCAAGAATATGAAAAATCAGATTCTGGTTTCTCTGCTCGCGCTTTCCCCGACTGGTCATCTGCCATCGAGTATTTCTTCGCGCATTACAAAGAAGAGGTGAAGGAGACCGAAAATCCGCAGCTCAAAGGTTTGCGGCATCGGCTAAAAAAACAGGAGTCGGCTTTGCAAAATCTGGAGAAGGAGATTGCCGGCAAAGCGGCCGAAACGCAAGAATTAGAGACTTATCTCGCGCCGCTCGAAGCGCACCGCCTCGAATTGTTGCATGGGGCAAAACCGAAAGAGGGGATTGAAGAAGTTGACAAGGACAAGAAAAAGTGGAAGATTAAGACGAAATGAAGAAAATAGTGCCATTGTCTATTTTTTCCATTCCTCAGATGCCAGTTTGATGTCCTC
>CAIXYX010000057.1 GCA_903923795.1 uncultured Microcaldota archaeon
GCGCGATATCTGCGATAACGACAAGGATAAACACTCCTATGAAAACAGTCACGAAACCAACCGCTATGCTCGTATCGCGGTGCAGAATGAATCGGGTGATGAAATAGGCGAAAATCGCGTTGAGGGATGCAGAAATGGCCGACAGTATGCCGAACGCCAGCCATTTGCGTTTTGAAATGCCAAAGAAATTTAACATTGTAATCAACCCGTCACTCAAAGGCTCTTCAATTTCCTTCTGTGCTTGACATACAACCCGTAGTCAAGGTATTTCTTGCGCCCCATATACCAAGCCAATTTGTGCGGCGCGCGCTCGCGGGCAACAGGAAGAACGTCTGTGGCTTCGATGGCAAATGAATCGGAACCAGCCCCCGAACCAAAGCTCGTCAGTAATATCCGCTGGCCGGGCTTGGCAATGTCGAGAACAGCGCACAAACCAAGAGGAGAAGCGGCCGAATAAGTGTTTCCAATCATCGGAGTCAGAAGACCAGGCTTCACTTTCTCAACATCAAAGCCCATCTTCTTGGCCACCTCAAGGGGGAATTTGCCGTTGGGCTGGTGGAATACGAAGTAGTCGAAGTCGGCGGCCGTCATGCCGGTTTTCTCAAAAAGCCCCTGCGTGGCGCCCATCACATGCCGGAAATAAGCCGGCTCGCCGGTAAACCTTCCGCCGTGAGACGGGAATTCCGCGTGCTGGCGGCGCCAGAAGTCGGGCGTGTCCGTTGTAAATGAGTAGGTGGCTTCGAGTTTGGCCAGAATCTGCTCTTTCTGCCGGCCCACGATAAACGCAGCTGCCCCGGCGCTGGCAGTGTATTCCAGAGCATCGCCCGGTCGCCCTTGCGAAGTGTCACTGCCGATGGCGAGCGCATACTCGACCATGTTGGAGGCAACCAGGCCCATGCCGATTTGGATGCCGGCCGTGCCGGCCTTGCATGCGAATTCCAAATCAGCGGCCATAACTTCCGGAGTGGCTCCAATCGCTTCGGCCACTATGGTGGCTGTCGGCTTGACGGCATAAGGATGAGATTCGCTGCCAACATAGACTGCGCCCAGTTTGGCAGGCTCGATGTCGGCCACGCTCAGCGCATTGTGCGCTGCTTCCACAGCCAATGAGGCCGCATCCTCGTCAAGGCCCGGCACCGATTTCTCATGCACGCCAAGGCCCTTGATTATGCGCTCGGGCTCCTCGCCCCACACGCGCGCGATTTCCTCGGCCTTGATGCGGAAAAGAGGCACATAGGCGCCGTAACCCACGATTCCGGTTGCTGAAGTCATAACACAAACCTCGGTGAAAAACTGATGCAACTACAACTTGTTGAGCGCTTCGCGGATTTTCGGCAAATCCATTTTCGTTACCAGCACCGGGATTTGCTCGCGCTCCGCAATTTTGAGCGCCAGAGCATCCACTTCGTCCACTCCGTGCAGCACCACCAGCGTCGGCTTCATGGGCGTGACGCGGATGACCACCATGGGCGAGCGGCCGGTCGACACTTGGGTGAAGATGAAGGCGCGCTCCGACATGGTGCCGTACAGTTTCGGAAACTGGTTGAATGGCATTTCCAGAATGACCTTGAGAGAGTCCATCAGGGTGTAACCGTAGAGCTTCTTGACCTTCATCAGCTCCTCGTTGGCCACCACCTTGGCGTTGATGAGTTTCGCGAAGTCGATGGCAGCCATCGAGGTGGCGAACTCGTGCGTTTCGAAATACTGGTCGATTTTCTCCACGCCTTGGCCCAGTTTTGAGAGGATGGGGTTGCCGCGCGCCTTGTCGATGTCAAAAAGCGCGTCAACAAAGCGGCGGAGGATGGCGGTGCCAGGAGACTTGCGCCGGTTGCCTTCGTAGTCGGAGATGGTGGAGCAGGAGAGGTCGAGGTGGTTGGCCAAATCGGTCTGGGTGATGGCAAATATCTCGCGCCATTTCTTCATGGTGGAGCCGGGCTTGGCCGAGAGGGCAATCTCGCCGGCGATTTCATTACGGAGTTTTTCCATGCATTGATGAGACGATGAGGGTTTAAAAAAGGAGCGTAAATGGGTTCGACAAGTGACTAATTCGCAGGAGAGGGTGCGATAGCTTTTTGCAGCCGCCATGGGTCAGGGTGCAAGTAGATATTGATTTCGCCCTCGCGCAGGCCCAAAGGTACAAAAATATCGAGACGCTCCAATCCGTGGCTTTGGATAATGCCGCAACGGCCAAGAGTAGGCTGAGAATCCTCCCCCGGCACCAGCCATATGGAGGAAGCGCTCGGCCCGAGCGGGCCGGAGAGAAGAAAGATGACGCGGCGGTCAGTCAGCACGATGTCGCAGCCCTGCCAGAGCAGGAAACGTCGTTGACTGTAGCGAGGAGGAACCAGAATAGCAGATAGGGAATAAGCTGTCTCCAGAGTATGGGAGGACGCATTCACAAAATCCGAAGGCTGCATGAAATACCAGCTTGAACTCATCACCACCGGTGTCCGGTCTGCCGCTACCTTCTCGCCGGGAGCCAGAGAGTACATCTTCAGGCTATCTAGTTGCTTGCGCTTGTCTTGCCAGAGCTTGAACGCGTATTCGATTTGCTGGCGTGAGCTGAACAGAGAGAGATTGAACAGGAAGATGAGCATGGAAAAAAGAACCCCCAGCGTGGCCAAAAGAAAGAGCAGACTGTCGGCAGGCGCAGCATGCAGGAAGA
>CAIXYX010000058.1 GCA_903923795.1 uncultured Microcaldota archaeon
CATGCGGCCACTTTGGAGGCAGTGGTGTCTGGAGATGAGGGAGCGGCTGGAGGTGCGGGAGGCTTGGCAGTGTCGGATGAGCCGGGTGCGGGATTGGCGATTGGCTGGCCGCGGCCCAGCGCCTCATTTACGGCGATGAGCTGCTGCGAGGCGTCGGGATTCACGGAATCATTGAGGCAGGCCGCGCGCAGCGTCATGTCGGCGATGCCATAGCATGTCTCCGGCTCCTGATACCATGTGGCTGTCTCGCGCAGGCATGCGTCCTTGTTGGCCGCGGCAGTATTGTCGCATCGGCTGGCATGGCTTTGGGCGATGCAGCCGCCGAAAGCGAGAACGATGGTAAGAACGCAGCAGAGCAATAGAACAGACACTCGAGAATCGCGCATAAGGGAGTTTGAATGGCCCAGGCTTAAAAAGACTATTTAGAACGGGCCGACGCGGGTGACGCCAGCCTCTTCTTCATGAACGCCTCGAGCTTGTCCATCGCCGCGTTTATCTCGGCTTCGGGAGCGAGGTATACGAGGCGGAAGAAGCGGCCCGGGCGCGGGGGCGAGAAGCCGGCGCCGGGCACGCCGACTATGCCGGTGCTCTCCATCAGGTCGTAGATGAATTCCGCATCGCTTGCCCACGGGCCGGCAGTAACTTCGGGGAAGATATAGAAGGCGGCCTGCGGCAGGGTGGCATGGATGCCGGGGATTTCGTTGAGGCGTTTGAACATGAGGTCGCGGCGGGCGCGAAGCTTGTTGAGGCTGGCGGGAAGATGAGATGGGGGCATGGTGAATGCGGCCAATGCGCCGCGCTGCATCTCCCAATTGACCGAGAGGCGGCTGTTGCACAGGCGCGTGAGGGCGGGCATCATCTTGTCAAGGCGCGGGCCGTGCAGGGCGAGATAGCCCACGCGCGAGCCGGGGTAGAAGAAATTCTTGCTTATGCCGTTCCCTCTTATCACGGGGATGTCGGGGCCTGCTATGCGATGAATCGACGGGAGAGGCTCGCCGAACACGAGTTTGTCATAAATCTCGTCGGCTATAATCGGCAGGCAGAATTCGCCGGCCAAATCGGCGACGGCCTTGATGGCGGAGCGGGGATAGACTGCGCCTGTCGGATTGTTGGGGTTGATGAGAACGATGGCGCGTGTGTGCGGGGTTATCTTTTTGCGCATGTCATCGAGATCTGGCTGCCAGTTCTCGTCTGTTTTGTAGAACATGCTCTCGCCGTCGAACATGCGCGAGATGGTGGAGTAGAGAGGGTAGACCGGGCCGGGGAGGAGGATGTGCTGGCCGGGCTCCAAGAGGCACTGGAAAGCAAAGTAGAGGCCTTCGGTGAGGCCGGAGGTGACGAACACCCGCTCTGCGCCGATGCCCTCATTCTTGGCTATGGCTTCGCGCAAATCAGGGTCGCCGTCAGATGGCGCGTAGGCCGAGAAGCGGGAGTCTGCCAGGGCGTCGACGATGGCTTTTGTTATCCATGGCGGCGGGGCGAAATCGAACTTGTTCGGGTCGCCGATGTTGAACCAGTGCATCTTTGTGCCGGTGGCCTGCACCTGCCGCGCCTTGAGCACTATGTCGCGGATTGGGTATGCGACCTTCTCCATGCGGGATGCGGGCGTGACGCGCGCGCACCATTTGCAGGCGAGAGAATCATTGGGCAGGAAAGTCTCGTCGAGCGCTTCGGCCTGGTCTTCGATGAAAGAGGATTCGGATTCTGTCATGGCAACACCAATGAGAAGAGGCATGGGACAAATAGGAATATAAGCGACATGCACCGGGGGCGGAAAAATACGACGAACAACGTGAAAAAATGAAACACGCCCGGCTGGAAAATCAGTTTGAGAACGGGGCTTGCGAGAGATGGAGGAATTGCAGGCTGCCGTTCCGCCATGCGCCGCGCGAAATGCTGCGCATTGTTGCTGGATGAGCGTCGAAGACGGCGCTGCAGGTGTCATCGCTGTAATAGACGGCAGTGTCCGGCGCGAGCGAGTCTGTGGATGACCAGTGCCAGCGATAGCAGAATGCCTGCGGGGATGAGAATATTTTTTCCTTGAGCAAATCATCGGAGAGGGCCGTGTTTGTGAGATTCTGGCTGCCGGGGATTGGGTCCGAGCCGAATTCGATGAGAAGGGCGGCGCGGTCCTCGAGCTGCAATGTGGTTGCCTGATCAAGGAACGGCGAGGATGCGGGTGGAGATTGGAGCAGGAGAAGCATGGTAAGGCCCAGGAGCATGGAGGCGAGAACAGCTTCAATCCACATCATGGAATCAACCAATAGATGCATCCGCATCGGTTTGAATTTGTTCGAATATCATCGGTCGCATATTGTCAGTGTGTGCACATCGCCCGACGCTGCGAAGTTTTTGGGGAATTCGGCCATCTCTCTTGAGACGCACACCCGCCCGACGGGCGCTCCGGCCGCAGGCGCATCGAGCAAATCAAATGAGAGGTTGAGGGCTGCGAGGGATGGCAGGGATTTGTCCTGCATAATGCGCAGCTTCCAATCGGAATCATAGTAGCCGACAAGAGTGTAATTCACGGGGTTGTCCAAGTCGTTATGGTTCTGATGGATGGCTGCGGAAGTGACATACAGGCGCTGGGAGAGCTGCATGAGCAGGCCCGCGCGCTCGTCATATGCCGAACGCTCCTGATGCTGGACTGCCATCAGCCTTGTTTGCAGCATGTAGGGAGATATGATGGAGACGAGGAAGAGGAAGACGACGATGACATCGAGGGTGAGGAGCAGGCCGCGGGGATGGGCGGGCTTTGCCTGTACGGGGGGAGAGGCGGGCAACCGACTGGCGGGAATCGAATTGGTGAGGATTGATGAAGTTCGGTTTGCCATAAAAATCAATTCGGAATCTCCTCGTTTTGGCGGGGATAGGCATAGAAGACTGCTCCGTTCGGGCCGGTGACAATGTTTGGCAGAGTGGCCACCTGCACGCGCGGGGGGGAATCGGTGAGGAATTGGCCGGAGCCGTTTATCGAGGCATACGCAAGGCCCGAGAGGCCGATGTAGCGCCCCTCCAAATCAGAAAGACGCATTCCGATGACAAGCGAATTCTGCGAAAGTGTTTGCCGCGATTCGGCATCGGAATAGCGGAGCATCTGCATCGAGCCGTCCCTGGCAAGCATGGAGAGGAGCTGGAGGATGACGAGCAATTCCATGAATGCGATGAGCATCTCCAATGTGGCTTGAGCGCGGCGGGGGGATTTTGCATGCTGGGGGGCGGGGCGGGATGAATCGACCTGGCGACGGGATGGACCGGACGGATTTGCCGGCGCTGAAAAATTCGGGTTTGCCATTCAGCCGACCTCCTGCGGGCGAATCGGGCTGCTGCCGGAGTAACCCAATGCGCGGTGTTTGACTGCGATGGTGAGGCCCGGGGCGAGCGAGAACGGGCGGTCGGGCGAGCTTAGATTGTTGCTGCGGACTATGAGCGAGCCGCACACCTGCCAGTCTGCCGGAGAGGGGATGGCATCAAGGCTGAGGTTTGTCGGAAACGGCTGGCCGCGGGGGGTGCAGACTATGAATGCGGAATAGGCCGAATTCTGGTTCCATGCGCGCGTTGTTGATATCCAATTCTGCAAGATGGCCGAGCGCATGACGGCGGTCGCTTGCGCGTCGGTGAGATTTTCGAATACGACGTCTGATGCGGCTTCGCCGGCCTTTATCTCCGGCTCGCCGAGCAGGGTCGCTACGTCGGCGAGTGTTTCGGCATCGATGGCGGAGTTGTTCCGAATTTGCATGACGCTTGAGTGCGCGGCGCGGACCAATGCGCGCTTGAATGCCGTCTGCTCGGCGAGAGTGGAATCCGCCGCTGAGATGCTTGCGAGGGATTGGACAGGCGGGGCGCGCAGGATGAGAGGCATGAGGAGGAGCAGGGCGAGGGGGATGAGATAGAGGAATGAGATGTAGCCTCGGCGGGATTTTGACATAGATAAGAGGGGGATTTGGCCAGATAAAAATAGCACGATATTGTAAGGGAGCGGGAAATGGTGAGAAAAACAAATATGAGGGAAAAATATACGAATGGGCAGGGGCGCTCGAGCGCCCCTCCCTCGGGCTTCGCGCCCGTCTTATTTTTCATTTATTTTATTTTAACAGCTCACGGTCTCGCCGGCCAGTTGCGAGAGGATGTCGGGCGCGACGGTGGCGATTATTATGCCGATGATGGCACCAGTTATGCAGGAGGTGGCCCAGACGTTGCCTCTTGCGCGCGTCTCGGCCCCGAAGAATTGGGAGGAGGCGTAAATGACGGCCGCGAACATGACGAGCAGCATCGCCGTGGTGGGAATGAGGTCCTGTATGCCGTGGCAGAGCGAGCCGAGCGAATCGGCCAGGAAGGAGACTGCTTGCGCGTGGATTACGCGGCCGATGAAAATTATGGCGAGTGAGGATAACATTCCGCGGAATGCACGCAAGGCCATGGATTCAACCTCTGATTCGGTCGCTTGAGTATTGGGAGAAATTGAGAGTATATATATTTATGTTTGAGGCACTGGCCGGTTTGGAAAATTCATGCAAGCAGAGCCTGGCGCACTTTCTGCACGCCGAGTATTTCGACGAGGCGGCCGACTTTGGGGCCGGTGGGTTTGCCAAGCAGGTCGGAATAGATGTGGCCGAAGAGTTCGGCGGGCGGGGTTTTTTTGGAGCGCGCGGATTCGAAGACAGAATTGTGGATGGCGAGCGCATCCATACCATCATGTAAGGTGGCGGCCCATTCGCGCACGTCGGCATTTATGGCGGGCGCGCCCTTGAACTGGAAATTGTAGATGTCGGGAATCATGCCTTTTGCCTGCCAGACTTTTATGCGGGGGGAGAGGAGCATGACTTCGGCGGGGTTGCCAAGTTTCGATGCGACTTTGTCCCAGTCGCCGTAGAGGCCGTAGTAGATGAGGAGGTCGGAGAAGGGGATGGGCCAGATTGGGCCGGGGCTTGAGAGGGCGAAGGCGAGGGCTTTCTTGCGCTCGGCGCGGGAGACTTCGGCCATGGGGGCTTTTGTCTGGTGCACCAAATCAGATGAGATGGTGGAATTGTCGGAATGCGCGCCGGCGGGGTTTGCATCCATCAGACCCATTTGCCCGGCGAGGCGGCCGGCCTCTTCGTATTCGCTTATGAGGCGCAGGAGATTTTCTGAAGTTGGATTGATGTCTCTGTTTTCGTTGAGGTCGGGGCGAAGGAGAGCGTAGGCCAAGAGCGGGGCAGGGATGAGTTGGAGCAATTCTCTTACGCCCATACCGATGCCTTTTGATTTGGAATATTTTTTGCCCATGTAGAGCACGAAGCCGAACTGGTAGCCGATGGGGGGCTCTTTTTTGAAGATGTCGGCGAAGACTGCCTGGCACGTGTCCCAGGAGCCGCCCTTTGTGAAATGGTCGACGCCGCCGCCCTCAATCGAGGTGTTGAAATGATCCATCCATGCGGGCCAGTGAAGGCGCCAGTTGAGCTTGTATTTGTGGTCAGAGATTTTGTTGCTGCCGGTGTGGCCGCAGCCTTTTGTGTATTTGACGTCTTTGTCGCAGGAATAGGAATAGCCGTCGTCTGTGTAAGAGGTGACGCGGGGGGTGGAGATGCGGCCGCAGTTGACGCAGATGGGCATTATGGGGGACCACTCGGGCGGGAGCTCGGGTTTTTGCGAAGTTGTGGCGACAAGCTCTTTGACTTTTTGTAAATTGGTGATGAAGAGGCGCGCGTATTTGTCCATGGAACCGGAGATGTAGAGCTCTTGAGCGCGCACGATTTTCGGGGAGATGTTGAAATTTTTGGCGATTTCGAAACTCTCGGCCAGATAATGCTCGCCGAAAGATGCGGCGCTGCCGGTCGGGTCGGGGACATCATAGAGGGGTTTGCCCAAATAGGGGGCGAGCTGCGCGGAGTATTTCGCCATGTCGAGAGGGACGGCGTCGAACGCGTCCATGATGTCGGCGATGAATATGTATTGGATGGGGTGGCCGGAGCGGTTGAGGTGATTGGCTATTGCCTGCGGGTAGAGCATTTCGCACAAGGTGCCCATGTGCGCGGGGCCGGAGGTGGTCATGCCGGCGGTGATGATGTAGGGACCGGGGCCGCGGTCGATGACTTTCTGGCCCAGCTGCTCCACCCAATGCCGATGTTCAAGGATAGGGGGAGGGGAATTTTCTGACATGAGTATATTGCTCGTCTTATAGGATTATAAAATGAGTCACCCTTTAGGGGAGGCAGGCGAGTGATTATCATCTCGTCACAAGCGACCAGAAACGGGTGAGCATATGAGCGTGAAGGTTTCGAAAATCTACGGAATGGACATCTACACCGACGGTGGCAAGTTCTTGGGCCGCGTGCAGGATATCCTCATCGATCTCGAGCAGGGAAAAATCGTTCGAGTGGTGATGGAGCCATTGGCCAACGTCTCGAAAGAGGAGGCAAAACGCATTCTCAAGGAGAAGAGCGTGCTCTACAGCTCGGTAAAGAGCGTCGAGGACGTTGTGGTGGTCACCAAGGGCGCGGTTGGATTGGAAGCTTGAATTAGAAAAAAGAAAAAAATCCAATTGTGGCTCGTTAAGGGTCGGCCTCGAGGCCGACCAAATTTCGTTTCTTTTTA
>CAIXYX010000059.1 GCA_903923795.1 uncultured Microcaldota archaeon
CCGAGATGCTGATACTGCTCGTGCTGATACTGGCCATGGTGGCTTTAGCATTCTCATACATACAAGGCTATGTCGCCGCCCAAGGGAAGCATATCTCTGACATGAGCAACCAGGGCAAACCGTGCTCGGATCAGTCTCAATGCGCGAGCGATTCCCTGACTTGCGAGAATAGCGTATGCACGCCTATCCACCAAAAAGCGGGTTGAGCAGCGCATGCAACTTCCCCGCCCGCCCCGCCAACTTCTTTCATTTTTTCTCTCTTCTTCACGCCCCCGCCGCGGGCAGCTCACAGCCGAATGGCTCATGCTCCTTCTTCTGGCCATAAGCCTTCTCGCCATCGCATCTGTCGCCATCTCAAATGCTTCGGCCGCGCAAACCAGCCTTGCCGAGCGGAACATGCTGCGCATGGAATTGGAGGAGATGGGCCATTATGCGGACGAGATTTGCGTGATGGGGGCGGGCAATGCCCGAACGGTCGCGCTTGCGCCCGTGGCATTCAACCTGAGCTATGATGAAACGAGTCATAATCTGACAATTCGGGGGCGAAATTTCGCATATTCGCGCACCCAGCTCTGCCCAGTGGAGTTGGCGGATTCGAACGGCTATGCCGATAGGGCCTATCTGCAGTATGCCGAACTCGGCAGTGCGGGCGGCAATGGCGGCACCAGCGCGTCGAGCGGCATAGGCGGCCCGAGCGGCACCGGCGCTGCGGGCCAAGCCGGTCGCCCCGGCACGAGCATCTCGAAAAGTCACCCGTGATTTTTCCCTTTTTGGGAATAGCTTTATTTACTTCAACATTAGCGTTTAGAACAGGTGATTAACCATGGCACTCGATACTATCTTGCTTGTGGCCGGCGGACTCATCGTCCTCGTCGTCCTCTTCTTCATCTTCGCCTACAACGGCCTCGTCTCGCTTCGCGCCCGCGTGGCCAACGCCTGGGCGCAGATAGACGTTCAGCTCACAAAGAGATACGAGCTCGTGCCCAACTTGGTCGAGACCGTCAAGGGCTATGCCAAGCACGAGAAGGACATCTTCGAGAATGTCACAAAGGCCCGCTCGATGTGGGCAGGCGCGAGCACGGTCGGCGAGAAGGCAAAAGCGGACGCATCTTTCGCCGGAGCGCTGAAAAGTCTGATTGCGGTGGCCGAGAATTACCCGCAGCTCAAGGCCAACGAGAATTTCAAACTCTTGCAGGAGCAGCTCGACGGCATAGAGAGCAAGGTGGCATATGCGCGGCAGGCCTACAACGACTCGGTGCTCGAATACAACACCAAAATTCAGACAATCCCCGACGCCATAATCGCCGGCCCGTTGGGCTTTTCGGCCAAGGAGTATTTCAAGGCCGATGAGGAAGCGCACGAGGCCGTCAAGGTCAAATTCTGATTTTTTTATTTTTAACTTCAATTTTTTGATAAATACGGGTAAAATAATCTGTTCGGTGATATGCCATGGCCAGTTTCTGGGACGTGCAACGGGCGAACAAGACCAAATCCTGGCTGCTCATACTCTTAGTCATCCCGCTGGTGGCGGCCCTTGTCTGGTTCGCCGGCTACATCTTCGACGGCGGAGCGTGGATATTGCCCGTGGCCATCATCTTCTCGCTCTTCTATGCCGTCGGAGGATATTTCTTCGGCGACCAGTTTGTGCTGGCGGCGAGCGGCGCACGGCCGGCCGACCCGCAGAAAGACGCCTATTTGTATAACACAGTTGAAGGCCTCGCCTTGGCGGCTCAAATTCCGAAACCAAAACTCTACATAATCGACGACCCCTCGCCCAATGCATTCGCCACGGGCCGCGACCCCGCGCACGCATCCATCGCTGTGACATCCGGGCTTTTGAGCCTGATGAACCGCGCCGAATTGGAGGGCGTGCTTGGGCATGAGATGTCGCACATACGCAATTTCGACTCGCGCTTCATGACACTTGTCATCGTGCTTGTTGGCCTTGTGGCCATCTTGGGCAATATGCTGGGAAGAGGGATGCTGTTCGGCGGCGGCCGGGACCGCGAGCGGGGCAACGGCCTTGTGATGATATTGGGCCTGCTCATGGTCATCCTCGCGCCCATCTTGGCGCAACTGATTCAGCTCGCCATCTCTCGCTCTCGTGAATATTTGGCAGATGCATCATCGGCCCAGCTGACGCGCAACCCTGAAGGCTTGGCGAATGCGCTCGAAAAATTGAAAGGCACGCCGCCCATGCAGCATGCCAATTCGGCCACAGCTTCGCTGTTCATCTCCGACCCCGTGCATGGGGGCGGCAAGAAGGGCATCGTGCAGAGCATCGGCGGGCTTTTCTCGACACACCCGCCGCTCGATGAGAGGATAAAGGCGCTGAGGGCGATGTGAGATGAAAGAGATGAAATGGCGGGAGGAGATGCTGCACAAGCTCAAGGCCGAGGAAAAGGCACAGGATTGGGCGGTGGAGTTGCAACACAGAGCGCGGGCCGGGCGTTATCGGAAGCTCAAAAAAGAAGGGCTGGTCTGAAAATCCTGAAATAGTTCCTCACATCCGCTCCCATTTCACTCCTGCTTTTTCCAGCACCGAAATTATCCTCTCTCTTTCCTCTTTTCCAAGCCCTTTCCAATCGATGAGCGCACCCTCCACTTTCTCAACGCTTTTCTCGATTGCCTGCGCCAGCATTTTCTCGTCGAAATCGGCAGCCCGATATTTCGGCAGCACATGGCCGACCGCCCGGCCCGGCGAGCCCAGCATAAACGGGGTGAATTTCGGCGCATAATGCCCGCCGCCGATTCCCAAGTGGGCCGAAACAGCCGGCGCGGGCCGCACAAGCGCTTTCATCATGGCCTCGGCCACGATTTTGCCCGCCAATTCATTTTCCCACTCGCCCGGCCCTGAACCAATCTCGACAAAAATAAGAGCCTGACAGGGGGGAGGGGATCCGGAGGAACCTGAAACTGAGGGGAGGGGGGCTGAACCCCCCGCCCCGCGGTTCGGTGTCGGGCCATGGTGGTCCACTTCCATATTAACGGGCCAATCAAGGCCGTGCTTTTTCGCAGACTCGTCCAGCAAGCACAAAATCTGCTTCAATTTCGCCGCATAAGCCATATTCAAGGTGCGGGGCGTTCCCCCGAAATCAGCCGAGCCCCAGTTGCCGGGGATGTGCGCCGTCAGCGCGGGCTTGCCGGCTTCTGATTTATGAGTAGAAGCATAGAGGAAATAATCAAAGCGAGGAGGGTGCGAGGCTGGGCTGGATGATGCGAAATGCGCGCAGCCCGGCAGCGCGGCCAGGGGCCGAAAGCACTCTGCCTCTTCTTCTGTGGGCGGCGCAAAGCCGGGAAGAGTGGGCCTAAAGCGTTGGCCAAGAAGGAAGATGTATTACATTCTACCTTTAACGCGCAGCAACGTTTACTGCTTCTGGA
>CAIXYX010000060.1 GCA_903923795.1 uncultured Microcaldota archaeon
AAGAGGCCCGTGCTCGCCGCCGAATATGCGGCCGAGCAGCCGGCAGGACCCGCGCCGATTATGGCAACGTCGTAGAGAGTGGATTCGCCCATGAATAACTTTGGAGTATGAGGAATTAATAAATCGGAAAGTTAGTTGAATGCTAACCGGACGACTCATTCGAAATATCCAAGGCCATCAAGGAGCGGACATGCTGCGCGCGTTTGTGGTAAGTGCTTGCTCTCAAGCGGAAGCCCTCCAGGCCGGTTTTTTTATACCACTGATTGGCCATCTCTTCGGCTGATTCGTAATATTTGAGGGCTTTGTCCAATTCACCCTCTAAAAGAAAAAGGTCTCCCGCCCATTTCAAGAGCCGGCAGCCCGCTTCAGGGTCGCAGCGGGGGATATGCTCGAATCCATAGGATGCTTTGGCATAGCATATGGCGGCCCCGATGTTGTCGCCTGCCTGTATTTTCTGTTCAGCCTCTTTAACCAGCTGACGCGCTTCCTGCTTGCTGGCGGGAAGGGTCATGCAAATGTTTCGCTCTATTGGCTCTGCGGGGGGCTGTTTGAAACAGAGATTATTTTGAACTGCGACCCAGCTTCGCTTAAGCATCGATGAGTGAGGTTGGCGAATATCCATAATACCACGAATGAATATTTATTGAAACTTGTTATTTAAAAATAGATGGGCAAAAAGAAAATGAAAAAGGAGAAAATTGGAGGGCGGCCGTGGCAGCTCATTTCCGATACTGCATGGCCTCGCGCACGCGCTCCTGCGCGATGGCGAGTGCGGCGCCGCGCACATCCTTGCCCATGCTCCTCTCCATCACGAGCTGTGTGTTGGTGCGGATTTTGCTCTTCACCATGACGAACATCTGCTCCGGCGTGTGGCCGATGGTCTCGGCGTAGGAGGAGATGACGCCTCCCGCGTTGGCCACGAAGTCGGGGATGACGACTATGCCGCGGGAGGCGAGCTTTGCCTCGATAGCCGGAGTCATGGGGATGTTGGCCGCCTCGACGACGAGTTTGGCCTTGACATCTCCCGCATTGGCGTCGGTGATTACGTTGGGCCTCGCGCCGGGGATGAGGATGTCCACATTCAGGCCAAAAAGCGAGGCCGCACTCTTGACTTCGGCGCCCTCGTATTTGGTGATTGTGCCCTGCTTGGCCTTTGTCTCGAGCGCGTGGTCGTAATCAAGACCCTTTGGCAGATAAGCCGTGCCCTTCGAGTCGGATATGGCCACCACTTTGGCGCCCATCTCGGTGAGGAACTTGTGCGTGAATGTGCCGACGTTTCCATAGCCCTCGATGGCAACGGTAGCGCCCGAGAGGGGTTTCTTCATGTATTCCATAGACACTTGAGTGGTGTGAGCGACACCAAAGCCCGTGGAGCCCAATTCGTGCGGCAGTCCGCCCACTGCGGACGGCTTGCCGGTGCAGGCCATTCTTGTGCCCAATTCGTCGGCGAACCATGCCATCTCGCGCTCGGTTGTGTTCATGTCAGGTCCGGCTATGTAGTATTTGGGGATGACTGGCGCAAGGAGGCGGGCGAATGAGCGCATCACCTCTTCTTTGTTGACGCTTTTCGGGTCGGCTTTTATGCCGGCCTTGGCTCCGCCGAACGGTATGTCTGCCAAAGCATTTTTCCACGTCATGGCGCGGGCGAGGCCGAACACCTCTTGAGTGGTGATGTCGGGCACCATGCGCATGCCGCCTTTGCCGGGCCCTCTTGCCGTGTTGTCTATGACAAGCACTCCGCGCACGCCGCTTTTCGGGTCATGGACCTTGAGCACGCGCTCGGGCCCCCATTCGTCGTTGAATTGGTCTACCATTCAAATCACCTTTCTGTATGAGTCAGCTCGAGATCAAGTCCGAGTTCGCCTGACTTTCGAATAGGACATTCGATTATTTTTTTAGGATTACTTCGCGCCGCGGCAGCGCTGCGTCTGCGGGTCGCAGGACGAGCCGGGGCAGTCGTCGTTCTTTGTGCAGATGATGTTGATGCAGCGGTACTGCGTCGGCGAGCCTGCGTTGTTGTCGCAGCGCTGCTGATACGGGCAGTCGATTGCAGTGTGGCAGAAGCCGGGGCGGATGGCGCAGGCATGGGTGCCGGTGTTGCACTGGTCGGCCGGCCCGCATTCGGCGTCGGACGAGCACATGCCGGGGCGGCTCACGCAGCGGCGGTTGGAGATGTCGCAGACCTGCCACGTGGTGCAGTCGCCCGAGGAGCCGCACAGGCCCCGCTTGGCCTCGCAGCCGTGTGTCTGGAGATTGCACAGCTCCCATTGGCTGCACTGCTCGTCGCGCTCGCAGGCGCCGGGGCCGGTCGTGCATCTGTGCAGCGTGGAATCGCAGACCTGCCAGTTTGCGCAGTTGAGGTCGTTCTGGCAGAAGCCGGGGCGGACATAGCAGAAATGTGATGTGGTGTTGCAGGTCTCCCAGCCCGGGCAGTCCACTTCGAGGTCGCAGCGGCCTATGAGGGGCACGCAGGAGCGCGTCGGCGTGTCGCATGTCTGGTAATCGGAGCAGTCGAAGCTGTTGCGGCAGCGGCCCGCCTTTGGCACGCAGGTGTGCTTGGTCTCGTCGCAGCGATCGTTGGTCTGGTCACAGAATGAATCCGAATCGCAGAAGCCGGCTTTCGGCTTGCAGTCATTGGTGGCCTCGACGCACAATTGCCACGCGCCGCAGTCGCCGTCGGCTCTGCACTTGTTCGCGACGTATTGGCAGGTGTGGGTGGCGGCGCTGCATGTTTTGAGGGAATCATTGCATTGCGCATCGGATGCGCAGGTGCCGGCTTTGCCTATGCATGTCTTGCTTGTGGTGTTGCAGGTCTGCCAGTCCTTGCACGACTTGTCCGATGTGCAGCCGGAATTGAGGCAGCCGGAGAGGAAGAGGAGGGAGATTATGGCGAATGAGGCCAGGAGCACGAAATGGAGCGGGCGTGTCATGGAGTATGTCATGGGACGAAAACTTATAATTGATGAGCGTGCCGAAAAAGCCCGCCAGACGCCCGTGTTCCTGTCTCTTTTATACGCGCACGTTTTTGCATAAGGGTTTATAGGCACAACCCATGTAGAATTGAATATGGTAGTCAACAACACGACGGCGACGGCTCTCGGCTCGGCAGCGGCCAACAATTCGACGGCTCTGGGCTCGGCGGTCAGTTCGGCCGGCTCGTTCGACTTCGGTTCATGGGTCAATTCCATAGGCCCGTTCGCCGCCCACTTGATTCCGGGGCTGGCATTATGGGTCTGCGTGCAGATAGCCGCCGAAATCGTCCTGTGGATAATCGTGCATGTGCTAAAGCCCCTCACCGCGCACACCAAAACCAACCTCGATGACTTCATAGTCGATTCGCTGCCAAAGCCGGTGCGCGTGAGCGCGCTTGTTCTCGGGTTGTGGGCATTCGGGCAGGCGGCTTTTGATACGACGCCGCTGTTCGGCGTTGCGTGGAGCCAGTGGCTGGCGGGCGCGCTCATATTCTCGGCCGGAATGCTCGCCTCGGGGATAGCCAACGCCCTTGTGCTTTGGTATTATCAGGAGCTGGCGCCGCAACTGCGCAACCGCCACGGCGGCGAGGCGCTGCATGTCTCGCGGGACGTGTTCCCCATGGCACGGCGGCTTGTTGTGTGGGCAGTCTATCTGTTCACCATCATCGTCCTGCTGGGCAATTTCGGCATCGACCCCGGCCCGTTCCTCGCGGGATTGGGCATCGCAGGCTTGGCTGTCGGATTGGCATTGCAGGACACTTTGGCCAATTTCTTCAACGGTTTGCAGTTGTTATCCGACAAGCCGATAAAAATAGGGGAATTCATCGCGCTCGATAGCGAGAACGGCCCCATAAAGGGATATGTGGAGGAGGTCGGCTGGCGCACCACGAAAATCCGCACGCGGGGCAATTGCACATATTTCGTGCCCAACAAACAGATAGGAAACACGCTTGTGGTCAATTTCTCGCGCGGGCTCGACGACAACTGGAAAGGCTCGTCATTCACAGTTGGAGTGGATTATTCGGCCGAACCAAAAGAAGTGAAGAGGATAATTCTCGGCGCGGTCGAAGCCGTCCGGCAGAGGGACCCGCGCATAAGCAAGCGGGAGCCATCCGTGCGCCTCGACAATTTCGGGGATTCGGCGCTTGTGTTCAAGGTGATGTGGTCGGTGAGCGATTACGCCCAGAGCGAATCGGTGGCCGGCGAGGTGCGCGAAGAGGTGCTTGAGAGCTTGAGGGCGCATAACATAGGCATACCATATCCGACGCGCACTTTGATGATGGCGGGCGGAATGGCCGCCGTGGCACGGAAAGCGCCGGCACGACGCAGAAAATCGGGCGGAAAAAGAAAACGATAGGTGAACTCTATGGCCAACTCATCAAAACCAATTGTCGGAATCCTCATGGGCAGCAAGTCGGACCTTGAGGTCATGAGCGAAGCGGCCAAAGTATTGGAGGAATTTGGAGTGGGCACAGAAATGAAAGTTGCGTCGGCTCACCGCACGCCCGACCTTGTGAATGAGTTTGTTTCGTCCGCCAAATCCCGCGGAATAAAAATCATTATTGCCGGTGCTGGAGGGGCGGCCCAT
>CAIXYX010000061.1 GCA_903923795.1 uncultured Microcaldota archaeon
GGCTTGGGCCGCCTGCGCGGCATGCACGGTTTATGCTTGATGGGCGAGACTCATGGAAGTTATGTCGACCCGCGCTCGGCCTCGGCCACATGCGAAGCTTTGGGCCGCCTCTTGGGCATGAAATTCGACCTCGAAGCGCTCAAGGTGAAAATAGAGCAGGGCGAGAAATTCATCAAGAAGATGGAGGCCCGCGCCTCGAAGGCCGCGATGAGCGAGAATCGGCCTGCCGGACCCGAAGACCTCACCTACATCAGATAAAAACGCCAAAAATAAAAAAATATTTTCTTTTTTATTTTGTTAATTTCGATTTTTCTTCGACGTTTTATACTGGCTCAAATATTCCAGCACCAGCCGGACTCCCGTTCCATACCCACCCGCAGACATCCCGCCGCGGGGTTTCGAGCCATAAGCCGTGCCCGCGATGTCTATGTGCGCCCATCTTCCCTCGCCGGCAAATGGCTTTAGGAAAGACGCGCCGGCCGTGACGCCCGCATTCCCCGGCTCGCCCATGTTCTTCACAACTGCTATTTCGCTCTTGACTTTCTCGTCGTATTCTGGCCACATCGGCAAACGCCATACCCTCTCGCCCGACCTCTCGCCAGCCGCGACAAGCTCATCAACCATCTCGTCATCATCGCTCAAAATGCCCGATGCCAAATCTCCGAGCGCCACAGCGCAGGCGCCTGTCAATGTGGCCAAATCAATCATGGTGTTCGGGGAATAGTGTTTCGCGGCATAAGCAAGCGCATCTGCCAGCACCAGTCTGCCTTCCGCATCAGTGTTGAGCACCTCTATCGTCGTGCCGTTGCACGCCGTGACTATGTCACCGGGCCTATACGCGTGCCCGCCCGGCATGTTCTCGACAAGCGCCGCCACGCCCACCACGTTGAGCGGCAGACCCAGCGAGGCGCAGCCTGACAATATTCCGATGACCGCGCACGCGCCCGATTTGTCGAATTTCATCTCGTCCATCTTCGAAGAGGGTTTTATCGAGATGCCTCCCGAGTCGAATGTCACGCCTTTGCCGACAATGGCCGTGTCCCATTCCTTTCTCCCCGGCGCGCCTCTGTATTGCATAATCACAAGTTTCGGCTCCTGCGAAGAACCGCCCGCAACCGCGAGCATGGCATTCATCTTCAATCTGGCAAGTTCGGATTTGCCGATAACGCGCATAGACAGCCTGCCATTCTTCGCCGCCCGGGCCGTCTGCGCAGCCTGCGCGGCAATCCACGACGGTGTGGCGACATTGCCGGGCTCGTTCTGCATCATCCGGGTGAGGTTTGCGGCCTCGCCGATTTTCACCCCGCGCGAAACCGATGCGTGCGCCGCAGCCGCATGGGCCGCAGGCACCATTAGCACGACTTCATCAACACTTGCTTTGGGCGAATTCTTGTCGACCTGCTTGTATTTGTCAAAAGCATAATCCGCCATCATCACCTGAGATGCTATGCGCCCGACCAGATGAGGGAATGAAAGTTGGGCGTGATTCCCCGCATTTTGTGCGCCCGGCCACTCGCTGATTTGCAGCGCGATTGTTTTGCATCGCGCATTTTTCAGCACGCCGAATCCTTGCGCATACGCATTCACATAAGCATGCGAATTTGTTTTCGCGGGCATGCCAAGGCCGAGCAGGAGGACGCATCGGGCTGGAGGAGCGGATGATGAGGTGGATGCAGATGCATCGATGCGATGAGATGCCGGCGAGCGGAGCATCACCATCTGCCCGATTGCGCCAGAGAATTCCGCCGTATCAATCGAGCCCGATGCCCATAAAGGCAGTTCGGGGCGCCTGGCAGCATCCTCCGCCTGCCAATAAGCCAGCACCATGCCGTCGATGTCTTTCAAATTCTTCGCGTCATTCACAGAGATTTTCATGAAATCCACCCCGAACATGATTTTGCATTCAAACCGCGTGCGCGCTAAGCAGCGTGCCCACCAGCCATCCTGCCAGAGCGGCCGCGCCGCCGATGAGCGCCATCTCCATTCCAGACTTCCACCAGCTGCCTGTTGTCATGCGCGCTTTGAGCGCCCCGCCGCCAAACAATACTGCGACTGACAATGCCACCGAAGCCAGCATGGCCTGCGCCACATCCATAAAGAAGAACGGAATGAGGGGAATGAGCGAGCCGACAACAGACGCCACGCCGACAACTATGGCTTCGCGCACAGGGTCCACGAATTCGCTCTCATATAATCCCAATTCCTCGCGCATCATGGTGTTGAGCCACAACTCCTCGTCAGATGTTATCTGCCTGACAATAGTTTCGAGCGCTTTCCCCCTGAATCCTTTCTTGTAATATATGAGCTCAATCTCCTTTCGCTCGACATCCGGAATCTCCTTTATCTCGCGCCTCTCCTGCATCTCCTGCGCCCTGTAATGGTCCTGTGACGCCCGCGCCGACGTGTATGCCACCGCCGCCATCGACACTGATTCTGCCACTGTTGCGGCGAGTCCGGCCAATATGACCACTCCCTTATTTCCTGTGCCCGATGCTATGCCAAGCAATATGCCCAGAACATTGACAAGGCCGTCTTGGCCTCCAAGAATAAAATCCTTAAACCAAGCAGCACTAGTATTATGCTTTTCCAATACCTCTTTTCTTTTATATATAGCATATAAAGTAAATGAGGTCAAATAAGGGATTGATTTATTAATTCGGACAGGAAGCCCCTGAGCTGCAGCCTATCGTAACACCAGTTAGTAAACAACCTGGAGAAGCGGACGGAACCACCGTTAAATTGAGAGTGACCGAATGCGTA
>CAIXYX010000062.1 GCA_903923795.1 uncultured Microcaldota archaeon
CCCAGTTGCGCCTGTGGATTAACTCCGTAACCTGCCATAGTTCAAGCGTTTTCATAATTCTGGTTACCGAGAGGACCTTAATTCGGGATAAGACAGGATACGCTGACTCCGCTCCAGCGACATCCTAGTTTTTCCTATGGTCTGGCAGAATCCAAAGAAGCGACGAGAGGGAGCGCAGGGCGAATGAGGCCTTGGCGCGCTCGCGCGCGTGCTTGCCCAAAAGAAGGCGGCCAGTATGCATACCTGCCGCTGCTGCCGGCACGATGTCCTTGGCCGGATTGTCGCCCATCATCAGGATTTGGGAGGGGTGCAGATGCAGGCTGCGCGCGATTTGGCGGTAAAAGGCCGGCGTCTTGCCCTCCTTGTTTGTGGAAGTGACGAAGACGTGGTGGAAGAAGGGGTCCAAACCCAGACGGATGAGTTTGTCCCACTGTTTCAGCGCCACACCCTCGGATGCTACGGCCAAGATGAATCCCCGCTCGCGCAGCTCAAGCAGCAGGTGCGCCGTTTGGGGGTATGGCGAGATGGAGGATTTGGTGTTGTGATAAGCCCCCACGCCGGCCGCCACAACGCGGCTTGGGGTTGGACAGGGGAAGCGGCGGACGAGGAGGTCGAAATGGTTGCCATAATTCGAGCCGCGGCTTTCTACGATTTGATTAAGCACCTTCTCGGCATAATGCTGAGTGGTTGGCAGGCCGGCCTGCACCATGGCCCGAATGGCGTTGTGGCGGGCGAGGTGGGAAAATTCAGATGAGGGAAAGAGGGTGTCGTCAATGTCGAAAAGAATCGCCTTGATGGAGGCGAGGGAAGGAGGGTGCTTGGTTTTCATCGAAAATAGAGAGGAAAAGGGGATTAATTAACGTTATTGTGACGCCGTGCTTCTTTTCGGCTGTCTTTTGTCTTCTTTTCACAATCTTTCGATTAAGGGGTTGAAAAGAAGATGAGATGGTACACCCGGGCGGGCTCCATCTCACCTCCCACATCCCCATAAAGGGGCTTGTGGCTGTGGAAAAGAAGATTTAAATAAGAGAAAGTATTCTGTGGATGAAAATTGAATATCGTCTATTATTTTTGTTGACTCTTGGTATATTTTGTTGATTCTCAGTACATAGTGCCATGCATCTTACGATACTGCTCAAAGATGACCTTGGCTTCCTCGCGCATGAAGTCGTTGACAATGACTATTTCACGTTGGCCGAGCTTCTGGTAATGCTTGTCTGAGATGTTAATCTCGTCAAAGCCAAGCACGCGCGCATCCTTCTGGCTGGTGCCATAAATAATTATTGGAATCCGGGCCCAATAAATTCCGCCCCGGCACATCAAGCAGGGCTCCGTGGTGGTGTACAGGACGGTGTCCGACAAGAAGACCGGCGCGCTCTGATTCTTGCGCGTCATGCCCAGCGCTCCGGCTGCGAGGCTAATCGCATTCATTTCGGCATGGCGGGTGGGGTCGGGGGCCTGCACCACTGAGTTGGCGGAAACCGAAAGCAGCCGGCCCCCGAACGTGGTGATAACAGCGCCGAAAGGCCCGCAGCCGTTTTTGATACCCTCCAAGGCGGTGTCAATGGCC
>CAIXYX010000063.1 GCA_903923795.1 uncultured Microcaldota archaeon
ACCCGGACGGCAACGTCTACGTCGCGCAGTACTCGGACAAGAAGATCGTCCGGCTCAAAATCCGCCAGTGTAGACGAGATCAAATCCGCCTACCGAAAATTAGCCATGCAGTTCCACCCCGACCGCAACAAAGACGCGGGCGCAGAGGAAAAATTCAAGGAAATCTCCGAAGCCTATGCCGCCCTCTCCGACCCAGAGAAAAGAAAAATCTACGACCAGTACGGCCACTCGGGCTTCGACCAGCGCTTCTCACAAGAGGACATCTTCCGCAATGCCGACTTCTCGGACTTCAATGACCTCTTCCGCTCCATGGGCTTCTCCTTTGGCAACATGGGCGACTCGGACGACAGCCCGTTCGGCTCGATGTTCTCATCCATGTTCGGCCAGTCAAGCCAAAAGGGCCGCTCTCTTTCAGCCGAAGTGAACATCTCGCTCAAAGAAGCCGCCAAAGGCACCACACGCTCATTGAATTTCCGCAGAAACGGCCCATGCGACACTTGCAAAGGCACAGGCTCCGCGCCCGGCTCGGGCATGCGCAACTGCTCAAAATGCGGCGGGCATGGGCAAGTTCAAGTCATCCGCAATTTGGGCGGCTTCGGCCGCATCTCAACAGTCTCTCCATGCCCTAATTGCCGAGGAAGAGGGCAAGTGCCGGGCATTGCATGCGAATCTTGCAGCGGCAAAGGCTATGCGCAAAAAGACGAGAAAATCGAAGTGCAAGTGCCGGCAGGAATTGAAGACGGCATGCGCTTGTCATTGCACTCTCTTGGCGAATGGGGGCCGGACGGCCCCGGAGATTTGTATGTGCGCGTGCGTGTGGAGAACGATTCGCGCTTTACGCGCGACGGCGACGACCTCTATTTCGAGAAGCGCATCTCCTTTGCCACTGCCGTATTGGGCGGAGATGTAACTGTGCCCACCCTCGAATCCGAAAATGAGGTCCATGTGCCCGCAGGCACAGCTTCGCACACTTTGCTGCGCCTCCGCGGCGAGGGAATGCCGCGTTTGCGCGGCAGGGGGCGCGGAGATTTGATAGTGCGCATAATAATCGAGGTGCCCAAGCCCGGCGATTTGAGCGAGGAGCAGAAAGAGCTGCTCAAGAAATTCGACGGAAAAGGCAAACCAGATTCTCCTAAAGACAAATCCGGGCACGAAAAAGACAAATCCGACAAAAAGAAAAAGAAAAGCTGGTTCAGCTGGTTTTGATTATGGCCTCTCTACCTAAAGCCAAACCTCTTAGCCTGTGGATGGCCGAGCGCAATTCGGCCTACTACAAATCTTCTTCCACATCCATCTACGACGATTTCCTCACTTACGCCCAATCCCCGCAAGGTTTGCTGACGCGCGCCAATGCGAGGGCATTTCATGCATGGACGCTTGTGCACCCTCAAGACAAATACTCTGTTCTCGAAGCCGGTGTGGGCGAGGGCGCATTCGCTGCTGGTTTTTTGCAAGAGCTCAAATTGGCAGATGAGGACAACGACAGCTCAATCTTGCCTCTTGTCCGCTATACTCTTGCTGATTTTTCCCACTCCATGCTTGAGCGCGCGAAGAAGACAATCGAGAAATGCGGATTCGCCGCTCAAGTCGACAAGGTGGAATGGGACGCATCGCACCCCTACAAAGAACTCAATTCTTCGCGCAAGCACCGTTCGGATTCTCCGAACACATCGATTGGCTCTTCCTCATCATTCGACCTCATCCGCTGCAACGAGCTTTTGTGCGATTTGCCGGCCGACGTCTATTGCCGGCATGGCGATGAAGTGTGCACCATCCATTACGGCGCAGACCTCTCGCCCGTGGAAATCCCCATGCCATGGGAGAACCTCTCCCGCTTCGAGGCTGATTTGATACGTGCCATGCCATCTGATTATCGCCTGCCCCTCAACCGCACGGCAAAAGACGCGCTCATGTTCCTGAGCAGGCATCTCTCGCCGGAAGGCCTGCTCGACGTCTTCGATTACGGATTCTACCGCGCCGATGATTTCGCCATCCCGCCCGACATGTGGAATCTTTCCCTTGTGCGCGAATACAACTCGCAATGGACCGTGGACGTGAATTTCCTCTATCTCTCGGCAGAATTGGCGCAGGCGAAATGCAAAACAAGAGTGGAACCGCAGAAGGATTATGTCGAAATATACGAGCCTCTTTGCTCCGAACCTCCCGAATCCGGCAAGAAGAAAGCCAAGGATGAAAAGAAAGGCAAGTCTGATGAAGGAGGCGAGCCGGACGAAGACGGGCTTGATTACGCCGATTCGGAAGATGGGGTTGAAGAGGACGACTTCTTCTACCATCTCGAAGTGAGGAAATAATTCAGTTATGGCCATGGTCCGGCGGGACCAGATTCAATGCAGCAGTTTTTTCGCAATTCGCGGCCGATTCGATGTTTGCAACCTCCACTGCGGGTGCGGGGGCCGAAATCTTCGTCTCGGCAACCTCTTTTCTGGCCATCTCCATTGTCACATTCGGGGCCGCTTCTGGTGCCAATATACCTGCCGGCGCCTGCATTCTCAATTTCTCTACCATCTCGGCAGCCGGCGCCTGCATGCTCACATTCTCCTCTTTTTTGGGGGTTTTGCTTCTTCGTGCCATGTCCATCCAATCCGTCCGCTCAACTTTCGAGCGAGGCGTAATTATTAATGCACGAAAAGCGTAAGCTCGTTTGGAGAGGGTAGGTTTCCGGTGGTCTTCCGGTGGTCAGGTGTCGAGGATGGAATTTTCCAGTGCTATGCTCCATCTATAAATATCCCCCCATTCTTCTCACTCTATGGCATTCCCGCTCAAAACCTGCTCCTCTGTCCTGCTCTTCTCTCCGGAAACATCTGTAGGCTCTGGGGCAAATTTCCTCTATAATGCAAAAGCCGAAATTGACAGCTCGGTGCTTCTGCTCACCAAGCGGGGCAAGACTCTATTCACGCCAAGAATGAACGAACGACAAGCCCGTGATATCTTCAAGGGCCGCGTGGTACCCGTCTCATCCGGCCAGCTCATCCCTCTTCTCAAAAAGAATCTTCCTCGAGGCAAAATCGGCCTCGAATTGGAGAATCTGAGCGCATTGCGCCACATAAATTTAGCCAAAAAGCTCGGCGGCAAGAATAGGTTTGTGGACGTAAGTGTGCCGCTCGAATCAATGCGGGCCGTGAAAAAACAGGACGAGATTTCCAAAATAAAAAAAGCGATCTCAATCTCGCGCTCCATCCTCGGCAATCTCCATCTCAAATCTTCCATGACAGAATTAGATGTTGTGAAAATCCTTGCCCGCCAATGCCTCGAGCATGATGTCACCTTCGCCTATCCGCCCATAGTGGCGTCAGGCAATCATTCCGGCCATCCGCATCATGTGCCTGTGAAAAAGACTCTCGGGCACGGCACCGTGCTCATCGATTTCGGCGTGAAATACAAGAAATATTGCGCAGACCTCACCCGTTGCTATTTCCTCGGGCCGGCAAAAGAGGAGAAGAAAAAATACGAAGAGGCAAAAAACATTTTCCATTTAATCATCGACCAAATGCCCGACTGTCACACCGCCGGAGATGTCGTTCGCGCAAGTGATGGCATCATCAAAAAGTCCGGCTGGCCGCAGTTAATCCACGCGCCGGGGCATGGCATAGGTATTGATGTCCATGAAGCCCCGCATCTCTATTCCAAGAACAAGGAACACTTGCGTCCGAACATGGTGATGGCCATAGAGCCCGGCTGGTATGGCGCGAAATTCGGCGTGCGGTATGAGAACGAAGTGCTGTTAGGGAAAAACAAGGCTCGGGTGCTGTAAGATATGGCGAATGGAATATCTGTAATAACAAGGTGATTCCATATGAAAACCGTGAAAATAAAAGTCGACTACGAGGAGAAAGCCTCCCGCCTCGAGATTTTCATCCGCATCATCTGGGCATCAATCTGCGTCATAGCGCTTCTCGTGCTCGGCATTTTCGTAGTCGTTGCCGCGATTTTCCAGATGCTTCATATCCTCATATTGGGCAAACGGGATTTCGCCGCGCACGAGCTCATCACGAACTGGCTCATCGCTTTTGCCAACGTCGGATTCTACAAAAACATGTGCACAGACGAAAGACCTCCGCTGTGGCCGGGGATATTCTAAAGAAGCGGCTGTCTATCCGCTCCCGCCTGTACTGCTTCCTCCGCCGCCAGAACCGCCGGTGCAAGGCTGGTACGGGCATCCCGCCCCGCATTTATTGAGTGCATCATTGTAGCGGATAATGGTGTTTGTGCTGTAATTCTGCACGCCGTTGTTGGCATAGAGCACCTGATCGACATATCCCACCGGACCGCCATACAAATCCTGCGTTGATTGGGGTTGTTTTAGCGTGTAATCCAAGTCATCCATGTTCGGGCCCGCGCCGCGGTAATTTCTCATGGTGAACCAGGCGGCATACCATTCCTCCTCGCCCGGCTTTATGAATGCCCGCCAGACCGGATCCGAGGCCGTCTTGTCCTGCACCTTCTTCAGCCAGCCGCCCGCGCCCGTGCTGCCCGAGAACGAATTGACTATTTTGTATGTGCCGCAGCAGGCCGAGTCGAATGGATTGAATGGATTGTAAGCGCCGCCATTCGAGCCGCAGTTTTTCGCTGCGTCTGCCGAGGAGAAGGGCGGCTCTATGCACTGCGCCAAACCAAGTGCGCACACATGGTTTTTATCTGTCTTCTGGATTTTATCGCATGTCGACTGAATCGTGAGCGGCGATGGCGAGGCAGGCAGCGCGGGGTCATCCATGGCGGCGGTCTGCGCGGCTGCGGTTCCAATATCATCGCAACTCTTGTCTGTCTGGCATGCGGTGGTGCTCTCGTTTTTCGACATCGCTGTGCGCCTGAACGAAGATTCTGCCTGGAATATGGCTCTCATGAACATCGAATCGAAATTCTGCGCGCCGACAGCATCCTCTATTTGCGGATAAACCGTGCAGTATTTGACATCGAATTTCACTTTGTCAAATCTATAGCAGAATGCCGTTGGCATCGGAACAGTAGCCAAACATCCGCCGCCCGTGCATGCCAAATCCGCGATGCGTTTGCGGTCATCAACATTCTGCGACTGTGTCAAGTTATACGTGACAGGCGCCGAACCGTCCGGGCTCGATATCACCTGCGTGCGTGAATATAATTTAGTCGTCTCATATGCAGAGCACATCGAGCCGCGCCCGTTTGTGGAGAACATCAAAGGCTGCTGCGTGCTCTGCGCGGCAATAGGCCTCTCATATAATTTGGTGCCATTTCCATCAGGCCGTGCCGAATACCGGCGGTCATCTGTTCCGATGAACTGCGTCTCATTGTCAGACGCATGCTCTATCACCGACACTGTTATGTGATGCCGGTTGTCGGAAGAGTCAAGCTTGGCATTTGCCACCACATCTGTCATTGTCTTGTTCGAGTGGAAAAGAGGCGCGAGGTTTGTGTAATAATATTCGCAATTCGAGAACCAGGTGTATGCCGCCGCCGAGCGGAATTCCCCGCCCACTTGCGTGAATCCTGTCTGCGAGGGCAATGCCCAAATGCCAACTCCGCTGCCGTCAACTCGCGCGGCGTAAACAATGTCATCTCCGCCCAAAAATGCGGCCTGTCTATTAGAATCATTCAAATACGCAAGATATCGGGCAACCACAATGCGGCGGGTGCTGTCTTGCGAAACAACTGTCAGCTCGCCGGCTTTCGTCACCGCCCGAACAACATCAAGGCTTGTCAGCGTCGAATTGAATGCATACCTCTCGGCAGCGAAAGGCAGCGGCGCGTTGTCAGGATTGTCCGAGAAGCGGTAAGGCGCCACGCCAATCACTCCAGAGGACACGAGCGCGGGGATGGAGCCAATCATCGTGCTCCAAACATTCTGCACATCTGCTTCAGTGTATGTGCAATTAGCGTCTGCTGTCGGCCCCGGCGAGATAGCGAGCGCATACCACACGCTCGGCTTGTAATATCGCGTGAGCGCTGCGCGCGCATAGCCCAAGTGCCTTCCCACTTCGGCCTCTGCGCTGCAGCTCGGCACGTGCGGGTCGGCATTCGCGTCAAATCCAACGCCTATCAAATCCACCGAGCCTATGAGGTTTGTGCGGTCAGTCCACATCGAGCTTCCCGCATAAGCAGCGGCGCAAATGTCGGGCCTCGGCGTCATCGTGTTATTGTTGAGGAAATAATCGAGTGCGCACAAGTCGGGCTGGTAGCTCGAGTTCGTCGTGGTGTTGAGCGCGAGCACGCTTAAGCATTTGGGGCAGTTCGCGCGGATGGTGCCAAGCTGCCTTCCCACCTGCGCGAGCTTGTCGAAGTCGAGCGTGATGCCATCTGCTTTGTACGGGTTGAGCATCGCTTCAGTTGTCACCATTACCGGCCCGCTCAGCGGCACAGATGCTTTTGGCTGGCTCAAATTCTTCACCATGTCAGTGTATCCTGCCCCGTCGATGAATTTGCCTGCAGAATACCACACCACAACCGGCATCTGGTCTTTTGTCAGATAGCACGAGAGAGTGGCCGGCTGCACCGGCATTTTGGCAAGCATCCCGGATTCATTCGGCACCGCCCAAATCACCGGCATCTTCAGCTGCCCGTCGCAATAGCGCTGCGCGGCCGCGTAATCGGCAGGATTCGATCCCTGCCCCAGCATGAAATAGCGCGGGGCGCAAATCTTGTCCGTGGTGTCTGTATCGCTTAGCCTGCAAGCCGCGCTCGCCTTGTCTGCGATGAAATTGGTTATGGTGTCATTGTACATGGAGTAATTGCAGGCGCGGAAGTAGCATTGTGAATTGTTCAGGCTGAACTCTATGTCCCCAAGCCCGATGAGGCTCAGCACACGCGCCCCCCACGATGCTTTGTCCGCGGTGCAGAGCATGCATGTGCACGGCGTGACATTGTTGACCGGCAGGCACATGCTCGCATTCACATATCTCGAGAAATTATAGACAGGCGCGTGGTCCAAATCCACCGATAGCTTGTCCTGGCTGTCGATGTTCGAAATGCAGCCGGATGCGAGGAGGAAGGAGGCGGCGGCCAGCACGAGCGAGAGGATGAGGAATCGGTTGTCCGTGTGCATCGAGCCTGTTTTCATCCGTGAGTATAAAAAAGGCGATTACGCGGGCCGGGGCATCGGCGCAAGCTGGGCCTAAAAAAGCCCCCATTGATTTTTCCCCTATTCCTTCTTCTTGCGCACCTCTGGCGTGTACTCCCTCTCATACTTCTGCAAATCCGCGTGCTCCGCTTGCAGGTACGACCGCCCGGGCCTAAATCCCACTCTCGTGTCCTCGAGGCGGAAGCCGCCTTTTTCGGCTATCCTGTCCCTCTCGGCCATCAATCTCTGGATATCTTTTCCCCGCTCAAGATCGCTGCCACCACGCAGATGGTCCCTGCTGATTTTCTGTATCTCTTTGGCGTTGTCGTTGAGCTCGCGGTATGTTTGCCTGATCTTCTGCCGTTCAGCCTCGTTGGTCGCCTGGCGCGCGCGGGCTTCCGTGCACAGCGGGCATGCCGTGCCCCGCGCATAACCGATGCCATGCTGCGCGCAGTGGGCCTGATCAACATAGTTGTTGTAATAGCCCGGCAGTCCCGGCGCAATCGACATCCACGAGCGGGCCCAGTTCTTGAACTGCTCGCCCTTTTTCGCCGGCGCTTTTTTGAGGAACGTGTTCTCGCGCTCGGCTTTTAGCGCCTCGTCGCTGCGGCAGAGCGGGCAGGCCTGCCCCCCTCTCAATATGATTCCGTGCGTCGGGCACGAATACGACGAGTCTCCCGCGCCCGCCATCCTCCTCTTCATCTCGGCATTGCGCCTCTTCTCATCAGGCGTCAATTCGCCGTAATCCCTCTCGGACGGGTGCTCGCTGTTCCATGCTTGCTCACGGGCCCACTTGCTCGAATGGCGGAAGATGTGGTACACGCCCAAGTAGAGCGGTGCGAGCGGAATCACATACTGCGAATTCTGAAAAGACCATGACTGGCGCTGCATCTCCAAGTCGAGCATCTTGGGCAGCAGGGGCGTCTCACGCCTGTACACGTCATGAAGCGCGTCGCGGAACAAATCGCGGCTCATTCCGCCTGCGCGGTATTCATCGCTCCGCTGGTCATAGAATGTGTTGAGCAGGCCCGCGCCCCTCTCAACCCGTCCCGGCTCTCCCCCCTGCCCCGCCCTCCACCCATACTCCAGTTTCTCGAATCCGCCAAGCGGACTGGTGTTATGTCGCTCATCTCCGGAGCCGAACCAGCCTTTGCGCGCGCCGTCATACAGCCCGCGCGTCGTGACCTCCTTGGTCTTCTCATCCTTGAATCCGCCGGCCGAGCCGCTCCATGCGCCCGATATGGTGCGCGAGAGGCGGGGGAAGATCTGCATGTCCCCTGACTTGTCCATCTGCAGCATACCGGGAATCCATGCACTGCCAACATTCTTGTGATATGGCGAGTACATCTCCCATGGCCTGTGCGCCGAGCCGATGGCCGATATGTCATATCCCGCGCGGTTCTCCACCCCGTAATAGCCTTGGCGTAAGAATGCGCCCACTCCGGGTATTTTCCATGCCGCCCGAGATGCTTTGAGGGTGTCGTCATATTCGCGTATCTGGTAATTGAGCATGCGCCGCTCGGTCGCATCAGTCGCCGTCCGAAGCTGGTTTTTTAGCGCATCTGCATTCTGTTTCATCTCGCCCTGCATCTCCGCCGAGCCGCGGTTGTTCCACAGCATGTACTCCTCGCGGAACGTCAGCCCCAGCTTGTGCTGCCTTTTTGCGCTGCCAACGTCCATGCCCATGCGCTCGTAGCGCCCCTCGTCAATCGGATTGGAGAAGTCTTCGGCCGTCACCCACTTGCCGCCAATCTGGCCGCGGTTGAATCCCGAGCCGCCGGTTCTAAAACTGATGGGCCAGTTGAAGTATTTGCCAGTGTAGTTCGTCTCATCAGTGAGGTTCCAGCCGAACTCGTCCTTGTAATCTTTCGCCTTAAATCCGCGCACCACTGGCTTTGGCATAAATCTCGTGAACCAGTCGAATGACTGGCTCGGCTTGAAGAGCGACTGGAAAGCCTCCACAACTCCCTGCTCGTGCGTGTTCACGCCCGAAATGCCGCGCTCGGGGTCCATGTGATACACCGTGGTGTAGCCCGTCATCTTGGTGAAGAATGTGCGCGTCTGCGCGCCGAACGCTATGGCCGCCCACTGCGAGGGGCGGGCAAGCACGCTCAGCATCCTGTCTCCGGGGTTGATGTTGTAGGCCGACCACATCTGCGGCCGCTCTCCGACGAATTGTCCTGTCTGGTATCCTACCATCATGGCCGGGCCCATGGCATAACCGCCGCCTGCCGCTATGCGCGGGTCACGCATGTTGGTCTGCTCGGCGATATTGTAGAACGGTATCCACGAGTCTGCGACTTTCTTGAGCTGGCGGTCCACATAGCTGTTGCTTTTTTGGTAATCCCGGCTCTTTTGCTCGAGGCGTGCAACATCCGCTATCTGCGCCCCTATCTGCGCGCGCAGCTGCACCAGCCTCTGCCTCTGCTCTGTGTCGAGGCTGGCCTTGCTCATTAGTTCGAGCTGCTCGCCTCTCAATCTGCCCAGCGCCTTCTTGGCTTCGAGCGAATCCGTCACCTCGTCAGAGTGGAAGATGCCGTTGTTCCAGTCCTTGCCGAATGTCTGCAGCACTATGCGCGTATATGCCTGTGACGCATACCACTGGTGCAGCCTCTCGTCAGTCTCGTGCGCCCCGCCGCGCATCACGCGCTCGAGGAATTGCGTGGCGCGGTTGCCGAAGCGTATGTTGGCCGACATCGTCGGGTCGTCCTTGAGCGAGGCGCGCGTTGTCATGCGCACATGGTCGTAGAGCATGCTCTCGGTGAGGCGGATGTTGGCCATCAATTCGGCGCGGTTCAGCCCGCGGCCCGACAGTCTCGCTTCGGCCTCCACCGCCGACATTCCGGGGCTTTTGAGCATCTCAAGCATCCTCTTCCTGTCCTCGTCGGTGCGCGTGCGCTGGAACATGTTTTCCATGCCATATGCCGGGCTCGTCATCTCCGACCACGCGGACGACAGCTGGGACGAGAGTATGCGCGTCTCGCGGTCCATGGGCGAGCCGGGCTTGAAGCTCTTGCCGTCTTTTGTCCTGAAGAGCAGCGAGAGGTTGATGGGGCGGTCGGCGTAATCAGACATAAGGAGCGAATATGAGCCGTACTGGTAGAGCGCTCGCCCGTCCCGATCCCTCTCCAAAAGCGCATCGGTGCGCGTGCGCATGTCATATGCCACCCTCTCGGCATCCTTGTTGCGCCTGTCTATGTTGAAGAGCACGCGCACAAGCTGCCCGTCCTCGTTTCGAATGACTCCGGACGGCAGAGGCGTGAGCACCCTCTCCCCTCCAATCAGCCACACGCCTTTCTGCACGTCTCCATAAGTCACGCCGCGCTTTTTCCACTCCTCATAGGTGTCAGCATTCCAGTCCTTGCCAGTGTAGAATTTCGCGCCAGCTTTGAGTGTATTGTAAGTGAGCAGGTTCCGATCCACCTGCGTCCAGTAGTTGCGCAAAAATGTCTCATTGCCGCCGCCAATCGCGTTGTTCAGCGTCTGGCGCAGCATCTCTATCTTGTTGCGCTCGGCCTCCCATGTGTAGCCGATGTTGCTCGCATTGTAGCCTGTGAGATAATTCCTTGCCGCGAATTCCCCGCGCTTGGCGTAATCCAGCGGCCCGCGGATTGCGCCGAAATTTATCGCTTTGAGCACGCCGTCCACTCCTATGCGTTTATCCTTGTCCCCGTCGAGCCACTTGTTGTTGTATGCTCCGTTCTCGAACGGCCTGACAAGCTCTCCCCGTGAATTGCGTATCTCTTTCGCCCCGATGACATAGTCAAAGAAATTTCTTCGCAGCAGCTCCTCCTCCATCCCGAGGCGTATGTGCAGCATCCGGTGCGCGTCGTCCTGCAGTTCGAGCTTGCCCTGCAAATAGCGCACGCTCACCGCCCTTCCCAGCAGTTCTGCCAAATCATGGTCAAGATAAACCATGGGCACGCGCCCGTCCTTCACTCCCTCGAGCGCCTGCTTCTTGTATTCCTGCGTCAGGGCCACCATCGAAGTGTAGCGCTTGTAGATGTCGTCCGGATTCATCTTCTTGACATCGGGATTGTTGAAATCGGGCAGCAGGCCGCCATTCACTGCCAGTTTGTCGGCTTTTAGTATGTCGTGGGCCCTCTCGACGTGTTTGTCCACCTGCTCGAGGAAAATCTTTCTGTCCACCTCATTTCCGGCCGCGTCGAATATTTTGATATCGGCGTTCTTGTCGAAATAGTCTTTGAGAGACTTCGCCAGCAGCAGGCGCATCTTGATTTGGTCGCCGCCCGCCCCCCGCTGCGCCCTGTCCACGAGCGCGAGAATGTCCTGCATCCTCTTCGTGTTTATCTCTATCGCGCCCGCCTTCTCGCCCTCTTTTTTGACTTTCTCCAAAATCGCCGCCATCATCAGCGCTTTTAAGTGCTCATCCATAATCGCGCGGCCCAAAAGATAGGTCTCGTTGCGCATCTTCTCCACAATGTGCGGCAAATGCCCCATTTGTTTGTTCTCAAACAAATGGCTTTTGGCGAATCTGTCCTCGCGGCTCAAGAGGCCCGTGGCCACCCCCACTTCGGCCAGCGCGGTGTTTCTTATCTGCCGCCGCAATGCGATGCTGCCCGCGCGGCTTGCCAGCCAGCTGTTTATCACCATGCCCGTCCTCTCGACATATGGGATGCCCGGCAAGAAATCGGCCCTCTCGTCGCCGGCTTTCATGAAGAATTTCCATGGCTTGGCGAACTTGGGGGCATACTCCATCACTTTCGTGTTGATTTTGTCTGAGACTCCGGCTTCGGGGAAACGGGCATACCTCTGCGCGGCCTTGTCGATGAGCATGGTCTCGCGCACCTGCAACAGGCGCATGGCGGCCGCCCACGCGCGGTTCTTCTCGGCCTCGGATGCGGTGGATTTGTCGATGAGCGCGCGCAGTTCTTTGAGCATTTTCTGGTAAGCCTCATTATTCTTGGCCGCTGCCGCAGCATCGCGTGAAAAAATCCTGCCCGATGTGGGGAGAATGCCAAGAGCCGCCTTTCGCGCAGCCTCGGCCGCCGGCCCCTTCTTCTTCCCCCCATAAAGCGCGAACAGCGTGCTGCCAAGCGCCCTCTCCGAGCGGTTGATGATGCGGTCCGCCATCCTGCCTTTCGCGGCCAAGTGGAACGGCTGTGTCACTGGCTTCATCCTCACTTTTCGCATGGCCGGCAAACGCGGCGTGGTGATGTCGAATAACGAGAGCGGGTCTTTGCCTCTCTGATACATCGAGGCGATGAGAAGGCCCAGCACAATGAAAATCGGCAAACATGTTGCGATGAATGCAGGCGAGAGGTTGCCGAGGCCCAAAATATTATAGAGTCCAAGACTCTGCGGGTGCGTGGGGCAATAGAGCATGGCCGGCGAGTTGAGGTTTCTCACCTTGCTCATGTCCGGGGCCGAGACGAGCCTCACTTGCAGCATGCCGCAGCCTGTCCAATTTGTCAGCGCCTTCGGCGCGCCATTCTTCGCCGGATCTGGGTCAGCGGCATAGAATGGCCCCGCCTGCGCGCATATCGCCTCGCCGGGCTCGAGCCATTGCCCGCCGGAGAGTTTGCCAACATCTGTAGTGTTGATGGCGTCACATATGACTGTCCCGCTCTTGTTCAGCAAAGGTTTTCCGTCGAAAAATATCTGCCATGTGGCATTTGCGAGCGGCGCGGTTTGCTGCGTGCGGATGTCCCCGCTGCCCATATCGCCGGACCCTCCGCTGCGGCCCGAGGAGATTATGGTATCTGTGATATAGTAAGCGCGAATCTTGATGAAAGAGCCAGTCGAGCCCGCTGGGCCGGACGGCGAATCGGCGAATGTGGCGTTCGTCACTCCTACCCATGCAGAGTAGCCCGAGACTCCCGCCGGCTCGATTGCCATGGCGGTGGCGAGGAGCAGCAACAGGATGATAGCCAGCCTCTGCGCGAGTTTGCCCATATCTTCATATCTCCCCGGAACCGGCTAAATTCCAACCCATTCCGCCAAGCCATTCACTCCCGACAAGCCTGGCCTGAGTTTTACGACTCAACAGACGTAACGCCCTTTTTTAATAGATGGCTTCGAGGTTCCGTTCGGGGAGGCGGAAATCCTCTTGTTTAAAAATAATGGCCGAGAACAAACGCTTTGGTGTTGTCGAGGTGGCGGGTTGAGGCACTCTGTATTCTTCGCGGCTTTGGTGGTCTTGTGCGCGATGGTCGCCGCGCAGGGCTCGACAAATTTCCCCCTCGTTGCCGACAATGCCCTCTTCGTGCCCAACTGGTTCGCCATGGTGGCCGTGGGCCTCGCGCTTGCCGCAGCCATCATCGCGGCGGCATTCATGGTGGGCGAGGCATTCCAGCTCGCGAACGTCAAATCATTCGCGCGGCAGGAGACATACGAGCTTCTTGTCAGCGTGCTTCTCGTGGTCATCACCATAGCCTCCCTCTACGGCCTGGCCGCCTTCGCACGGGACGTGTCGGGCAGCACCCTTGTGGCGAACCAGCAGCTCGTCACCTCGGGCTATTGCAACGACAGCATCCACCTCTATCCGTTCAGCGACTCGAACCCCGAGAACGCCCTCTACCGCTCCGTCGATTGGTTCCTCGGCTGCATGCCCACTGATTCGCAGGGCATGAACAAATACTCAAATATCGAGGGGGGCGTGAAACTCCCGTACAATGAGAGCGCCTCAAGCGTCTATGCCTCGGCTGAATGGTCGGGCGGCGCGAGCAAGGGCGTGCTTTTGGGCCATCTGATGAACCTCTACATCGGCCTCTTCACCCTCGAACTCCCCCTGGGCACGGTCTCGACATTCGGCGTCAGTTTCTATCTTCCCGAAGGCCTCTCGAGCGCCATCTCCCTCGACTTCGCGCCGCACGCCGGCCTCTCGCCGGTGTCGGAGGTGACAATCACCCTCACCGACATCATCGGCGTGGGGGTGGGCGCGGTCTTCACCCAGAAAATATTGCTCCAATTCTTCCACCAAAATGCATTAGCCATCTTCCTTCCATTGGGCATCGCATTCCGCGCCGTGCCATTTTTGCGCAAGACAGGATCCACAATAATCGCCGTGGCGTTTGTGGCCTATTTCATCTTCCCTCTCTCGATTTGGATAAACCAGCAGGTCTATTTCGCGCTCCAAGGCCCGCTCGACCCCACCACCGGCCAATACCAGCATCCGGTGATGACCGATTGGGTGAATTACCACACTCTTTTGCAGATATGCCCCCCCACAGAGTCGGAGAAGACCGACCCCCAAGCCTACCGTGACCGCGTGAGCAGCCAGATAGCCACGCCGTTTGTGCAGCAGAGCCAGGACGTGGGCACGGTCATAGTCGACGAAATCTGGGACCCGAAAACCGCCAACGGCGACAAGCCCGATGTGCGCCTGCCCGACAATCAGGCGTCCGCGCTGGCGAAATCACTTGGCGGGAATTTCGGCCTCGTGCTGCGATATCTCGCCAGCCCCGGCTTTATCACGGGGCCGGTGCTGCCCGTGGACTTCCTCTACGAATCCCTTGTTGACCAGATAACCGTGAGCGCGCAGTGGTTCGCCCTCAACCTCATCTTCTTAGTCAACGTCATACTCATCTGCATAACCCTTTTCCGCGACATCTCGCTCTCAATCGGCGGTGAGCCGCGAATATTCGGCATGAGCAAACTGGTGTAAGAAAAACTGGTGTGAGAAAAACCGATGTGAGAAAAACTGGTGCAAAAAATGAGTGAAGAAAAAACCGAATGCAAACGGCGCAATGGCGCATGCGCATGCCCCAGTCCTCACCTCGGTGTTCTTTCCTTCATCGCCCTGTCACTCTTCATTCTTCTCTCCCTCTCCTCCCCCCTCTTCGCGCAGGGCGGAGCCATCCCGCAGCCGCCGGGCTTGAGCATATTCAACGCACAATCCACATATGGCCCGCTCATCCAAATCCTCCTCGTCGGCATGGTCGCCCTCTCGGGCTTCGGGGCCCTTGTCATCATGCTTTCGCGTGTGTTCAAATCCGCCGACTGGGAAACACAGGGCAAGACCGAGCTCTATCAAGTTTTCACCGCTCTCATCTGGGGCCTTTTCATCCTCGCCTTCGCCGTTTCGGTCGACCAGATAACAACCACTTTCGCGCACGGCACGACATTCGACGCAGCGCAAAGCTATCTGGGCCGCGTAATCTGCCTCTCCTCCTCCGCGTCGATAAAGCTCGAGGGCTACAAGATGTCATTCCAGTTCGTCTCCGGCATGCGCAGCAAGCACTATGCCGCCGCGTGGGGTTTCTCCTATCCGACATTCCCCGGCTTCGAGGTGCTCGAGCGCGCGGCCGATTTGGTGCAGATGTTCATCATACCATTCGCCTCCAGTCTTTATGTCCAGTCAATCGGCCTCGAGATAATCCACGGCACCGCTCTTGTCTTCCTCATGCCTGCGGGCCTGTTGCTGCGCCTCTTCCCCCCCACCCGCGAGGCCGGAGGCTTCATGCTCGCCTCGGCGTTCGCCCTCTATTTCGTGCTGCCGTTCACATATCTCATCTTCAAGGAGACGATGGAACCTCTCTATGTCATGGAGTACGGCGTGCCCATGTGCTCGAATTCAGTGGCCGATTCGAGCGCGAACTTAAGCAGGCCCGGCGCGCTCGTCGACAGCCTCGCGCTAAGCCTCTGGCCGTCTTTGAGCCGCGACCTTCTCCAATTGCCGAAAACGCTTTCCTATGTCGCATTGCAAGCCGTCTTCCTGCCAGCGCTCGCCATGATTCTCGTGGTCACATTCATCCGCACCACAGTGAGATTCTTCGGGCAGGGAATGAACGAATAGATAAAAAACAAAACGAAATGAAAAAAACGAAATGAAAAATAAAACAAAAAAACGAAAATAAAATGAACGAAAAAAGTGAAAAAATGAAACAAGAAAAAAAATTCGATGAAGGGCGCTCGAGCGCCCAAAACGAGCGGCTCGCTCGAACCCCAGTCGAACCTCTTGCCTCGAGGCCGAGCAAATCTCCAATCAATCACTCTTCTATCCTGCTCGCTTTCTGTCTTCTCTCAATTTTCATCCTCTCATCCGGCTGCACGAAACAGAATCCGACAAGCCCGGCCGACATCGAGCCCATATTCAACACCTACTGGGCCCCGTGGTCGGGCTACATCTTCATCCCCATGGCCCTCATGCTCGGCTTCATCTGCCTCGCATGGTTCTACGGCTCGTTCGCCATGGACGACAAGGTCAAGGCATGGTGCAAATCAGAATTCGCGCAACTGCTCTTCACCATTATCATCGGCATGGCCGTCCTGCTCATCATAGCTACCCTCTCCTACATCGTGATGCAGGTCTCGAGCATCACCCCTGACAGCTCGCATGGCACCGGCGCCTCATGGTCTGCCTATGTTGATGTGCGCTGCGCGCCATCCACACTCCCGGCATACGACCGGCCCTGTCACATAAGGCTGGCCGAAGACTATTTGCAGATACTCGCCACCTCCTCGCAGACGCAGGCCGCAGCCGTGCTGCGCTACAATTCCGTGCTGGCCGTGGCATCATCCATTTCTCTATCGTTCCGCGGCATGCCCGACCCATCCGGAGATTTGGCCCTCGCCCCTCTTTCCGGCCTCACAATTCCGATGGAGACATTGAGTTTTGTCTTCGACCTCGCCAACAAGAACATCATGGCGCTCCGCTTCCAGCTCTTTCTCATAGAATTCCTCCACCTCGCATTCTTCCCCCTCTTTCTTGTCATGGGCCTTTTCTTCCGCACCCTCACATTCACCAGAAGACTGGGGGGCCTGTTCATCGCTATAGCCCTCTCAATGTACATCGTCTATCCGCTCATGTATGTGTTCTTCCACTCAGTCCTCTTCTCATTCACCGGTCCGTGGGAGGCCCCGCCGCCCGGAGACCATGACGCCTATCTCGAGCGAGTCGGTGTCAACCTCTACCCAATCAACATCGACTTGGGCGGCGTGCAGACCTCTGTGGTGCAGCCGGTTGTCACCGCGCCAGACTACAGCGCCACATGCGGCGACGGATACATACAGCCGGGCGAGGAATGCAACGAGCGTGACACATCAATCCGCACAGACACCCTCAAAGCCAATGACCAGCCATTCGGCTGCCCGCCCCGCGACACGTCCGGCAACATACTCCCGGGCCGCAAAAATGATTTCAACTGCGACTTCAACTCGTGCAAGTGCGTGAACAACACCGTGCTCCTCGCCCGCCCCTCGACTGCTTACACCCGCGACCCCAACGGCAGGTATGTGGACAAATTCCGCGAGCAGTATGTGAGCACAACAACCCGCACTGTGGCGCTAAAGACCGGCGCAGGCCTTGTCACCAACATGTGTTTGCAGCCCCCCCTGTCCGACCCAACCGCCGAGCAGGCGCGCGAGGATGAGAGCAACAAGCTCATGCTCGGCACCTCGAAAGATGTCCTGACCATACTGGCCGAGGGCTGGGGCAAGGCGATATCAATCGCGCTCTCGCAGGACGAGCTTTTGGGCTACAATGGCGTCATCGACAACTTAGGCAAGCTGCTCATATTCGGCCTCATCGCGCCATTCCTCGCCATCATGGTGTCATTGGCGTCGATAAAAGCCCTCTCGCCATTATTGGGTGGAGACGTGGAAATCGCGGGCCTGACAAGGCTCATTTAGGGGATTTCGGATGGAGAACACAAACAAAACCAAACCGGCGCCGCTCTCTTGCAGGCAAACCTCTGCATTTAGGCGAACCTCTGCATCCACCT
>CAIXYX010000064.1 GCA_903923795.1 uncultured Microcaldota archaeon
GCTATCGAGAATGCGCACGTGACACCCCGTATGCTATCAGGTCGTGATCGATTGGCTCAGCGCGGGGTTTGAGGCCCTTATGGCGGGAACTGATGCGCTCAGCCAATTCCTTGAAGCTTATTCCGTCCTTGGCTTCCCATTTCGGCAGAAGCCCGCGGATGACCTCGCTGTAGCTGGCATTCTTGCGCTGTTTTTTCAGGCGTGTCAGGCTCGCATACACGTCGTCGGCTAAATTCACGGGCTGGCTCATAGTGTATATAGCGATGTATATATTTATAATGTTATTTGACGGCCATGGGCAGAGCTACGGATTTGGCAAAAATCAAAACAGCCATCTCATCTAATTCGACTTCTCGATAATCGTGTATTTGCTCATGTAAATCTGTCCCAGCATCACCACCATGAAAGGCATGAGGATGAGGGAGGAGAAGAGCACCATGAGGGTCGGGGCATAGGGGCGCACGATGGCCAAGAGCACGAATTCGACGATGGAAAGGGAGATGAGGCCAGCGAGGAGCCACAACATGATGAGGGGCAATTTGCGCAAAATGGTCGAGATGGAGCGCTCGAGCGCCCGGCCCGGCCTCACCTCGTCGATGACCATGGCAGTGGGCATGAGGAGGATGACCATTCCGATGATGCCGTTGAGCAATGGGGCGAGGAAAGCCTGCGCGCCCAACTGGTAGGTGTAGAGCTGGATGATGAGGAGAAGGATTTCGGCCACAAGATAGACCCAGAAGACTGAGAGGGTGGTGGTGCCGAGCGACTGCACTATCTCATTTTTGACATTTGTCAGGGTGCGGCTTGAGCGGATGACGATGTTGATGTTGACGAGGGCGAATGACATGAGGAAGATAGAGATGAGCACGGTGATTATCATGAGCGCCGTATTGGCCTGCGAGAGGTCGGGGATGGAATTTGTTCTTAGGTAAGTGGCACCCAATGCCGCGAAAGATGGCGTGCCGACCAGTGCGGGGATGACGAGAGCAAAGAGGCCCGGAATCGCCATGAGCATGATGAGCCAGAAGTGCTTGGTGTATGTTTCCCAGGTGTGCGTGAAGATGGGTTTGATTGACATAGGGCGTAGAAGGCCGTCACTAAATAAAAGGATATCGAAAAGAGAGCGGGAAAATGGGAAAAACAAAAAAAAATGAAACGGGCGGCTCGGGCCGCCAAGTTCCGAGGTTCGAACGTTTTTCGAGTTTTATTTTCTCAAATCACGCCGAAATACCGGTTCTTCTCCCAGTCCGACACAGACGTGCGGTACGCGTTCCAGTCGCGCGTCTGCCATTCGGTCAGTTGGGGATAGATGTGCGGGCCGAGGGCTTTCTTCACCACGTCGTCGGATGCCAGCGCGTCCATGGCCTCTTTGAGAGAGCCGGGCAGGGTCGAGATGTTTCGCTCTTTGAGCTGCGCCGGTGTCAGATGATAGAGGTTGTCCTCCTGCGCTGCGGGGAGGCTCGTCTTCTTTGCAATGCCATCCATACCAGCGGCGAGCATTGCTGCAAAGGCGAGGTAGGGGTTGCAGGAAGGGTCGGGGAAGCGCACTTCGCAGCGCGTGGCTTTGGGCTCGCCCGCTCTTATGCGCGGGATGCGAACAAGCGCCGAGCGGTTCGAGCGGCCCCATGCGACATAGACAGGGGCTTCGTAGCCGGGCACGAGGCGCTTGTATGAATTGACGATTGGATTGGTGACGGCCGCAAGAGCTTGGGCATGAGACAAAATGCCGGCGATGTAGTAATAGGCTTCTTGCGAAAGACCCATCTTGTCGTTTTCGTCGGCGAAGATGTTCTGCCCGCCTTTCCACAAAGACTGGTGCACGTGCATGCCCGAGCCGTTTATGCCCGCTATTGGTTTTGGCATGAAAGAGGCGTGCAGGCTCATGGACTGCGCGATGGTGCGCACCACGTTTTTGTAGGTCATTATCCAGTCGGCAGAGGTGAGGGCGGCGGCGTATTTGAAGTCTATCTCCTGCTGACCGGGCGCGACTTCGTGGTGCGCCATCTCGACTGTAAGGCCCATGGCCTCGAGGGCGGGCACGATTTGCCGGCGCAATTCTATGGCTGCGTCGCGAGTGGGAGTCTCGAAATAGCCGGCGTTGTCGTGAACAGATGCCGTCTCGGGCGTTAGAGGGTCGCCGTTCTGGGATTTGAAAATGAAGAATTCCAATTCAGGGCCAGTGAAGAGAGAATAGCCTTTTTCAGATGCCTTGGCCAATTGCTGCTTGAGCACATTCCTCGGGTCGCCGTCGAACGGCTGGTTGTTGGCGGTATATACGTCGCAGATGAGGCGCGCGGTGCGGGCATACCCTTCAGTCCACGGCACGACAGAGTACGTGGCGGGGTCGGGCACGAGGAACATGTCGGATTCGGAGATGCCGACGAAGCCCTCAATGGAGGAGCCGTCGAACCACATGCCGTGCTCGAGCGCCTCCCCGAGGCGCGCCACGGGTATCTCGGTCATCTTGGACGTGCCGGGCACGTCGATGAATTCAAGGTCAATGAACTGGACCTCGTTGGCGGCCGCGTCATCGATAATGCGCTTCTTCTCATTTTCCTGTGTGTACCCCATGATTTCACCTCACATATGAATCGGGAGATATGATTGTGCGCGGATAAACGGGATTCGTGCAATATGTCATGCTTCGGCGAGATGCGGCAAATCGTCCCTGATGTCTGCGAAGTCGGACTGTTTGCCGGAATCTGGTTTGCCGGCATCCGATGAGCCTGTGATGAGCTTTGTGGTTACGTGCATTATGTAGAACGAGGGATTAAGAAACGAATCATAGGTGAGGATGCGCTCGATTTTGTCGCGCTCGGTTTGCGGCAATTCGGCGAGGGCGAGGAGATCGCGAGTCTCAATCGCGCCCCCGAAAGACCGCATCACCTGCTTGCACAGCACCATGTCGGAGCCTACGGCGGCGTCTATCTTGAATCTGCATTCCTCCTCGCGCGTGCAGCGCACCAGAGGAGAGTTCTGGTCGATGAGGCCGAAGAGCTTGGCTTTGTCAGACGTCAGGCAGTCGCACACGCAGAAATGGCCGTTTCTGCGAAGTTTGACCTCGGATGACGCGGCGGACTGCGCAGTCTGCGCGGTTTTTGCGGGCATTTCGAATGCCATATCAACCTACCTCCCAAAGATGTTTGCCTGCTCTTTTGCTTGCGGGCAGGTTGGATATATAGGTTTTTGAATGTTTTGCGCTCAAATGTCCAATTGTATATGAAATGTATGCATCTGTGTCTAATGAAGAGGCACAAAAACGCTTATGGAGGCTTGCAATGTTGGATGACACTGACCAGCGCATATTGGCGGACTTGAGGGCGAATGCCCGCGACTCGTTTAGACAGATTGCACGGCGGCTCGATTTGCATCCATCCACTGTCATCAAGAGAGTGGAAGCCATGAAGAAGTCGGGCGTCATCACGGGTTTTGGCGCGAATGTCGATTATCTGAAGATGGGCTACGAGTTCATGGCGCTCATGAACATACGCTGCACGCTTGGGCACGTGCCCGAAGTCGGGGCGAAACTGCGCGGGCATGCAGGAGTGGTGGCGCTGTGGGACATCACAGGCGACGGGGACATCATGGCTCTTGTGGCCTGCCATAACCGCGCCGAATTCAACAAGGTGATAAAACATCTGGGCAGCCTGCCGTATGTCGAGAGGACGAACACGCACACGGTGTTGGATGTTTTGAAAAATGAGTGGGAGTTCAAACCTCAATGATAGGGGGAGGGGATCAGGAAGACAAGCAACGGCTCTGGGGAGCAAGCAACGGCTCTTTGGAGCCGTTGGTGCACCAACTGCGCAAAAGCGCAGTTGCTTGCCGTTGGTGCACCGACGGCTAGCAGGGCCGTCGGTTGACCTCAAACTGAGGGGAGGGCACTCCCTCCCCGCGGTTCGGAATGAGTGGGAATTCAAACCTCAATGATAACCTACTTGAGCCGAGATAACGCCAAAGACGCACAGTTTTAAACTCCGGCGCCATAAGCAGAATACGTTTTTTCAAGTCGATAGGCGAAGCATTCAACCCGGGCACGAGTGGTGGTTTTGACATGTTCAAGCGTTCCGAGGACAAGGCACTGGCCTTCACATTCATGTTCGCCATCGCAGGCGTTGCCGCGCAGATGGTGAACATCTCAAAGATTTGGGGCAGCCCGGGGCAGACATTCACGCTTTTCGATTTCTTCTCCGCTTTGCCGACGGCATTCTTGGGCCTTGGCAACGGACTCATGGCCGTGCTCATCGCCAAATTGGCGGGAGTGGTGGTGCTGGGCCAACCGCTCGAGATTGCGTCGCTCGTTCGCTTGGCATTGCCGGTGGCGGCTGGCGCGGCATTCTTCTATGCATATAAGCAGAGGGAGGAGAGCGAGAATGCGAAAAAGAGCGAGACGAATGCGACAGTTTCGAAAAAGACCTCGAAAGGCGAATGGCTGAATCGATTCGTGCAATTCGCCATTCCGCTCGCCGCCATTGCCGCATTCGCGCTCCACCCGGCCATTTTCGGAACCATTGCCATGGCATATGCGCTGTGGTGGACCATTCCGATAGCCGCTTCTATTTTGCCGAAAAATCTTTTCCTCCGCTCGCTTGGTGCAACATTCAACCAGCATGCGGTGGGCAGCGTGCTCTATCTGTATTTCGTGCCGGGGATGGGAAATCCAGCCATATGGCTCGCACTGATACCGGTGGTGGCCATTGAGAGGCTTGTGTTCGCGTCGGGCATAAGCGTCAGTTATGTTTGTGTGAACAAGGCGATGGCTTGGCTCGAGGCGTGGACAGAGGCTCCCAGCGGCCATGCGCAGGCGGCGCCGGCCATTGCCAAAAAGAAGGGAGAGAAGTAAACGAAAAACGCCATTCGCCCTCTTGTTTTTTAACCTCACGGTCGTGCTCTCGTCTATGTCCAATCCATATCTCTTCGAAGTCAGTTCTGAAGCCGGCCGAAAAGTCGGCGGCATATACACTGTTTTGCAGAGCAAGTCGAGATATGTTGCCAAGATGTACCCGGACCACTACCTTTTCATAGGATTCTACGACGAGCGGTGCGCGCAGGACGTGAAGTATTCCACCCCGCCCAAAGAGCTCGAGGCCGCATTCTCGGAATTGGCCGAATTGGGGATTTTCTGCCATTACGGCAAATGGGTGCAGGGGCACGATGTGCCCATCATACTCGTCGACTCACGCAATTTCGCCGAAAGGCCGGTCACTTATGATGACAACGGCGTGCAGAAGCATGACAGACATGTGAACGAGGTAAAATACCAGCTGTGGAAGAATTACGGCATAGACTCGCTCATGGAGTCGTCATATGATTTCTCGGAGAATGCTGCGTGGGGCTGGGCCGTTGGCAAGTTGTTGGAGAAACTTGTGACAGTTAAGCCATATGCGGGGCAGCCCATCACCGCGCAATTCCACGAGTGGATTTGCGGCAGCGCGCTTTTGTATGCGCACATGAAGAATTTGCCAATCTCGACTGTTTTCACCACCCATGCAACTGTGCTTGGAAGGTCGCTCGCCGCGGGCGGGGTGGATGTGCTAAAGGCGGCCTCCAAATCTGCGCGGCCCATCGAGATTTCGGAGAGCTATCGGCTGAAAGTGGAGGGCAAGCACCAATTGGAGATGGCCGCGGCGAAAAAGGCCGATGTTTTCACAACTGTTTCAGAGACTGTGGCGCAGGAAGTGAGGTATATTTTGGGACGAGAGGCGGACGTCATCACACTCAATGGGATGGATTTCGAGGAAGCGCAGGCCGAGGGCAAGGTGCGCGATTTGAGCGGATACATGCGCTCGGAGATAATGCAGCTTGTCGAGGCGTGCTTTGTCCCCTATTATCAGGGCAGGTATGACAACGCCATGATGTGCTTTATCTCGGGGAGATACGAATTCACCAACAAGGGTTTCGACATATTCATACAGGCGATGGGCCAACTGAACGAGCGCATAAAAAAGAGGGGGCGAAAGCAGGACAAGCAGGTCATCGCGTTCATATGCGCGCCGTCGGCGGTGCGGGGGCCGAAGATATCGGTCATAAAGAATTATTTGCTGCTCAACAAGATGATGGAAGTGCTGGCCGCGGCGCCGGGGGCGCACAAAGACCACCACCCGAACCTAAACAGCCGCATCGCGGAGGTGAAAGGCTCGCTGCGCACTGATTTGGAGGCGATGGCGAGCGGCTTCATCCGAGACGGGGACAAGCCGCACATCAACCTCTACGACCTCGCCTATGCAAATGACGAGATAATACGCTCGTGCGTGTCTGCCGGTTTGAGCAATGGTGCGGGGGACGCGGTGAAGGTGCTGTTCTATCCGACTTACTTGAGGCCCAATGACGGCTTGATGAACATGAGCTATTATGATGTGATTTCCGGCATGGATGTCGGCATATTTCCAAGCAGATATGAGCCGTTCGGATATACGCCGCTTGAGGCTGGATTGAAACTGAATGTTGCCGTGTCCACAGATGCCGCCGGGTTTGGCAGGTATTTGCAGACTCAGGCGAACCTGGAGGGGCGGGGAGTTAAGGTGCTGCATCTGGGCGGGGGCACAGACAAAGCTGTCGAGGAATTGGCTGATTATTTGGAGATGCTCTATTACGCGCACCATGCGCGCCTCGATGAACTGAAGGATGACTCATACAAACTGATGCATCTGTTCGACTGGAAATTGCTCATAGCGAATTATCTCAAAGCCTATTCTCTTGCCGCGCAAAGGAGGAGCGGGAAGAGGGAGGAGAGGCCGGCTGCTGTTGAAGAGAAAGTCGAAGAGGAGAAAAATAAGGAAAATGCCCGCTCGGCTAAACCCGCTAAAAATAAGACTGATGCGCGTAAAGCAAAAATTGGGCATAAGAAAAAATAGAATCGACTTGTCTAATTCTCGCTGCCCGCCGCACTGGCCGGATGCGCCTCTGTGGCGATTTTCCAGTCGTTTTCGAAAGTCGAGATGAACGGCGCGAGCGCCGGGCCTGATATGATGACTGCCGATTCGCGGTTCTTGTTCTGCGCGTTTTTCGAGAAATTTATCGAGCCAACAAGCGCGGTCTTGTTGTCGATTATCATGGTCTTTGAGTGGGTCAGGGTGAATTGAGTGGAGGCCCAGCGCAAATCCACGCCACCTTGGCGCAAAGCCAATGCCATCTTGTCGAGTGTGCTGGATGTCACGCGCGATTCGAGGATGAGGCGCACACGCACTCCGCGGCTTGCTGCGGCCGAGAGTTCGCGGGCCAATGCGTCATCTGTGAAGACATACATCTCGATGTCGATTGATGAGTTGGCGGATTTGATGAGGGAGATTAAATCGGCCGAGGTGCCGGGCGAGAAGATGGGCTGCACAAGATTGCAGTTGGCCGGCAATGGGAGAAGGGAGGCGGAAGGCAGTAGAAGCGGAACAACAAGAAAAAGAAAACCTGCCAACAAAGCAGAAAGAAGCAGGCCTGCCAGAAGGCCGAAGAAAAAAGAACGGCGGGCGGAGTGATTATTTGGCGGGCTTTCTTTGTTTTCTTGCATGCGCCTAATCTTTTTGCAGCAGTTTTAAGAGCAGCGCCTTTTGTACGTGCAAGCGGTTCTCGGCCTGGTCCCATACGGCGGATTGACGGCCATCCATCACATCAGAAGTGATTTCCAAACCCCGATGCGCGGGGAGAGGGTGCATGACGATGGCGTCATCGGCTGCGTGCTTTAGCAAATCGGCGTTGAGCTGCAGCCCGTCGAAGTCTGCCAGTTTAGAGGCTGATTCGCTCTCGTGCCCGGGCTCGGCCCACACATCAGCATAGACGACGTCCGCCCCTTTTATGCCAGTGACAGCATCATGCACGACTTTGACTTCGGCGAATGGGCGGGCCTCTTTGAGGAATCTCTCCTGGGGTTTGCATGCGGCAGGAGTGACAAGAGTCACGGACATACCTGCCTTTGCGGTGGCAAGCATGAGAGAATTTGCCATGTTGCGCGAGGCGTCTCCGATGAAGCAGAAGCGCCGACCCGATGCCAGCTTGCCCCGCTCGCGCATGGTGAAGAGGTCTGACATGGCCTGGCACGGATGCTCCTCGTCAGTGAGGCCGTTTATCACGGGTATTCTGGCATGGGTGGCCAGCTCGACCAAATCCTCCTGACGGAAGAGCCGGGCAACTATGCAGTCGGCGTATCGGCCCAAGACCCGGCCGGTGTCGGCGATGGATTCGCCTCGCGAGAGCTGCGTCTGGGGGAAGTCGAGGGAGATTGCGTGCCCGCCCAGGTGGTTGACGGCAACATCGAAGCTGACGCGCGTGCGCGTCGATGGGCGCTCGAAGAGGAAGACCACCTGCTTGCCCAGGAGGCTGACGGCGTAGCGCAGGCGGTTATGCTTCACAGACTGAGCCAATTGCATTATCTCCTCTATACCCGCCGGGCTTGTTTCGCTTATCGAGAGAAAGTTCATACAAACACCCCGAACACAGTTGTTCGATTAATCATATTAGCTTAATCAATCCTCTGCCGATTTCGGCCAAATCAGCGCCGAACACCGCGCCTGTCTGGCGGATGAATGTGAATGTGATGATGAGCGCCACCAATGGCAGGAACATGCCCTGCAAATAGAAGACCGGTAAAAATGTTGTGAGCTGCGAGATGAGGCCGTCGGTCTGAGACTTGGACGCCTGTATGTCCATCTTCACCATCTGCAAATCCCCGTTGTTCTGGATGCAGCCGCCATCGGAGAGGTCGAGGAGGGGAGGCGGCACGAAGCCGGTGCAGAAAGACGAGGATGGAGACGGCAGCAATGTCATGAGCATGGCTATCGACATCGGATAGACGAAGAAGAAGCCGAAGCCTATGGATATCAAGAGTCCGCCCGCGCCGCGGCTGAAAGGTATGACGCGCAGCACCATGCCTATCATGATGAGCAGAGGCATGACATATTTGATGATGGAGAGGAAGCGTATCTGGATATAGTGGAGGAGGAGAAGGTATTGCACGTGGCCGGTGATGTATTCGAAGAAGCCGGTGTAGGCGGAGGTGTACCAGCCGCCCACAGGGTCGTTGCCAAGGCCCTCGGAGGTAAGGCGGCTCACTACGCGGTAGTAGTAATTCACGGGATAGATGGCTTTGTAGACATTCTTCTCGCAACCGACGAGAGTGGTGTTGATGAAACTCTGGGCGAAGCTGAAAGGCTCGTAGTATAGATTCGGATCCGCCATCTCCGGATGCGATATTTTGTAAAATGAGCTGACCGAATTGACCATGAGGAACCAGAGCTGCGCAGAGGCCGCGATGAGCGCGGCCATGAGGAGGAATGTGACGAGGATTTGCATGTATTCTGATTTGGCCCAACTTTTGATGCTGGGCATCTGGAAAGCCACGCCGAGCATGTAGACCACTGTGACGAGGAAGAAGAGGATGAGACCCAGGAGGAGGGTGGTGGCCGCCCAGTTGCCTGATGCGCCGAAAAATGATGACCACATGTCGGGGACTGGGGGAGGAGCGGCGAATCCTATGATGCTGCTAAAGGCCATAACAAATCATCCAATACAGCACGTGAGTTTTATGGTGTCCATAATCAAATCATCCTTGTCAAGTTGCTTAAATCCATCTCATGGCCGAACATGCGCGTGAGCTGCCTCGCCAATTCGATGTATATCATGAGGTCGATGATTGGCAGGAGGATGGAGGAGACCGAGAATATCATCACCATCTCGGCGGGCCAGAAGAGGACGGTGGCGAGATTCCTGCTCTCAATCGACACCGGCTCGCCCGAAGACTGCGGGTCGGTGAAATAAGAGATGGATGATTTCGTCTTGTCGTCTTTGCTTAGCACCTGATTGCCATTCGAGTCTGGCGTGTCGGCATAGGGACCGGAATTCTTCTGGATGATGGCATTCGTAGAATCGACGTTGAAGATGGTGTTTATCTTGTACACTTTCGTCTGCTGCACTCCGTTGACAATCTCCCATCTGGCAAGATATTGCTGGCCTGTTGTGCCGCTCTCGAACCAGAGGCGCTCCTTGCCCTGGTCGAGCACTTTGGTCACCTCGATGCTCCAACTCCCCCCGGGGTCGTTCAGGGTGTCGCCGTCGGTGTAGCCCGAGAGGTCGACCGCTGCGTTGAACGTGCTGATGACGGGCGAGTCGGGGTAGAGCTGGGCGTTGAGCGCCGGCACCTGCTTGGTCACATTATCAAGACTTGAGTAGATTATCATGTCGTTGAGCACCAAGGTGAGGGGGAAGAAGAGGAGCGAAGCTATGGAGAAGCCTATCAGCGCGCCGCCGAATTCTCTTGTTGGCGAGAAGCCGCGCAGCAGCAGGCCTAACGGCATGAAATAGAACGGCACGGCCAAGAGCATGAAGTCGAGTATGCGCATCTGAATCACTATGCTCAAGAAGGATATCATGAAGCCGCTGATAGCCACGAGGAAGATGTTCTGCAACTGCTGGAATCCGGCCAATGGCTCGAGGGTGTAGCCGATGCCCAAGGGCCTTGACTCCCATGTGAGGCGGAAGAGATAGGACATGGCACCATTGAGACCGATTAATGCCTGGAAAACATCTTGCCCGCGCATCTGGACTTTGTACAAATAGGATTGGGCGGCGCAGAAGGGCGTGACGATGAGGTTGCCGGAAGAGTCGTGCGGATAGACAAGTTGGCCGCTCGCATCTTTCTGCAATGGGCCGCAGCTCGATACAACTGA
>CAIXYX010000065.1 GCA_903923795.1 uncultured Microcaldota archaeon
CCAATTCGCGCACGATGTTGCCTTTGACGCCCAAGTCGAGCATGGCGATTTTCTTGCCGACTGTCTTGCCAGCGGATTTGGGGATATAGGATTTCATTTGCCCCACGGTGACTTTCTCCACAAAATCGAGTTTGGAATAATCGAGCGAGCGGGCTTTGGTGACAAGAGCGGATATGTCAGCCTCTTTCCCCTCAAACACTTCGAGGGCAGACGACATCACACCATGGTTCCTGATTTTTCTTGCTAAGGCGCGCGTGTCTATGCCCGAGAGGCCGCCGACACCATTGTCGGAGAGATAATTGTCCAAATTGGTCGGAGCCTTGACATGATGGGGAGCGCCGTAATCCTCGCGCACACAAAATCCTTGCACATGTACTTTCTCGCTTTCCACCCATTCTTTGTTGAGCCCGTAATTTCCGATGAGTGGATATGTCATAAGGAGGATTTGGCCTGCATAAGAGGGGTCGGTGAGCGCTTCTTGATAACCAGTCATGGAGGTGTTGAAAACAAGTTCGCCGGCGCGTGAGCCGACGGCCCCTAATCCTTCCCCGAAATAGGCTGAACCGTCTGACAACACCAGCACTGCGCGTTTTTGCTTATTCATCTCAAGCCCCCACTGCTTTTGGGGGCCCTCTAAAATGAGGATAACCCAGACTAATCCCAGTGTCGGGAAATTATAAAAAGAGGCCAGTCGCCACGACGGAGAAAAAATGGGGAAAAATACACGAAAAATCTATTCTTTACAGCTGCACTGGTTTATTCCTTGCAGCAATCGAGCGCCTTTGACACGAAATTCGCCAGCCCGCCCATGAGGCCACCCTTCTTGCCGTCTGCGGAGGAAGATGATGCGGAGAGGCCAGAGGAGGACAACGGCTTGCCGGATGAGAATGGGTCGTTGGATGCGGCGGCGTAGCTGCGCAAATCATCCTTCTCCTTTGCTTTGCCGCCCAAGCCCATGCTGTCGCGAAGCTTCGGGTCGCGCGAGGCAAGATTGAGCCCCCAGAAAAGCGAGTAGAGCCTATACGCTTTGTCAAAACTGTCTTTGGCCGTCTCCTTGTCGCCTTTTGTCAAGGCCTTTGTGCCGACCTCGATTAAGCGCATTGACGATGCAAGCAAATGTTTCGAGATGCACCAGACTTCGCCCTCGTATTCCACAACAATTCTCTTGAGCAGTTGCTTGCGCATCTCGCGCACCTCGTTGAGTAATTCGAGGTAGGTGTCGCGGCCGGTTTTCTGGTGCGTGAAGTAGAGATGCTCCTCGATGCTGATGAGGTTCATGATGCCGATGGACAAGTCCTCGTCAGATGAGAGGTCGAGCTTCTTCTCTTTCGTGGCGGCCTCGACTTTTGAGAGCAGTCTTTTCACGTCTTCCTCGTTTGCTGCCATTAATATCACCTCGATGATTTGCTTCGCTTATCGCTTAGACCAATTGGAGGGCCAGATGCGCGATTATGCTGGCCACTATCAGGAGTACGACGGGCACGATGACTTTCTGGTAGATGATAAACTGCTTGCAGCCGTTCATGCAGCGCAGGCGGCGGTCGATGAAGATGCCCAAGAGGAAGAGGAATGTGCCGATGGCCATGCCCAGGAGCATGCGGTCGATGCCGAACACCGTGTTGTTGGCCATGCCGATGATGTTGAGAGGCCAGGCAAGCGGGACGACCATGAGCCCGTAGATGGCGATAAAGCAGATGAGAGTGCGGTGCGGGAAGTTGATGCTGCGCTTCTTCAATTCATCGAGGAGCCAGAAAACGCTCGAGAGGACGAGCGCGCCATACCAGATGCCGGTGAGCACATCATCGATGCCCCAGGCGCGCAATATGGTGACTCCGGCCGCAACGGCTATGGTGCAGACAGGGCAGACGGCCGAGATGCCCGAGATTAGCGCGAGGAGGGAGAGGGAGAATAATGCGAGTGGATTCGGTGAGCGGGCCATAGCGATAACCTGGGGCGGATGCCTGGGATTATGGATCTCTCATTGTTTATTGTTTCGCGCCGATGCGCGAATTGAGGAAGCGGATTGCGTCGTCCTGGCCGATGTAGCAGGTGCTGTTGAAATACAGCAGAGGCACCTGCGAATCGCCGGTCTGCCCGCATTTTGTCCACACGCCGCGCAATGTGGCGGCGTTGTCGGAGTTGTTGAACACTTCGCGGTAGTCGAGCTTGAGTGTGGCGTTGAGGTTGTTGTTGTCGATGAATGTCTCCACGATTTTGCAGTGGGGGCAGACATTGCCATAGTAGAAGACGATGACTTCGGACTGCCTCTGATTGACTGCCGAGTAGAGCATGACGATGGCCGCGATGGCTACGAGGAGGAAAACGCCTATGGCGATATGCACGGTTTTCATGATAGACATCTGTTCCGCAACGAATATAAAGAAATGAGGGCGGTTCGGTTAGCCCGGGTAATCCGTCTGGAAATTGGCCTGCAAATCTTCCCATGTGGTCTGCGACTTCTCCTCTTCGAGCTTTTGGCGGCAGCGTTTGGCATCGTCAGGTTTTGCGAGCTTTTCGTAGAGAATGGCTGCCGATTCCCATGCGCCGCCGGATTCGAACGCATTGGCGGCCTTGTCGGGCATGCCCAACTTTTCATAGATTCCGGCCGCCTTGACGAAAAGCTTCTTGCCCTCGAGGGCCTGTGCTTTCGCCAGCAATTCGGCATTGCCGGGAGAGGGCGGAGCGTTTTCGGCCATATTACCAGCAACACACCACACGCTTTTATTTCCCCGCCCTATAGCCAACGCATGCAGATTATGTCTTCGGCGGCAGCGGCCCCCAACATCGCGCTCGTGAAATACTGGGGCAAGCGGGATGACTTGCGCAAACTGCCGATTAACGACAGCGTTTCGATAACGCTGGATGAGAGAGAGCTTTGCAGCACGACCACGCTTGTGCTCGGCGGAAAAATCAAGCATGACATTTTCATCCTCAATGGAAAAAGAGGGCCTGATGCGCACATATCCGAAGCGCTCATGCTGATTCGAAAAAGACTTGGCAAAAAATACCCGCTGATTCGAAAACCCGTGCTTCTTATCTCGCAAAACAATTTCCCAACTGCCGCAGGCATTGCTTCTTCGGCCTCGGGTTTCGCGGCATTGGCGCAGGCGGTTGCGGGCGCATTCGGCATTGTCGACAAGCGCGAGATTAGCATCTTGGCTCGGTTGGGTTCGGGCTCGGCCTCGCGCTCGGTGTTCGGAGGCTATGCGCGGTGGAGGATGGGCAAGCGGGCGGACGGCGAAGACTCATTCGCCGTGCAGATTTCGCCGCGCGCGCATTGGCCCGAGCTTGTGGATGTCATTGTCATCAGTGATGTTGAGAAAAAAAAGGTGAGTTCGAAGGCGGGGATGGAGAGGACTTTGAAGACATCGGAATTGTGCCATTGCCGCCAAGAACATATCGGGGAGGCGGTGGAGGATGTGACTCGCGCGATTCGAAAAAAAGATTTCGAGGCTCTCGCATTTTCCACAATGCGTGATTCGAACGCGATGCACGCGACAATGCTCGATTCGTGGCCGCCGATAATTTACATGAATGACGTGTCGAGGGAAGTTGTGGCCGCCATTCACGCATATAATGAGCGGGCGGGCTCGCTTCGCGCTGCTTACACATTTGATGCTGGCCCGAACGCGCATATAATCACGAAAAGAAAAGAGGCCGGCAAAATCGTGCGCTTGCTACAAAAAATAAAAGGCGTGAAGAAGATTATTGTTTCCGGAGTCGGCGATGGGCCGAAGCAGATTAAGACGCCGAAAAAAACAGAATTGCTCGTCGAGCGGATTTTAGGCAAACAGGATTTGGGAGATATGATTTTAGGCGATTGTTAGAGTGCCTTTGTCTCCATCAACCTTGACCACCATCCCATCTTTCAAAACTGCGAACGGGTCTTTCTCCAGTTTGTCAATCATCGGGATTTTCGAAATTATCGCACCAACAACAATAATCGTCTCGGCCTCGAGATTTATCATGGCGGCCGGAGCATGGCCATTTTTGGCGAGCTGCAAAAGCACATATGAGCCGACTGTCGAGCCTTTCCCTTGAGGAAAGACGAGCACTTTGCCGGTGATGTCTTTGCCCTCGATGGCGTGTTTGGGGGCAACGCAGATGCCGGTCTTCGGGTCGATGTCACCCAAAAATGAGATGGCATCTTTGCAGATTAGAACTTCACCGCTTCCAATGCCGCGCGAGATTGAGCGTCCGTTGATGATTTTGTTAGTAATCATGTATATCGCCTCTACTTAGCGCGTGATGATATCATCTATGTCACCATACACGACCTTCTGCTGCTGCATGCTGGCGAGATATTTGCCGGCCTTGCCGGAATTCGTGGCCGTGCAGGTGAAACCCATCTCTTTGAGCGGGCAGACCACCATGCAGGTGTCGGCCACAACAAGGCCGCCGGCAGCCTCGATGATGGAGGTGTAACCGGCTTTGTCGGCCTTTTGTTTTGTTTCTCTTGCGGTGCAGACCCAGAGCATATGGGCAAGTTTCTTGCCTTTGACTTTATCGGCGACTTCCTCGATTTCGGCCAGACTCGCGTGCGGGCAGCCAATGGCGATGAGCTGCGGGGGGGCATCGGATGAATCGAGAGAGCGGCGCGTGGCGGCGAGGTCTTCTTTTGTGAATACGACTTTCTCTGCCCCCTCGACAACATTCCATTCTGGCGTGATGCCTTTTGCATTGAAGAGGGCGACCGAGCCCGAGGCGGCCATGCCTGCCCCCAATGCTTTTAGTTTGTCTTCGGTTGCTGCCGTCTTCGCCAAACCAGTGAATGCGGGATTCTTGTTTTTTGCCAATGGGCCGGCCCATGCGCCCAATGCGCCGAAGTCGGCATTTGTCTTGAGCGGAGTTTTGACCTCGACAAGAAGCTTGCACGCGCGCTTTTCGTCCAGATGATAACCATAATTCGGGGTGAAACCGCAGATTGCTGCGGCGAGGGCGGATGGGCCGCCTTCGCGGTTTGTGCGCGCACCCAACACCGAATTGCAGAAAGAGACTGCCGAGCTCTCGGCCCATGCAACATGCTCGCCTAACTTTGGTCTTATGCCGATGTAATATGGCGTGCAGGTGCAGCTCATGGTGATGCCCATTTCGGCGAATGCATCAAGCACAAGAATCTGCTTTTTGGCGAATTCTGCCGGCACCTTCATCTTCTGCCATTGGTCTCGGTCCATGCCGGCTGGATTGAGGAAAGTCGGCACGCGAACCTTTGCGCCGTTCTTCACCAAATCAGACAGATATTCCAAACCGGCCTCGCCGATTGTTTTGTAAGACACACCGGCAATCTGTGCCGAGGTGACGGGCACCATGTCTTTGGCGCCGTAAATCTTGCCAAGGGCGATCAAGATTTCCATGCTCTGGCGCACGGCTTCGCCATTCTCGCCATTTAGCATTTTCTGCTGGATGGAAGTCAGTTTCATCAACATTCACCGTTCGTTCTGTTGGCGTTCGGCCAATCCGTCGCCAGATTTTTCACTTGCAACCATTTTTTTGAGCGGGAAATCGATTCTCCAGATATAGAATGACGAGCCGTCTTTGTCCGGAGCACCCAGCGAATAGAAGACATACTCCGCCAGATTGTGATAATCCGCCTTCGGCTCCGAATAACCGTTTGTGGTGCTCACCACCAAAGGAGCCCTTGTGAATTCCTCGATAGAAAGCCGCAGGTCTTTCAGATCCTGCTCGATTGAACTGGTTGTGGATGCGAAGGCTTGCGGATTTCTCAAATTGATGCAAGCTTGCCACATGCCGTCAAGGAGAAGCTTGGTCGCCGGGTCCGTGTTGTAGATGACATGGCCAGGTGTCAATAACCCCCCATCCTCCTCTTTTTTGTATGCTTCGAGCTCCTTGAACATAACCCTCAAGAACTTGAGATTTCGCGCGATGTTCAAAGGCTGATCCGCCAAAGCCTCATCGATAGATTTCTTTAGAAGAGGCCGGAGAATGTATTTCTGATAATACTCTTCCAGAGGTTCGCCGGAATTCGGCATTTTGACATTTTGGAGGGAGAATGGGGGCATGTCCCCCTCACGGGCAGGTTTGAATCCTTTTTCATAAGACCAGAATTTGCCCGAAAGCTCGTTTAGGAGATAAAATGTCTGGCTCAATTCAAATGGTTCGGTCTGAAAGCCGGCAAGTCTGTCAGAGATTATCTGTATTTGCAAAAGCGCAGGAGTCAAATCTATCTGCTCCTTGTTGTTCTTGTTGTGGACCACGCTGTCGGCCACGATGTCGAACATTGCATTCAATGCCTGAAGATGGGCAGAGAGATTCTCGGGATTATTATTCAAGGCGTGCTCGATTGTTTGGATAGGGAGATTTAGGTCTGCTGGGTCGAGTTGATGCTGCAGGCGCGCCAAGCGGCCTTGCTGGAACATGCTCGTGCCATTTTTGTCGGCCGTGCTGATTTCAGAGATTTTGCGTTCGATGTCGGTCTTCACTTCGGCGGCTGCCCTGTCCAGGATGAACTTCCGCTCTTTTAGGGTTGTCAGCCGGAAAACAAACATGGTTCACACTGGATGCAGGAGGAATAAAAACACTCTCCTCGGCCCGGTTCAGATGAACTTGTTCGTGTCCACCGCTCTCCATTCGGCCTTGGTGTAATTCTTTCCGTGCGCCACAAGAGGTTTCGTTGCATCTATTCCCATCTTGGTTGTCTCATAAGTGTGCGGGTCGGCGGATGGGTCGAGCGAGCTGCCCTTTTGTTTTGTCTTGATTATGACGTCTTTGTCTGCCTGCATGCGGGTGGCAATTGCCCATTCGACGCTGTCGGGCGAGTAGATGTCGATGTCAGTGTCAACAATGATGGCCTGCTTGAGGGATTTGTGCCCGATGAATGCCGCCTCAATGGCTTTCTTTCCATCATCTTCATTCTTCTTGTCAATCTGCACAACGGCATGCAGCCATGAGCAGCCGCCGGGCGTGATGTTTACGCCTGTGCATTTGCATACTTTGCCCACTTCCAAGAGGATGGTGGGCTCTTTTGGCATGCCCATCAAAAGTTTGTGCTCCAATGCGCCGGGGAGAAGAGCATGATAGATGGGATTTTTTCGGTGGTGGATTTTGTTGATGATGACGACACGCTGCGAGCGGATTATGTCATAGGTCTCGGTGAGGTCGATGAACGGCCCCTCATCGTGCATCTCATCCGTTATGGTGGCCTCGAGCACATATTCGGCCTGCGCGGGCACTCTTATGCCGTTTGGCAATTCCACCACTTCGAGAGGGGCAAGAGAATTGGCTATTGTTGTTTCGTCTACTCCGATTTTGGCTGTGGATACTGCGGATGCGAGAAGGAAATTGATGGGCGCGCCGATGACGATGGCCACTTCGAGCTTCTTGCCCCCTGCACGAGTTATGTATTCCTCCAGATGCCTGTGCAATATTCTGGCTACCATCTTGTCTTTGCCAATCTGCATCATGCGATGAAATGAGCAGTTCTGACCTAACTCTTTGTCTTTGGCGATGACGACTGCGGAGGAGAAATAATTTCCGCCGTCTTTGGGCGCGAAGAAGAGTATTGGCAATGTGTCGAGGTCGGCCCGCTCGTCGGTGCATTCGAGCACGGGTGCCTTGTCTTTTGACACAAGTTTTGGCTGACTGGGGTGGTCGATTGCTTTCGCCAGTTTTTCCGTCAGCTCGGTCTTGCCGCAGCCCAAGTATCTGGCGATGAGGTCTTTTGTCGAGAAAACATTTCCCACCACGACCGCGCCCGGAGATTCTTTCACCTTGTTTGTCATGACGGTCTTGCCGTCGAGCACATGCAATACGCCGGCCAATTCGAGTTTTTTGGAGATGGGCTTTTTCAATTCGACCATTGTGCCGTCGCTTTTTAGTTCGGAGACGAATTCGCGGAAAGATTTCATGCCATGCACCTCGAATAATGTATTTTCCCATCTATCAGACATCATTCGCTTTCTTTAATCGGTCTCACTCTCTTTCCAACGTTTAAACAGCTTGTGCTGCACGCCCAACTGGTCCATTGTCTTTCCAACAACGAAATCGACCATTTGCTCGATTGTTTTTGGCTGATGATAGAAGCCGGGGCTGGCTGGCAATATGATGCCGCCCGCCAGAGTGACGAGCTTCATGTTTTCGATGGCGATGAGAGAGTAAGGCGTTTCTCGGATGACAAGGATGAGCTTTTTTCTTTCCTTTAGTGAGACTTCGGAAGCGCGTGTGATGAGGCTGGAGCCGACGCCGTGCGCGATTTCGCCTAATGTTTTCATGGAGCAGGGGCATATGACGACTGCATCGGCTGAGTTTGAGCCGGAGGCATAGGGGCAGGAGAAATCAAATTCGGAATAATTGGAGGGTGGGAGATGAACGTCGGTTCCATCGCATTCGGCCTCGGCCACTTTCTTCGCGCCTGCCGAGATTACGATTTTCACGTCTTGTTTGGCATCTTGCAAGGCTTTGGCTAATCTTGTGCCGTAAATGATGCCGGAGGCGCCGGTGATGCAGAGGAGAATGCGCATAAAGAGAATTGGCAAATAGAGATTAAATGGGTTTGGCCAAGTGTTCGAAGCATATTTCCAGGCATCCACCCGACTTTGGCTATTGACGTAAGCCAAAAGATGAGTTTTTAATTGCAGCCGAGGCAGTTTAGTCATGCAACTCCTAAAACTCGGCGGCTCAGTCGTCACCCTCAAAGACACGCCGGAGACGGCCAATATGGAGGCAATTAATAGCCTTGCCAAGATGCTGGGAAGAGTCTGGAAGTCAGGCATCCATGACATCGTGCTGGTGCATGGCGCGGGCTCATTCGGCCATTCTTTAGTCATAGAGCACAAAATCAACGAGGGAGTGCGCACGTGCGAGCAGAAACTGGCTTCGGCCAAAACACATGCTGCCTGCGTTGATTTGACTTCGCTCATTGTGGATGCCCTTCTGGCTGAAGGCGTGCCCGCAATTTCTTTGCCGCCAGCCCTGCTCATCTCGCAGACCAACAAACGGATATGCAAATTCGACGAGAAGAAGGTGCTTGATTATCTTGCCTCGGGTTATATGCCGATTTTGAGAGGCGACATGGTTCCGGACACCGAATTGGGGAATTCCGTTTGCTCGGGAGACCAAATCATCGCGCGATTGGGCAAAAAGGCCGAGCGAATTGTCATTGGCACAAATGTTGATGGCGTGATGGTGGACGGCAAAGTTGCGCCGCTTATCACAAGCCAGAATTTCGCGAAAATAGAGGCTCATTTGCGCCCCTCGAATTCGCCTGATGTGACGGGCGGCATGGCGGGCAAAGTGAAAGAGCTTTTGGCTGGAAAAGTCTCGGCATATGTGGCGAATGCGCATCATGTGGAGAGGATTGAGGCGTTGTTGATGGGCAAGAAGGCTCTCTGCACACAAATCGAATTTTAATGTGGGGTGGGTTTTGCCCCAACTCATCCGAACTTATACTTCTTTCTGATTTTCTTCTCGATTTTCCATTTGCATTTCAAACCCACTGGAAAGACCACCCAGTCACCGGAGCCGAAATGTGCGGATTGCGAGCCGTCATCTGCCGAAACGGTTGCCGAACCCTCCAAGATGAGGCATGTCTCTTTCTCGGAATATGACCATGCGAAAGTTGAGGGCGCCTTCTCCCATTCGCCCCATTTATTTGCTTCGTCAGCTTCTTCTGCCGTGGGCTTGCGCACGATGATTTTTGAGGGGGCGCCGGATGAATCAGCCATAACATACCGGGGCGGGAGAGAAGATTATAAGACTTTTCAGAGTGGCAGGGAGACGGTGATTGGATGCAGCAGAACGGAATTGTGCATGTCGGGGTGCTCGGGATTCTCGTAATATCGCTCTTCGCGATAGTATATCTCGGCGCAAACACGAATGGCAACGGCGGAAAATCGGCCGGAGCTCAGAATATTGCATCCTCATATGCGGCCGGGCAGAATGCTGCCGCGGACAACCAGCCTGTTTCCGGCAACAGGCAAGCCGCAGACAACACGACAGCAAATGCTGCGAATGGCGGGCAGATTGTCGGAAATGACAGGGATGCGCATGGCTGCATCGGCTCGGCAGGATATTCGTGGTGCGGGGCAAAGGGGAAATGCATACGCGTATGGGAAGAGCCGTGTCTGGCGCCGGGGAGCCTGCGTATATTGACCGAGGAATTCCCGCCCCTCAATTACAAGGCGGCGGACGGCACTATAACCGGCGAGGCCACGGAAGTGGTGCTCGAAATAGAGCGGCGCCTGAACAAGAGTGACACCATAGAGATGAAGAACTGGACGGATGCATACAGCGTCACGCTGGCGCAGAGCGACACCGTACTCTATACCACGGCACGCACGCCCGAGCGCGAATCGTCGTTCAAATGGGTTGGCCCAGTGGCCTCTTTCGACATGGTGTTCTATGCTAACAGCAGCTCGAATTTGGCAGTGCCGAACCTGTCATACGCGAAAATGGCCAAGTCGGTGTGCGCGCAGTCCGAGGACGCGCGGGCGCAATACCTGCTTGACAACGGATTCGACAATGTGGATTTGCAGATGAATGATGCGCAGTGCGCGCAGAGGGTGTATTTAGGACAAGATGACCTGTGGTTCGGCTCAAGCCAGGTGTATAACATGACGCTGCAAAAGGCGGGCCTGCCATCATCGAGCCTGCGGGCGGTTTATGTGGCAAACAAGACAGACACATATATCGCGTTCAACCGCCAGATATCTGATGAGGTGGTGAAGCAGTGGCAGGATGCGCTGGATGCCATGAAGGCGGACGGCACATTCGACGCCATTGCGCGCAGATATTCGCAAGGGACGAACAAGAGCGCAGGCACAAGCTGAAGCGCTCTCCTTTTTATTGTCTGTTTGCTCTATTATTCATGCGATGATGACACCGCTGAGCCCTTTTCCAATACACATACATTCCAACTTCTGGAAAAGTGCTTCACCCCAAAAGCTGCTCTAGCACAAGAGCCCTTTTATTCTCCGTTTGTGCTAATTATTACGCGATGATGACACCGCTCCAGTTGGTTAGCCGCTTAAGCAATGACCATTCGGAGTAGCTTCTGAGCAAGAGC
>CAIXYX010000066.1 GCA_903923795.1 uncultured Microcaldota archaeon
AGCACGGCGTGGCGCAGATGGCCGAAGAATTGCCATTGCACTTATTCGCTTTTGACTTGATGTATGCGGATGGCGTTGACTGGACGGTGCAGCCATATGACGCGCGCCGCTCGGCTCTTGAAAAACTTGTTGCTGGAAGTGACGCGATTGAGGTGTCGAGCATCAAGGTGATAAAGACCGCTACGGAATTGGAGAATTTCTTCAACCATTGCCTTGCTGCCGGGCTGGAGGGGATAATAGCCAAAGACCCGTCGGCTCATTATACGGCCGGGGCGCGGGACTGGGCGTGGATAAAACTCAAGAAGAGCTATGGAGCGTTGGCAGATACACTTGATGTGGTCATTGTCGGATACTATAGAGGCGAGGGGGCGCGCACTGGCTTTGGATTTGGTGGGCTGCTTGTAGCCGTGCGAAATGAGGAGAGCGGGAACTTGCAGACCATTGCCCGCGTTGGCTCTGGTTTCACAGAGGATGAGATGGTGGAACTGGAGAAGATGCTCTCGGCGATAAAGAGCAAGACGAAACCAGTTGAGCTGGAGTCGAGCATTGAGCCGGACTTCTGGGTCGAGCCCCGCTTCGTTTGCACGGTTTCATCGGACGAAATTTCGCTCTCGCCGCAACACACGGCGGGACAAGTGGGCGGCAAAGGTTATGCGTTGCGCTTCCCCCGCCTTGTGCAGATGCGCGAGGACAAGGGCGTGGCTGATGCGACGACGGTTGAGGAAGTGGAAAGACTTTATTCATTGCAGAAGACGAGAGGGAGATGAGATTTTTTCCAGCATTTTCTCGCATTCCTCTTTTGAGATGAGGCCTTTCTCATATTTCGCCAAAACCAATGCATGCATGCCGCCGGCGAGATTGAAAGTCTCGAGGCCGGAGCCTTCGAGCATCTGACAAGCGCGTGATGAACGCCCGCCGCTGCGGCAGGTGAAAACAAGCGGTTTGTCTTTCGGCAGAGAAGAGGCACGATCGATAAGGTCTGTGAGAGGCACGTGTATCGCTTCTTTCTCGTGCACTGACTCCCATTCCATGTCGCTGCGCACATCGACGAGATGGTAACTGGCTTTGTTGGCGAGATATTCGGCTGGCGTGAGATTTTTCATGACATGCCCCCTGATAAATCATTCCTTCAATGCTTCATCGATTGAGTTTTTGTCGAATCCGACTATCCATTGGCCGTTTATATGCATCTGCGGCACGCCAGTATGGCCCGTGGCGCTTATCATGCGCTGCGCGGCCGCCAGGTCCTTGCTCACGTCGTTCTTTTTGAAAGGGATTTTTTTGGCCGTGAGATATTGCTCGGCCATGTGGCAGTAGGGGCAGGTGGGCGTTGAGAAGAGCTCGACTATGGTGTGGGGGGATTTGGCGGCGGCTTTCTCGACGCCCATGCGCAGCTGGTGCATTTTCAGCGCGCGAATACCGAATAGTTCGTCGTCAGACATGTGAATCGGTAAAATAAGGAGAAAAGAGAAGAAAAAGGTGATGGTGGAGGTGGAATCAGCTTCTAATAGCTACACATTCGCCCATCGCGTCTGGAGTGGTGGCATTCGGGCGATAGTTGGTGCAATCGAAACCTTTCGGGCACTGGAAACCCGCGATGCCGCCGCATCGGCAGACTGGAGGTTCGACTGCACATACTATGCCATTCTTGCCACAGTTGGCATCATAGACAGGACCCCAGTGGCCGCCGGACGAGTTGCAAAGAGATTCGGTCATGTTAGGGGCAGCTGCGCCGCACTCGCCCTTATATGCGATGGCTATCCCTGCCGCGTGCGCGCCGCATTTGTTCCCATAAGTAACGTTGTCCGTGCCGCAGACGGGCGAGTAGTCCATGGTGCAGGCGATTGGCTCAGACAAGTTGCCGTTTGCTCGGAAGTAATTCCACTCTTCCGCACGGGAGCCGTTTGCAAGAACGCAGAAGCCAGTCTGCCCATCGGGCTCATTCGCGATTTCGAGTTTGCCGCCGTGGTTGATGCAGAAGGTGCTGGCGGGATTTGCCAATGAGGTGTTTGTGAGGTTGGTGCTGTTGGCAACAGTAGTGTTATTGCCATGCGGCTGGCTCGGGCCGCTCACACAGCCGAAGGCCAGCAATAGGCCTGCGAGCATGAGGATAGACAAGTATTGGCGCATAGGGATACCTCGTTGGACTATTTCGTGTTGAATAAACTCGAATCGCAGGGCGCTTAAAAATGCGCGTTTATGGTTCGCGGCTGATGAAGCGGCAGGGGGAAGAAAGAATATGAAATTCTTACATAACTTTAGGAATAAGATTGCACTCTCAGACGTGAAAAATGTGGCATAACTCGCAAGATATGATTATAATTAATTTCTGTGCTTTAGGAAGAATGGCGTATATGATGCAAAAGAAACAGATGCGAAAAGATGGCGAAGCGATATGGAAGCGAGCAGTAGGTGTCGTACTGCTACGCATCAAGAGTGGGGAGGAAAAAGTATCGAAATTCGAATTGGATAGTTTTGGTTAGCAATCTATTTCTTCCAATATTCCTGCAAACATTTCGGCACCACTTCACCTTTCTTTGCAGCTTCCAATGCATCTACTAGCGCTTCGGCTGCCTCGAAGTTGGTTATGCACGGAATATTTGCCTCCAGACTTGCGCGCCTAATTGCGAAACCATCTGAATCGGCCCGGCCGCCCTTTGATGGAGTGTTGATGACGAGTTGCACATGCCCTGCCTGGATTTCGGATGTAAGGTTCGGAGTGCCGTCGGCCAATTTCTTGAGAAGAGCGTGCGGGAGATTGCCAAGCGAGCGGGCGGTGCCGGGCGTG
>CAIXYX010000067.1 GCA_903923795.1 uncultured Microcaldota archaeon
CCTTTGGCGCCTACAAAATCATGAGCTTCTATTATGGCGTGCGGCATTTGGGCCTCAAAGAGTGGGTGGTCATCGGCCGCAACCAGAGCGAAGTGGACATGGTGTTCGCGCGCATCAGAAACGACCCCATCATGAACTACATCCACAAGACATATGATGTGAAGCTGGTGCCGATAATCTCGGAAGGCATGCCTGCCGAGGAACCTGGCGTGGAAAAGAAATAGGTGCCTGCAATTTCTTTTTAGAATTTCTTTTTTTCGAGGCTGCGTTTTTCTTCTCTATATTTTCTTTTTCGCTATTATCTTCCCGCACTTGAGAATCCCCAGAACTATTTCGTACGGGCTTGGCGGGTTGCCCGGCACCAGCACATCAACCGGCACGACATCCGAGATTCGGCCTGACTTGTACACTCCGTGCGCGCCGGCGAAAAGCCCGCCGGTGCACGCGCCATCCCCTGCCGCCAGCACGGCGTTTGGCCGCGGCATCGCGTGATAAGTCTTCTCCAATGCCAGCTTCATGTTCACCGAAACCGGGCCGGTGCAGATTATCACGTCGGCATGCCTGGGCGAGGCCACCCAGTGTATTCCGAACCTCTCGCAGTCCACCTGCGACGAGTTTGTCAGCCCCTCCTCCAGCTCCACATCGTTTGACGAGCCGCAGTCCACCATGCGCACGGCAATCGAGCGGGCGAGAGGCGAGAGGGACCGCTCGTCCATGAGCATGGCTATCTCGCGGACAGTCGGGTCGGCCGAGTCTTTCGATATCTTGTCGCATTGCGGCCGGAACAACATGTCAAATTCACGCATAAAACCAACTCACAGGTCTGCCCCGGCATAGGACAGGTTGAAGCTCTTGTTGATCAGCGGGAAATCCGCCGTGATGTTGCCGAGCACCGCCTCCTGAATCGCTATCCAGTTGCGGTACGATGGGGTCCTGATTCTGAGCGTGTCGAGGTTGCCGCCATGACCCGAACGCACGAGGAACATGCACGAGCCGCGGGGGGCTTCGCTCCATCCGAGGCCCGTGCGCCCCGCAGGCACGCGGTCGAGCCGGAGGCCGTGGGCCAGCACCGGGCCGTCGAGGTTGTTCGCCAGCTCGTGCTCGATGAGCCGCACCGATTCCTTCACCTCGCCGCATTTTATCCGAAACCTCATGAACACGTCGCCGCCCTCCCCTACAGGTTCATGCACCGCGCTCGCCTTATAGCCGCCATACGCCATGCTTTTGCGCGTGTCGCAGGCGATTCCGCTGGCGCGCGCGACCGGGCCGACGACGGACAGGCTCAAGGCCGTCTCGTGGCGCAGTATGCCGGTGGCAAACACGCGGTCGAGGAACGACGAGGATGTGAGCGCCATCTTCTCGTTTTCCATGAAAGCGGTCATGAACTTGCGGACGCCCGCACCGAGTTCGCGCAATGCGTCCTCGCTCAATGGGCCGTTCAGGCCGCCCACCGCGATGCGGCTGCGCAAGAAACGGCTGCCCGACACGCGCGCGTTCAGCCGCATCATGTTCTCGCGCATGATGGCAAAGCGCGATGACGAGGCGTAGAAGCCCACGTCCATGGCCATGCCGCCCAAGTCGGCCAGATGGCTGTAGATGCGCTCGAGCTCCATGAGCACGAGTCGCTGGGATTCCGCCTCCCGCGGAACGGTTATGCCGGCGAGGGATTCGACCGCCTGCGCGTATGCGACGCAATTCGCGACCGATTCGTCGCCCGAGCACTGCTCGATGAGCGGGAAGACGCCGTCCATCTTCCGCCCATGCGCGAGTTCCTCGATGCCCTTGTGCAGATAGGAGAGGCGGACCTCCATCTTGTTGATTGTCTCGCCCATCACATGGAAACGGAAATGGCCCGGCTCGATGATGCCCGCATGCACCGGGCCGACCGGAATCTCGAATTCGCCCGCCTCGCCGGTCCCTATGAATTTGTATTCTCCCGATTCTTTGGACAGCTCATGGCCGGATTTGGCGCTGATGGCAAGACCGTGGGCGGCGTGTGCGGGGTGGGCGGCGTGCGCAGGATGAGAGGCATGCGCGGAATGCCGGTTGTTTGTGACCCATTTGGCGCTCTCTGGGTGGATGACAATCGGGCGGACGTCCTCTAAGCCCATGAATTCCGTGCCGCTCATCTCGCGCATCTTGCGCTCGTCCCATACGGCGCAGGGGATGACGGAGGAGACCGAGAGGAATTTCTTTCCGCTTGCAACCAGAGCGAGAGGCTTGCTTGATTTCGGAACGCGGAAGATGTACGCGGCCGTCCAAATATTCGCGCGTGAGGAGGGATAGGCGAAGGCGGAATCAAACACCGCACCTGCATGGATTACGGTCCCGCACAGGGCCGGCAGCAGGTCTGGCTTTGTCTCGACCCACAACGCCGATGATGTCTCGGACTGCCTAAGCTCGGACTTGGCGAGATTGCGGGCCAGCTGATTGATGAGTGCACGGAATGCGTCGTTCATGTTCAACTACCCCTCAACAACACCTGCACGGCAGGATTCACGAGATGCGAGATGACCAGCGGCGCGAATATTGCGCCGCACAACGCCAGAATGAAAAGCCCCCACACAGTCAGTTTGGTCAGCAGGTCGGGGGAATAATGATGCGCTTGGCGCGGGGGGCGGGGGCCATAGGCCATGTGCGAGCCCTTGTGCAGGAATGCGCCGAACGCTATGGTGGTGAAGACCACCAGCAGAACAGCGATGAGGATGTTGCCGGTCGAGAGCGCGGCGGCGATGAGTATGACCTCGGAGATGAAAGTGCCGAAAGGCAGGCAGCCGGCTATGCCGATGTTGACGAGGAGGAAGAGCTGGCCCATGCCGGGCAGCGCCTGCGCGATGCCCGTGATTTTTGAGATGTCTTTTGTGCCGAACGTCAGGCTGACTATGCCGCCCAAAAAGAAGGCGAGGGGCTTGACAAGCGAATGCGAGACGACGTGAAACAGCGCGGCGAGCAGGCCCAAGGGCCCGCCTATTCCGACACCCAGCGCGACTATGCCCATGTTCTCGACGCTCGAATACGCCAGCAGTCGCTTGTAATTATCCTGCGAATAAAGGCGCAACGAGGCGAGAATCAGCGAGAGCGAGCCGAACAGCAGGAAGAGGCTTGAGATGAAAGAGGCGGTCTGCGGGTTCTGCGCCACGAGGGGATAGACGCGCAAGATTGCGTAGAGGGCGGAGTTGAGGAGCACGCCGGAGAGGAACGCGCTGACGGGGGTGGGCGCCTGGCTGTGCGCGTCTGGCAGCCACACGTGCAGGGGCACGAGGCCCACTTTTGTGCCATAGCCTACGAATATGAATGCGAAAGCTATCTTGAGATAGAGCGGGTTGATGACGCTTGCGCCGGCGATGATGTCGCGCCACGCAAAGCTCTCGGGCCTGCCCGCCTGCTGCATGCCGTAGCCGAGCACCAGCAGGCCCACGAGGGCGATTGTGATTGAGAGTGAGCAGATGAGCAGGTATTTCCACGCGGCCTCGACAGATTCCTTGTTGCCATAGAAACTGATGAGGAAGACTGAAGTCAGCGTCGTCGCCTCCACCGCGGCCCAAAGCACGAGAAGGTCGGCCGACATGGTGGCGAGCTGCATGGACGCGAAGAAGAGCAGGCTCAATGTGTAGTATATCCAGAGCTTGTCGGCGCCGATGACGCCCTCGCTCACCTCGGCGCGGAGATATCCGCGCGAATAGGCGAACACGAACACGGCGATGGTGCCGGTCATCAGCGTGAAGAGGAGGCTCAACGGGTCGAGGTAGAGCACGCCCCAGAGCGCCGAGATGGGGTGCGCTGCGATGTCTGATGATATGACCGAGAGGATGAGTGCGGTGAGTGAGGCGGCCGCTCCGCATAATGCCGATGCCTCCAGAATGTTCTGGTGGTGCCTAAAGAGCACGCAGGCAATCGCGGCGATAATCGGGGCGAATATGACCCATTCGAGCATAGTCTCACTTCGTTTCAATCATCCTATTCAGCTGCAGGCTGTCGAGGCTCTTGTTGACGTCGTTGATTTTGGATGCGAGGAAGAGCGATACGGCCACCAGCGTCAGCGTGTCGATGAATGCTACAAGCTCCCCCAAAATCGGCACCGACAGGTTCAGCGCGACCGGCAGGAGCACGAGTCCGTTCTCCATTATCAGAAAGCCCACCATCTGCAGATACACATGGCTCTTTATCGCGATGATGAACGCGCCGATGAGGATTGTGGAGAATGCGACAGGCAGAAGCGAGTTGTGCACGCCCAGTATGGAGGATACAGTGTAGGACATGAAGATGAGCGCGCCGCACACAAGAAGGGATTTCTGCGTGCTTAGCGGGGCGGTGAAAAATATCGGGTCATGCCGTGGTTTTAGCGCAGTCTCGAATTCGAGGGCATGGAACGAGCGCAGGAGCAGCCATGGCACGAGGAAAACCTTGAAGACAAGAGTTGAACCCAGGCGCCAGTAGGCGTCGATGCTGCCCGATTTCAGGGCGACGATTAAGAGTATGGCCGCGAGCGCGAGGCTCTGGTAGAGGAAATTCCTTATGCGGTTGTCGAATGACGAACTGAAGATGAAATACAGGGGCAGAATAAGCATGAGTGCGGCGAGGATGTCTATGGCCCCGACATCGCCCGGTTGGCTGGTGGTCGTGAAGAAGAATGCCAAAAATGAGAGGATGAGGGAGAATGTCAGAAGCTCAGAGACACGGAAAAGCCTTGTTTTCGGCATGAGGCTTTCCAAGGAGGCCGTGAAGACTGCCATCGCGCACAGGGCCGCGAAGAATGCGATGACGGGGATGATGGGCATCTGCGGCGAGCCCAAGGAGGGAATGGGCGTGAAGATGAGGATGAAGAGCGAGAAAAGAATCGTGATTTTCGCGGCGTTCGCCCATTCGATGAGCGCGAGCAGCGGGCCGGAATAGTCCAGCACCATGGCCTCGTGCACCATGGTGAGCTCGAGGTGAGTGGCGGGGTTGTCGAAGGGGAGGCGCCCCGTCTCTGCGATGATGACGATGAAGAGGGCGGCGCCGGCGAGCCACAGGACAGGCGAGAGCAGGGCGGCGGGCCAGACGAACGACGAGCCGGCCGCCAGTGTGCCAAGCCCGATGCCCGCTCCGGCAGTTGCGAGGAAAACGATGGCCGCGAACATCACCGGTTCGATGAGGGATGAATAGAGCATCTCGCGGCTCGCGCCCAATCCGCCGAACGCGCTGCCGATGTCAAGTCCCGCGAGCGAGGCCATGAACCTGCCGATGGCGAAGAGATAGACGAACATCACCATGTCCATGCCGAAGATATTTCCGGGGAAAACAAGCGGCAGGGCCGCCGCCGCCACAAGCATGGAGGCAAATGTGAGTATGGGCGCGGCCAAGAAAATCCATGATGATGTCGGGCTTATGACCACGCCCTTCATGAGCAGCTTGGCCGTGTCGATATAGGGCTGGTGGATTGGCGCGCCGAGGCGTCCCTGAAAGCGGGCCTTGACCTTGTGCATGATGCCGATTAAGAGCGGGGCTATGAGGAACAGCAGGACAGCCTGCGCGGCCGCCAGAGGGATGTCGTTTATTCCGATTGCCATGGTTTGCCCCATAACGCATTTTGCCAAATCAAAGGTTTACCCCATCAGCGCATATGTCAATACCGCGACCAGAGTCACGATAAGATACAGGATATAATGGAAAAGGTTGCCGGACTGCAGTTTCCTCGACCATGGCGAGACCGCAAGAAATACGGCCGTGATCGGCGCGTATATTATGAAATCAAAGAATTTGGCTCCGTATCCTTGCGCGCTCCCCAACGGGCTGACCAGCGAGCCGAACGAGCGGATGATGGGCATGGTGAACCCCTTGGCAGAATACTGCATGTGCGCGTCCACAACCGGAATGCCGCAGTCCCATGTTGGGCCGGTCGATGAGTCTGTCTGAAATCTTGATTTGAGCAGCCGCATGAGCACAAGAGAAATGGCACACGAGGCCAGCAATATGACGAATATTCCGAATGTGGGTATCCCGTCCGCAGCGGCCAGAATCGAGGGTGCGCCGGCCATGCCAAACGACGAGAGCGAGGGGAATATCAGCCGCGCGATTATTGAGGGGAATATGCCGGCGAATATGCAGGCGAGCGCGAGGATTCCCATGCCAGTGTACATGCTTGCCGGCGCCTCGCGCGCATGGCGCGCGTGCTCGCTTCTTGGTGCGCCCAAAAATGCGATGCCGAATGCCTTGACGAAGGCGGCGAGAGCGAAAGCGCTTGTGAGAGCGAGCGCGATGACTGCGGCCGAGACCGCGAACACCACGATGCCGGATGAATTCAGCCCGCCTAAGAGAGAGGTGAATGTGAGCCATTCGCTCACGAATCCGTTGAGGGGCGGGACTGCCGCGATGGAGGCGGCCCCGATGAAAAAGAACAGCGCGACAAGCGGCATGCGCTTTATCAGCCCGCCCATGTCGTCGATGTCGCGGGTGTGGGCCGAATGCGCCACAGCCCCCGCGCCCATGAACAGCAGGCTCTTGAATAACGCGTGATTCAGCGTGTGATATATGGCTGCGAAGAGCGAGAGAGCTGCGAGTGAGGGGAGGTTGGCCGAGGTGAAGATGACCGCGGCGCCAAGACCGAGGAAGATGATGCCGATGTTCTCGATGCTGTGGTACGCCAAAAGCACCTTGATGTCATGCTCCATGAGCGAGTACAACACGCCCATCACCGAGCTTAGCGCGCCTATGGCCAGAAGGAGCAGGCCCCACCACAGAGGAGGGGACATGCTTCCGACGATGAGGAATCTGAACAGGACGAGCATGAGGCCGTAGATGGCGGTCTTTAGCATGACGCCCGACATGAGGGCCGAGATGTTGCTCGGGGCGCTGGGGTGCGCGATGGGAAGCCACACATGGAACGGTATGATGCCCGCCTTCATCCCGAAACCGATGAGCGCGAGCACGAAGATGAGGCTCTGCATAAATGGAGTGTAGGTCCCTTTGGCGAATGCTGCGAAATCGAGAGAGCCTCCCGCGCCGCTTGCCAGGCATAGGAACATGATGATGAGGGCGGCCGTGCCGAAATGCGTCATGAGGAGATAGACGAAACCCGAATCCTGCGCCGATTGCTCCTTGTGCTCGTATGTCACGAGGAAGAATGATGATAACGCCATGAATTCCCAAAACACGAGGAATGCTGCGGCGTTCTGGCACAGACTACCATCGCCATGGAGAGGAGGAAGAGGTTGAAGAGCACGCAGAATCTTGCGGTGTTGTACCCTTTCTGCGAATATTCGCTTATGTAGGAATATGAATAGAGGGAGACGGCCATTCCGACGAATCCGATTATTATGGCAAAGAAACCGGAGAGGC
>CAIXYX010000068.1 GCA_903923795.1 uncultured Microcaldota archaeon
AGAAAAAAGACAAGACCGGCATCATCATCTGCACCAGATGCCATGCCGAGAATCTGACGAGCCAGACGGCGTGCGGGCGGTGCGGGTTTGTTTTTCCCAAAGGCACGCAGAAGAAGAATGGGAAACCCGACACCGGCGCATTCGGACCTCCGGGGATGAAAGCCGTGCCATCCGCTTCGGCCAATGCCCAGTCATCAAACCTCTCGGCCATACCCGGCATGCTGGAATTCAGCGACAGGGAGGGCGGAAGCGATGATGATGCAAATTCCCCTGCCCTTGACGTGAAGCCGAAACGCCCCAAAACATTGCCTGAGAAGGGGGCGACGGAAGGAATACACAAAGAGGTGGGGCAGAATGTGCATTGCCCGCGCTGCGGGGCTGATTTGAAGGCGGGAGTGACAAGGTGTCCGAGGTGCGGGTTCAAACAAAATTAAACAATAAAAATTGAAAAATAGAAATTAGAAAAAACAACAAAAAAGAAATTCGAAAAAACAAAAATATTAGAAAAATAAAAAAAATGTTTTTGTTTCGCTCAAGCAAACGTTTCCGTCAGCTCGCTCTTCCTGATTTCCAAGCGGCGCAACGGAGTGATGTGCTTCACTTTGCCGAACACCTTGGCCGCGAATTTGCCGAACAGCATCTCCTGAGCCAGTGTGTTGAGGTCCATGTCGGCAGCGGCAAGCTTTATTTCAGCTGAAACTGCGGCGCGCAGAGCATGGCGGACAGCCTCGGACGCGCGGAATGCGGTGACTGCCACCGACTTTATGCGCACTGCATGCCCGTCCTTTGTCTTGACATCATCAACATTGTAGATGATGGAGCGGCGGCGGCGCAAGAGCGTCTTGATGTAGCTGGGGGTGAGCTCGTGCCCGATGAAACGGGTCGAGGCCGTCTTGCCCTGCACATCCGAGATGCGGAATTCGACCGAGGTGAACGCGTTGGACTGCGAGAAGGAGCCGGTTATCTCTCCAAGTCCGATGCGGATTACACGGTTCTTGAGCATCTCGGGCTCAAGCGCGACAATCTGCCCTATCTCCTTCTTGTCGAAGAAGTCAGGCGCCTGGACAGCATACCAAGTCTTGAGCTTGAAAGTGTCCACAACTTTGGTTTTCTTTACTTCAGCCATAGGATCACTTCACAATCAGCGCCGCTGTCTCGCGGTTGTACTTCCAGTCCTGGGAGAGCCGGCTCTCCTGGATGTAATATTTGGCCAAGCGCTTTATCTTGGACTCGATGTGGATGAGTTTTGTCGTGTTGAGCGCGTCCTTTTTGTTGGCCGCCAAATGTTTCGACATCCGCACCGCCTTTCGAATCAGCGCGAGCAAATCATCAGGGTATTCGACCTTCTGCCCATTCTCGGCCAGAATCTTGTTTATGGACTTGCTTGTCAGCGTGCGCACGAGCGGGATGCCGTACTGGTCCCGCAATATGCGTCCGATGGTGGTCGCGTTGTTGCCCTGTTTGTAGAGCTTGACCACCAAGTCCTCGACCTCGTGGGCGGAGTATTCCACCCAATCGGGGGCAATCTTGTACATCGGCCTCTTCGAGCCCGATTTGCCGTGTTTTTTCGAATGTAGTTTGGCCATAGCCAATCACAACCTCTTTGATTTTTTCAACATATACCGGCCGAAGGATTCAAACGCGCGGGCCCGGTGCGAAAGAGTCGATTTTATTGTCGGAATCTTAGAAAAAGGCTTGGAATAACCCATCGGAATGAAGATAGGGTCATACCCAAAGCCTGCTCCGAAGGATTTCCTCAAAGCGATCTTGCCAAACACCGTGCCCTTGAAGATGCGAACCCCTTTGGAATCCGCATATGCAAGCGCGCAGACGAATTTGGCCGATCTTCGACGCTCTTGGGCCAGCAGGCGCAGAATCCCCGCGCAGCCGACTTGATCATATACCGCTCTTGAATAGACGCCGGGGAAACCGTTGAGTGAATCAACGAATAAACCCGAATCTTCCACCAATAACGGACGCCGGAACCGCTTGTAAGCGAATACGGCGCAAACCCGCGCAACTTCCTCGATAGAATCCGATTGGATCTCGATGCCTTTGGCGGGTTTACTGAATATCCTTACGCCGAAGGGCTTTAAAATGGTTTGCGCCTCGGCGGCCTTGTGGCGGTTGGAGGTGAGGAAGAGGATGGAATTTGGATGAGAGCGCATTTTGCGCTTTGTTCGTTTATTCATGCCGCTCCCCATTCAGCCAAAACCGAGAATTCGTTTGATTTATTCGCCACCAGCTCATTCACGCCGCCCGCCATCTTGATTTCCTCCTCGATTGATGGAAGAGATGACAATTCATCTTGAGTCAGCCCAAGTTCGAGGCGAGCAATAGGTGAATTAAGAGGTTTTTTCGCCGCCGCCTTCTGCTGCCGAATCTCGGCCATCACTTTGGCCAAGAGTAATCCGGCTGGTTTTGTTTCAGGCGCATCGAATTTTGAATAAGAGGTTGGATAGATTTGCAGATGCACGGAATCTTGTGCGTTGGTGGCAAACATCTGCCATAGCTCTTCGGACGAGTGCGGAGTGATTGGCGCCAAGAGGCGCAACACTGTCGAATAAATGGTGTATAGCGTGAATTGCGCCGCGCGCTTCGACGCAAGAGCTTGCGCACCACTTGTCTCGCTTGCATAGATTCTATACTTGACATACTCCAAATAATAGTCACAGAATTCATGCCAGAAATATTCCTGCGTGGCTTTTGTCATGCGGTGGAATTCATATTCTTGCCAAGCTGATTCACTCTCGGCCACCACTTCATTTAGGCGAGAGAGGAAATAGCGGTCGATTGGCCGCAGATGAGCAGTGTCAGACGCGGCGCTCGGCACATAGCCCTCGATTGCTTTCTGCACCAGTTTGCCGGCATTCAATAATTTGTGCAAGAAACTCTTGGAATATTGGATGTCTTGGTAAGAAAATGGCCGGTCTTTTGCCATGGCACCGGAAAGAGCCGCCCAGAGGCGGATGGCGTCGGCGCCATAGTCAGCTTGAAGTTTGTCTGGCGCGATTATGTTTCCAAGACTTTTCGACATCTTCTTGCCGTCGGGCGCGAGTACATTGCCGTTCAAAAGCAGCTCGCCGAACGGTGGTTTGCCAGTCAATTCATTGCAGCGATAGATGGTGTAGAAAGCCCAAGTACGAACAATCTCTACGCCTTGGGGGCGCAATGATGCAGGATAAGTGCGTTTGAAGAATTTCTCATCTTCGCCCCATTTGGAAATCACTAGAGGCGAAATGGAAGAGTCGACCCAGACATCGCATGTCGATGTTTCGGGCAGGAGTTGAGTGGAGCAAGTCGGGCAGGCCCGTGCGGGCATATGTGGTGGATCAACTGGCAATTCTTTTTCTTGCGCCGGAACTGTCTTGTCGCATTTGGGGCAATGCCAGAAAGGCAGGGGCGTGCCGAACACGCGCTGGCGGGAAATCACCCAGTCCCATTCGACGTAATTCGCCCAATCTTCTAAGTAAGAAATTGCAAAAGAGGGATGCCATTTCATCGATCGGGCGGCGGCCACTATCTTCTCACGGTTCTGTGTGATGCGCGCGAACCATTGCCACGAAAGTGCCATTTCTATTGCATTGCCGCAGCGGTCGTGCACTTTGACCACTTGGTGAAGTGGTTTGGAGGAGAGAAGCTTGCCTTCAGCCTTGAATTTTTCGATGAGCTTTTCACGTGCCTCTTTCACTTTCAAGCCATTGAGCTCGCCGGCATTGAGCAATTTTCCTGCATCATCCATGGCGCGGATAATCGGTAGTTTGTGCCTATACATCCACACGACGTCTTGCTTGTCGCCGAATGTGCAGCACATGACGACGCCGGAGCCAAAGGCTGGGTCGACATCTGCATCTGGTTTGAATGGCACTTTGACTCCGAGGGCCGTGATGGCGTGCTTGACTTTCAAATTCTTGTAGCGCTCGTCGCTCGGATGATAAAGCACGGCCACGCAGGCGTGCATAAGTTCTGGGCGGGTGGTGGCGATGGTGATGTGTTGGAGGGCGGTCTTGCCTTTGACATCATCAACTTCGAGTTGGAATTTTATGTCATGAATTTGCGTGTCGCGCTCGATGTCGTCCGTGTCTGTTTTGGCCAGCGCCGAGCGGCAGTGGGGGCACCAGAATACGGGGTGTTCTCCTCGATAGATCTGGTCAGATTTGTGCATCATCAAGACAGAGCGCTGTACTTTCTTGTGGTACGACGGCTCCATTGTCTTGTATTCATAGCGCCAGTCAGCCGAGAAGCCCATTGACTGCATCTGCGCTCTCATGTTGAGTATGCAGCTCTCGGTCCATTCCACGCATAATTTGCGGAATTCTTCGGGGGGCTTTCTGCCATACTTTTTCTCCACTTTTGTCTCGGTTGGGAAACCCTGACAATCCCAGCCTTGGGGATAATATACGTTGAAGCCGTTCATGCGCTTGTAGCGCGCCACGAAATCGAAATACGAATACGAGAGCACGTGGCCCATGTGCAAATCCCCGGAGGTGAATGGCGGCGGAGTGTCGATGGAATAGACGGGGCGAGTGGTGTCGTTCGGGTCGTAGTCGTAGAGACGGCGGTCTTGCCATGCTTTCTGCCATTTCTGCTCGTTGGCAAAATCGAGGCGGTCTGCGAGAGAAATCATGGATAATCACATCAGGAAAGATTGAGATTGATGCTGATAGAGGATGCTTCGGGATGGAGAAATATAAACTACTCGCCCAGACGCTTCTGGCCGCCGGCAGGTTTCTTCGCGCTCTCGCCATTCGATTTTCCGCCTGCGGATTTCCCGCTTTTCACCCACTCACGGCCCGATACCGACCATGTGAATCCATCCCGCCCCGCTCGGGTGAGTATGCCGCTCTCGGATTCTATTCTCGCCGCTTCTAGCTCGGGGCCTGAATTGATTAGCCCCATGCCCATGTGGGAGAGGAGGCAGGCTTTTGGTTTTGCAAATTTTAGCAATTGGATTAGATGACCGGAGTGGAGGTGGTCAGGTATGCCGTCTGCCGCTGATTTGAGGTTGTTGGCGATGAGCACGTCGAGGCCGGCAGATGGAGAGGAGATTGCCGGGGATGGCGTCGAGCGCGGAGGAGAGGAAAAAGCGGCGTTGTGAATAGCTGGCAAATATTCTGTGTCTGATGTGTAGCCAATCTTGACACCGTCCATTTCGAGCACGAATCCGAATCCGCCTTCGGCATCGTGTTTAACCATGACGCCGGTCAGTTTGAATTTGCATTTTTTGCCGTGCCCGTTGACCACTTCGAATTCGCGCGAATCTGATGGCCCGAAATGCGCGCATTCTGCCGGCAGGTGCTGATGATAGGTGCTGATGCTCTTGTCCCCGAACCTGTCCCCATCGAGCACTGATTTCGGGGCGATGAGAAGGCCTCGTTTCTTGAAGGTATAGCCGGTCATGGCCTCGATGAGCACGCCCGCGTCGGACACATGGTCGATATGCATGTGCGTGCAGATGATGACGTCGAGGGAAGACGGGTCGGCTCCTGCCGAATGCAGGCGAAGAAGGGCGCCGGGGCCGGGGTCGACGTGGATGTTGAGGAGCGGCGAGCGGATGAGAAATCCGCCCGTGCCTCTGAGCTGGCGGACAAGATTTAACCGGCCTCCGCCGGTTCCGAGAAATAATATGTCGGCCATGGAAATCACGGATATGTGAATCACAAATCAGCTATGATATGGGCTATAATTCGTCGGTGTCGGCCTTGTCCATGTCTTTCTTGACCCGATAGACAACCTCTGTCCCGGGCACAGCAGGATCTTCAAGAATGGTTTTATCGGGGGAATCCGGGGCATCGGCGCCGTCTGTCCTCGCCCCCTTCCCAAGCTCTTCGTCGCTCCGGCCCATCGCCCTAAGCTCGCGGATGATGGATAGGAGGGTGCCGCCGTAGAGGAGGCCGAAGAAGAGCACCACAAGAGCAGCCGGCAGCAGTATATTCGATTTTGGGTCGAGCAGGGCTTCGAGCGAAGTCTTGTTCGACACGGGTGCGGCCAGTCCGGATGCATATCTGGGCTGCGCCAATACCGCCTGCGCGTCGAGCGTGATGTTGCGCAAATGGATGGTTCCGAGACCGTCCCGCCATTGAATGGTGGCATTGTGCTGGCCGGGCGCCAGAACCAGCGCGAGACGCCCGTCGCTTGGTATGTCCCATGAGATGCTGTTTAATATGAGCTGCGGATTGCGGACCTCTCCGGTTTTGTTGAAGATGAGGGCCACCTGCAGGCCGCCCGGCGTCCGGCTGATGGGGGTCAGCGAGACGTAATCCATCTCGCCCTTCGGCCAGATCGTCATCGAATAGGAGCGGTGGGCCAATTCCTGCCCGTCTGACGCGAGGAGGCGGTATGTGAAGATGAAATCGCCGGATGCGCTTGGGCGGATGGGTATGCGCAAGGTGGAGACGTTGGATGAAGCCACTTCTTCCCGCCCGCTCTCGCCGTTGCCCGACCAGTCGAGCGAATAGGGGGCAGGTGCGCTGCTCTCGTTGAGGTTGGCGAGCGTCACGACCAGCTCCGCATCCGCACCGTCCATCAGCGACTGGTTGGAGGTGGCCGAGAGGATGGATGGGGCAGGCGTGGCGATGACCGAATAATTCAGGGCGATGTAATCGCCGCTCGAGGAGAACATATAGATTGTGTGATTGCCCAAAAGGGCCGGAGTGAACTCCATCTGCCCTGCGCCGGTGCCATCGAGCGTGGAGTTCAGGAGGAAATCGTCTTCGAGCAGGTGGATGGGCTTTCCGGCCATGGAGGCGGGCATCTGGATGAACACAGTCTGATTCTCGCCCAATGTGATGGAGCTGCGGGCGAGTTCGGCCCCTGCTATTGGCCATGCGGAACCCAAGTCGTCCCGTGCCGAGAGCTCGACAGATTTGAGCTGCAGATATTCGGAATTGACGCTTGTGGGGCAGCGGTAGATGTAACTCGGGTCAAGGGTTGAGGAGGCTTGCAATTCCCATATCAGGTAATAGGTCTTGCCCGGAGCGGTGATGAGCCGGCCCTCGGGCTTGGAGCGCAGGGTGAGCAGAGGCTCGCCCGCGCCGGAGCATGGCGCAAGCACGACGGACATGATGCGGTAATCTGATGCGGTGTATCGCATCCAAACAAGGGTGCGCGAACCGGATGGCATGAGGGTGGAGGACGCGCCGACATCGTAATTTGTTTCGGGCGCGAAAAGCCCGGTGCTGACCAGATGCACGTTGTCGGCCTCGGCGCCGGGGGGATGGTCGCCGTTTATCACCAGCCGGCCGTCCTCGCTCACCATCCCCGAGACCGAAATCATCTCGAAGCCCGAATCCCCGCTGCGCGAGATCACGATGTGCGTGGCGTCCACGCTGCCCACCTCGAGCCATGTCGGGTCGACGGGCACCCATTTGCCCAAATACACTTCGGTCCATGCGTGCGCCTGCCACACGCCCAAATTAGAGGCGTATGCGTAACCGTTGACAAAGCGCGTCGGATAGCCGGATGCGCGCGCCAGCGTGGCGAAGAGCACGGCGTATTCTGTGCACACTCCGCGGCGGGTGGCAAGGATTGTGTTGGCGTCAGGGTTGGGGTCCGCTGCCGATGTGTCATATGTTATGTAGTCGTGCACCCATATGGCGAGGAGGGAGACTTTCCCAAAATCAGTGCTGCCGGCAGACGTGATGTTTGCTGCCATGGCTTTGATTGCCGGGTCCGCCGCAGGCATGTGGGGGGTGGACTGGAGATAGGCACCCATGTTTTTCTGCCAAGTGCCGGACGGCGGGAGGGAGGTGAGAGGCTCCGAGGAGGTGTGGATTGAGAGGTTGTAGTTGAAGAGATAGGGCAGATCGGGATGGCTTTGCGTGATGAGGAAATTGGTGTTGCCCAAAGCGTCGGTCTGCCGGCTCGCGCCGTCCGGCGAGCTTACCACTACGGCGTCCGGGGGGATGCTGAGGTTGACGGTGAGGTTGGTGAGCGAGCCGGCCGTGAGGTCCACGGAATAGTTGTCGTCGATATAGAATTCGGCGGAAGAGACCCTTGAGGGGCTGAAATTTGACGCGGCGAGCGGGAAGGAGATTAAGAGCAGTAGCAATACGGCAGAGAAGGCTAAACGTTGGGGGGCCCGGCAGTCGGACATTGGCTTTCACCCTCGCCTGAGCTTTATAAAACTCCCTTCCGAGATGATAAGATAGGAGTTGAGGATATTTTTATCAAATTAGACGGCGAAACCAAAAAAGTTGGCGGCGTGCAGCCTGCAGACGTCAGAGCGTTGCTTGCACGCCTGTCGCTAAGCGAACAGGAGGCGCTGGTGCGCGTGGACGGCAGAATAAGGCCGGAAAGTTTTCCCGTCAATAAAAAAAACAAAATCGAAGTGATTCGCGTAGTTTTCGGCGGATGAATAAAATGAAGAAAAAGAGAAACCCCCCCGCCCAGATTTCCCGCACCGCTTGCGCCAAATGCCGGGCGCAAGCCTGCGTCGGAATCGGCCCGCTCGCGCGCTGCGAGAAGCATTTTACCGAGGATTTCGACTGGCGCGTGCGAAAAGCTGTGCGCGAATACAGGATGATTCGCGCCGGCGAGCATGTGGCTGTTGCTCTTTCTGGCGGCAAGGACAGCACAGTGCTGCTTCACCAGCTTGTTAATTTGCGCGAGAAACTACCCATGAAGATTTCGGCTATTTTGATTGACGAGGGGATTTCGGGTTATCGAGCTCCGACGATTTTGGTGGCAAAGAAAGAATGCAGAAGATTGAAAGTGCCGCTGCATATTTTGTCATTCAAAAAAGAATTCGGCCAAAGCCTGGATTTGATATTGAAAAAACAAAAAGCGAAGACAAAGGAAAAACATGCCTGCTCGGTTGGCGCCTGTTCGTACTGCGGCGTGTTTCGCAGACAGCTGCTGCAAAGAGGAGCCGAGCGAATCAAAGCCGATAAACTGGCGCTTGGCCACAATTTGGATGATGCGGCGCAGACCGTGCTGCTGAATCTTTATCGAAACGAGCCGGCGAGG
>CAIXYX010000069.1 GCA_903923795.1 uncultured Microcaldota archaeon
GCGAGGCTTGCCCGCTTCTGGCCAATCAGCGATGACGGCGTTAAATCGACCACGGCCGTGCCCAGAATCCGCCCGCTGATTTTGTGCGCCGAGAAAGAAGTGGCGTTGTGGGCCGCGCTGAATTCGCTGCCAATTCATTACGGCGCATGCCCATATGCTTCGGAAGCCATGAGGCAAACGGTACGCACGCAGCTCAATGCCATGGAAGACCGCTACCCTGGCACGAAATTAAGGATTTTCAAGGCTTTTGTAAAAATGAGAAAGGGGATAAAGAAAGAGATGGAGGCCGGGAATGACGATGGAAATGCAAAGGGCTCGTCTTCATCTCTCTCCACCTGCCCAAAATGCGGCGAAATGAGCGCGGGCGGGGAATGCGCGGCATGCAAAATGCTCGGGGAGCTGCGCAAACGATAAACGGGCGCAAAAACCAAAATTGAGCGTCAGGTTTTTAAACTCCAAAGCCGACATCTATTCATACGAGATTACCCGTTTAACTACAAGGAAAATCGAATGCGGCACTTGTGTCGGTCGAATGAGACACTTGTGTCGAGCGGTTTTCCCAGGTTTTTTGGCGTCAGCCAAAAAAGCTGTAGGAGGGGCTCTTTATGGACAAGACTACAATCACGACAACCCTTGAGAAAGCGCTGGCGGATAAGGGCAAACGCAAGTTTACCCAGTCAGTCGAGATTATCTTCAACTTCAGAGGTTTGGACACTTCCAAGCCCGAGAATAGGCTGAACCTCGACATCCAATTGCCCAAAGGCAGAGGAAAGGAAGTGCCGGTCGTAGTGTTCGGCGAGCAGAACGTGGCTCTCGAGGCCGAGAAGGCTGGCGCATTCAAAGTGCTGGGCACAGCAGACATCCAGAAGATGGCTGCCGATAAGAAAGGCGTCAAGGCATTGGCCAAAACATGCGAATTCGTGGCCGCCCCGAACATGATGATTGTGGTCGGCAAAAACTTGGGTCAAGTGCTGGGTGGCCGAGGCAGATTGCCCCGCCCCATCGTCGGCACAGTGCAGGACGCGATTAAGATGGCTGCCACGCGTGTGCGTTTGGTGTCAAGAGGAAAATATCTGCCCACCGTTCAGTGCCTTATCGGCACCGAGAACATGAGCATAGCGGACTTGACCGAGAATTTCGAGGCCGTCTATGACAAGGTGAAGGCCAAAGTGACCGAGCCAGTCATTCATTCCGTTTATGTGAAGATGAGCATGGGCCCCTCCATAAAGGTCGAGGCCGCGAAACGAGAGAAGAATTAGGGGTAGATTTCCATGACCAAGCTCAAAGGTTCCAAACGAAAAAGCGTGCACCACGAGCGCCCGGCGCTGAAAGCCAAGAAGGACGAGGTGGCGCGCCTGCAGAAAGAGCTCGTCGGAGTAAAGACCGTGGCGCTCATCGACGTGCGCAATTTGCCTGACCACATCTTGCAGGCCTCGCGCAAGCAGTTGCGCGAGCGGGCGAAATTTGTCATGGCCAAGAATACAGTGCTGCGCCGCGCGCTCGAGAATTCGAAGGTGGGCACGCAACTGGTGGCAAAACTCGACACGCCGTCCGTGCTCGTGCTCTCGCAGGACATGTCCGCTTACCAGCTCTTCTCGCACTTCAAGAAATCGCGCTCGGCAGTCGGCGCAAAACCGGGGCAGATAGCGCCATTCGACATTGTGGTGAGGGAGGGCGAGACCGATTTGCCGCCCGGCCCTGCTCTTGCGGGCTTGAAAGCCGCGGGGCTGAATGCCCAGACAAAAGCTGGCAAAATCGTCATCGCCAAGGATTCGGTTGTGGCCAAATCGGGCACAAAGATTTCGGATTTGGCGTGCAAGGCATTGCAGCAATTGGGCATCAAGCCCTTCTCGGCCGGTTTGAACATGATAGCTGGAGTTGAGGATGGAGTGATATACTCCGCCCAAGTGCTTGACATAGATGAGGCAGGACTCACAATTGACCTCATCGCATCATCTGCTGACGCGTACAACATGTCCATCAATGTAATTTATCCGACTGAAACGAATCGGTCGTCTTTGCTGGCTAGCGCACTGGGACAAGCCCGGGCGTTGGCCGAGGAGAGCGGCGCGTACTCCGATGCCCACATGGAGTCGCTTCTCGCGCGCGCAATCCGCATGCAGACGGCCCTGATGGGCAAAGTCGGTAATACAGAAACAAAAACAGCATGAAAAAACCAAGTTATACTATAGGAGGAGAAGACTATGACCAAGATTGATCCGTATCTGCACGCGGCCCTTTTGCTCAAAGGCGCTGACAAGGAGATTTCCGAGGCCCACATCCTCGCGGTCGTGAAAGCGGCCGGCGTGGATGGAGACTCTGCCAAGGCGAAAGTTCTCGCCGAGGCGCTCAAAGGAGTGAACTTCGAGGATGTGCTCAAGGCTGCGGCTGCACCCGTTGCGGTTGCTGCTGCTCCTGCTGCTGCCGGAGAGGCAAAGAAGGAGGAGAAGAAAGAAGACCCTGCCAAGTCAGAGGCTGCGGCGGCTGAGGGTCTCGCTTCATTGTTCGGATAAATTAATCTGGACAACACCTTTTTTATTTTTCAAATTAATTTTTATTTTAAATTTTTGAATTATTTTTATTTTTCCTTAATCAGGATGATTGAGAATAGGGCAAAGCGACGAGCGGGATAGGCGAATCGGGGAAAAAACGCGACTGGAACAGATGAGTGACCAGAAAAGATGGAAAGAAATTGTTGGGGTGAGGCAATGAAAGAGACAGTTAATCTCAACAGGAAAGAGATGACTAATCTCGATAAGTTTGCGACCTGTCAGACAAACAATCTGCAAAAGCCATTGAACGAGAAAGCATGGCAGGCGGGCAAGTATCCACTGGTGGAATGTTTGTCTAAAGAGGAGTGCCACATGCGCGTTGAGCGGAAAGGGAAACCGTCTGTGTGCACCGCAGTATGGGGCATCATCAAATAATCAGTCTTATTGCACGCCCACCGTGATTTGCCCGGTGACGAGCTTCGGCGGCACATAAGCGGGGTCGCTTGTTGATTTGTAGAGCACATAGATGTTCCCCTGAAAATAACTGCCCGGTTTTAGGAACGCCGCGCGCATGTGCCCGTCCGTGTCCATGTTGAGTTTCACCTGCCCGTTCGCATCCACGTCGAAGCACTGGAGCTTGAATGTATGGGCCGGCCCTGTTCCGGTGTTGAAAGAGTCGAGATGGTTGAGAATCAGCGGGGGTGGCTGGGGGGAAATGCCGGGGGGCGACACCTGGAAATACGTATCCAAGAAATTGTTTTCGTCTCTCTGCGGGGCGTGCGAGCTTGTGCATGCCATGCCCACTATTTGTATGCTGCCCGGCATGCCGTTGGTTATGGTGGCGTAGAGGAGATTGGAATAGCCGGACTGCGTGCTTGTCTTCGAGACCGGGTCTTCTGACATGAGGCGGGGGCCCTCGCATGTGAAAGACGGGTCGCTGAACATGCAGCGCTCGGGCGCGTGGAAGATGGTGATGGACATGAGCACGGAGATTACGACTACGATGATGAGCAGCACCCAGCCGTAAGTCATGAGGTATTCCATCGCGGCCTGCCCGGTCCGAGGTTTGCGAGCATCTTTGTTTTTTGCCATAGTTTTGCCCTCAGTCGTACCAGTAGCGGATGTCGTGTCTCGGGCCATTATTGTCTGATGCCCCCGAAGATGGCGGATTGCCTCCGGCGCCCGCACCGGCTGCAGAGGAATTGTTGCCAGAAACGCTTGGCTGCTGGGCCGAGCCGCCATTGCCCGATGAGGCCGAAGTTGAGGCTGAGCTGTTATTGCCCGAAACAACCGAATTCGAGGCAGGGCCATTATTGTTGGAACCGACAGGGTTTGAGGCCGAACTGTTATTGCCAGAAGCAGGAGACGGTGCAGAAGAGCTGCGGTTGTTCGAAACAGCAGAGGTTGATGCTGAAGCGGATGACATGCAGATGCAGGCAGTGGCGTTGGAGATGCACTGCATTGACGGGGGGCATGAGCCGGCGCAGACTAGGACAGACGGGCTTGTTTGGATGAAGCAATCATGCATGATTGTCAGACTGAACAACATGCGACTCAAGCAGGATGCGGATTGCAAGACGGCGTCTGATGACACCGAGGTCATATTATGCCAGCCGCACAGGATAGTCGGGCCCGGAACATAACTGTTGGCAGAGGCATTGCCAGAACTGCCATAAGATGAGGTGTTGTTCGATGCCACCGCCGGCAGCAGGCAGTATGGCATGCCAGAGCAATTCGAGATAACGCCCGGAGAGGCGCAGGAGGAGACAGGCGTCCATCCTCCGCCCACGCATTGCTCGATTGTTTGGGCTGAAGAGGAGGAGCAGCGCGTTTTCCCCTCGGTGCAGTTGCCCATCGAATCCGACGGGGTGCGGCAGCGGTCGTTGATGCCAAAAGTCACACCAGTCGCATCACGAATCCCTAAGCCGGCGCAGCCATATGAGCAGGAGATTGTCTGGATGAATTGTCCGTTAGTGCAGGCATATTGCACGCCCTGCGAGCAGTATGTCTGGCCAGCCGTGCAGGCATTGCAATAACCATTCGCGCAGCCGGTCGCGCAATCACGGCCGAGTGAGCATCTCGAAGCATTGCAGACTTCGCGATTCACCAATTCGCCGACCGAATTGTATGTCAGGGCTGATTTGCCGTCCGGCGAGCATTGGTTGAGCGGGGTGGCGCAGACGCCGTTGCTGCAGGTGGATGAGCAGTTCACAAGGTCGATCCATTTGCCTCCTCCGCACCACTGGACCCGCGCGGCACCGGATGGGGCGCAGCGGCGGGAATCATCGACGCAATTGAGGCATGTTGCAGAATAGAGATGAGACGCCCCGCGAGGGCCGGATTGCGAGCAGCCGGCCGTGCAGTTTTCTGCGTTTGTCCACTGGCCATTCGCATTGCACACTTGCCTGACGTTCGGGTTGGAGATTGAACATTGCTGGTCATTTGGCTTGCAGACTTGACATTGGCCGTTCGAGCAGCCATACGCGCAGGTCTGCACATTCTGCCATTGGCCGTTTGAGCGGCAAAGCTGCACAGTGTCAAGACCGAGCATTGGGTTCCGGGGATCGGATGAGGCGCACTGGAGGGCATTCTGAGTGCAGGCAGACCAGAGGGATGGACTGAAAAGGATGAATGACAGCAAGACGAACATGGCATGTGGGGATTTCATATGACTGTTCATAATACCGCCTTGGTTGGCAGGGATTAAAAAACTGCCTAAAATTTTTGAAAACAAAAGCAGAATCCTAGTCATACCAGTAGCGTATTGTTTTCTGCGGAGGAGTGGTTTGCGGGGCAGCTGCCGGAGCCGGTGATGAACAGGCGCAAGTGGTGTCGCCGACAAAACTGCAGGTTTGACCTGACGGGCACGAGCCTCCGCAGACTTCGCCCGAAACGACCGAGGCTTGGGCTTGCTGAAGATATGGCTGCAAGATGCACGTGTTGGTGGCATAATCACAGCCCGTGTAGAAAGTCGGGTCGCACACGGGGCCGTCGTACAAGCCGCCGTAGAGCTGGACGCCGAAGACGTTGATTGGAGGCAGGGTGGGGGATTTGCAGGCGTCGGGCGTCGGGATTTGGACATGGTCTTGGATGACGGAAGAGGAGTTTGCGCTGCCATTGTAATGGCACGGAGTCTCCACTGCCGACAGGGGCTGGCAGCCGCAGGTGGAATTGCAGATTGAATTCTGGCCAAAGACATCATTGCAGTCATTTGTGCATGCCAGACCAGATGTCCAGGTATTGCCCGAGCACAAGACTGCCGGAGCAGGGTCGCATGAGCAGTTGGCGTCATTATAGACAGTGTTTGCGGGGCAGTGCTTTATCGTGGTGCTTATGTAAGGCGGGTTGAAACCTGTGCTCACGCGCACGATTTTGTAGCTGTCGCTCGAGTTGTCGGGGTTGTTGTAGGTGATGATGTCGCCGGCCTTGGCAGACACTTTTATGCGGGTGTTGTGGTCGCTCGAGTTGCGGATAGTGACAGATATCGAGCCGCTCGGATCTATCGAGTCGAGAACTATCTCCGAGAGGACACCATTTCCGTCATGTATGACCCAGCCGACAGTCAGTGGCATTGGCCTTTCGCACTCGCAGGCGCAGGCAGCATCAGTATAAGACAGCGGATTGTTGCTCGCTTGGCTGCCATAAGTGAAACATGTCTGCTTGGATTTGGCGCAGACACCGGAGCACACATCGGCCGTGACAATTTCATCAGGGGCCAATGGGTGCGGGGGCGAGCAGGCTTGAGGGGGCTTTGGCTGGCAGAGGCAGCTGACAGGGTCCCAGACCATGTCTTTGGCCGCGCAGTCATCAACGGCTTTCGGGTCGCACACACAGCCGCATGATGACATATTGCAGATGGTATTGCGGCGGGTGCAGGTGCCGGGGTTGCAGGTGAACTGATTGGTGTTGAACACGGGCAGGGTGGTGTCGCCTTTGCCATTGCCGAGGCCGATGCCGCAGTTCCATACTTGTTTGGGCGAGCAGGTGCACAGGACGTCGTTCCAGACGCTTGTCGATAGATTGCAGGCCGACTTTTCTGCCAGATTGCATTGACAGGCGCAGGTGGTCTGGTTGAGGGATTTCGGCGCATTGCATGTTATCGCTGGGCAGGCGCAGGAGCAGCTCGTGGCGTTCGGAACAGTCTGCGGCGGGTTGCCGGCGCAGAATGAAGCGAGCTTGGTCGTGTTGCAGTTGCAGTCGCATGCGCTCATGTTGCAGTCATAATTCGGCTTTGAGCAGGCGCTTGGGTTGCACGTATATTGGTCAGGACTAAAGACAGGGTTTCCGCCTGTTCCCGGCCCTGCGCCGCAGGCCCAGATGGGATTCGCTGCTTTGACGCAGGAGCAGGCATCGCCGGTTTTGTTGCAGTAATAACCTGCGCCGAATTCCGCCGCGCAGTCGTCCGAGCAGTAGAAGTTCGGGTCGGTGGATGAACTCTTCTTTGAGCAGGAGAGATAGGTTGGAGGAGGAGTTATTGACTGACACGAGCAGTCGGCTCCGTTTATCACGCATTGAGTGCCGCTCTTGCAGTCGTCATGACATGACATGGATATGTCATAGGTGATGGTGCCGTTGCAGGTTTTGAAGGTCGGCAGAAGTTGGCATGAGCAGGTGGTGTCGTTGAATACTTGCCCGGCGGGGCAGTCTTGCTTGAGCGCCCAGAACACGGCATCGATGCCCGCGCGGGAGGCGTCGAGATATATTTTGACAGATTTTCCGCTCGCGGAGTCGGTGAAGGTTACAGGATTCATGGAATTGGTGACAGTGATTTGGCCCAGATAAGCGCCAGATTGAGAATCGTAGACATCAAAGGTCGCCGAGGTGCTGGTGAGCGCCGAAACCAGAACCAGCCTGAACGGGCCGGTTTGGGCACCGTCGTTCATATTGACTGTTCTCCAACCATATTGCGGGCATTGACAGGAGCATTGGGCATTGGTCTGGGAGGGTATATTCGGCAAGGCCGTGCAACTCTTGAGCGAGCTAGTGCAGGAGCCGAAGCAGGCCGGCACATCGGATTGCTCGCAGGCGGGTTGAGCAGCTAACTGACAAGAGCAGGTTGTGTCGTTCCAAGCATAACCTGTCGGACAGCTTGATGCATCCTCGTTTATTTGTGCCCATCTGGCAGATGGAGTGATGCCCAAGGCGACTGTTCCGACATGGATGCTGATTTGATAACCTGCCGGGCTTTGGGTGTAAGCATAGGACGAGTGGGCTGGAACATGTATTTGACCGACCAGTTGCCCGTTGTTGTCGAGAATATCGAGAATGGCAGTATTGCCGTTTGCATCTGAGATTGTGTCGTTCAGTCTTATTGTGAATCCGCCGATTTGAGTTGTCTCGCCATAGTTGATTACATATGAAAGCGGGCAGGTGCAGTTGCAGGAAGTCAGATTGTAGATTTTCGGCAAATCACAGGGGCCATAGGCGCGGATTTCGGATGAAAGCGTGCGGGAGAGACCGGCGCCGATTCTATAGATATGGATTTTCACTTGCTGGCCGCCGGATTCGGTATATGTCCAGGTTACCCCCTTCGGGATTTGGATGTTATCGACCAGGTTCCCGTTCGAATCCAAAATATAGAGAATCGCGTTCCCGTTCGAATCCACGCCGACGAGCTTGGCACTGAAACCGTTGCCGAGCGGGATGCTGTTGCCGATGCTTAGGATATTGTACGCTGTTTCCTTGGCCAGTTTTATTTTACCGCCACTCACGGCGCTGGACGCATCCGCCAAGGGCGTGTCGGGCGGAGTTGTGTTGGTGATTACCCAGGTGCTTCCAAGGAAATTGACTCCAAGGCGGTGGGTGTCGGTTCGGTCGTTATAGTTCATGCAACTGGTCCAGTCGTTTGCTTGGGTAAGCCCGCCGGTGCAAACCGGGATGCCGAAATCATTGCCCAAAAAGCGCATATTGTAGGCAATCATCCAGGGTTTGGCGATCACTTGGCGGAAAGCGGTGTTGGAATCATAATAGATGCCATTGGCCGGAGAATTGGTGCCTGCCCAGAAACCTTGCTGCTCAGTGTATTGGACGCTGAAGCCAGCTTGATTGTCCTGCATATAATAGTCCGCAAACCCATTGAATTCGTTCCCGCCGATGCGGTAAAGGTTGCGGGCTATCTGGCTTTCGGCATATACTCCGCGCAGGGGCGAGAGGATTTGCGAGGTGTCGGAAGTGAACAGGTTCGTAGTGTAATTGTCCTCGGGGAGAGTGTTCATGCGGTTCCCAAGCGCCTTGTCGAGCGTGTCGGTGATAAGGGTCTTGAATTGATAGGCAGTGCTGGCTTGGGAAAAAGTGAACATGGGCTGGCCAACGCGGCTGGCCGCCTGCAATAAGACATCGGTCAGGCGCACGTCCGTGACCTTCGTTCCGCGCTCGGTGTAGAAGGGAGACGCTTCGGAGGGCACGGCGGTTTTCAGGGCATTCAGACCCGGCGGGGCGGAGAGATTGATGCCATTGTAATAGACGATTGGAGTAGAGGCATCAGAAGGTTTGAATTGCCAATCTGATGAAGTGATGTTGTAGATAGGTATGCGCGTCATCACGCCTTGGTGAGAGTTGGTATTGAATTTGCCCGCGTCTTCCTGAAGGATGATTTCACCGACCGTGCCGGGAAGAGAGTCGGAATAGGAACCTCCGAAAGCGGCGTTGAACGGCTGGTTGTAAGTGTA
>CAIXYX010000070.1 GCA_903923795.1 uncultured Microcaldota archaeon
GCGGGCCATCTTGTTGATGAGATGGGTGAGGTGCTCCATCGAGGTGATGGTGGCGTTGGTTTTTCTCCAGCCGATTTTCCTTTTGTAGATGTGAACTGGCTTGTTCAGGCCGATGACGGCGATTTCCTCCAAATCCCCGTCGGTGAGGAAATTGTCGAGGGGGGCAAAGCCGGTGAGATGCGCCTCGGCGGCAGAGAGGAGATAGGCCCGCTGGTCGTCATCGAGTTCGAGGCCGTCGGCGGCGGCTTGCGCGTCGAGAAGACGCTCGACTTCGGCCTTGGCCGCCTCTGGGTCCGGCAGATCATGGTGCTTGGTCCATTCTCGGAAGCGGTCTGTCAATGCAAGGAGAAATGTCTGCTCGTCATCGCTCAAAGAGGGGAGTTGCGCGCTCTCCGCCTTTTTGTCGACGATGATGCGCCAGCCTGCATCAGCGGGCTTTTGATTTGGTTCGTGTGATGGTTTCATGCTCAGCCCTCGTGGAAATAGAGAGCCGGTTGCCCCTTTTTATGCGCAATCTTTTTGCAAGGCCCGGGGGGAGCTCGACAAGATAGAGAACGGGTTTGGATGGAGAGAGGTATGCCGTGAAAGGGGGAACTTTCTCGAAAACATCGACAACCCGCCCTTCCCCGTCGAGATAGACGGCGTCGAATGGGAAAGACACGAAGAAGGAATGGATGCCGTGCTTGTCCGGCCAGTCGAAAGAGAAGAGTATGGCGGCTGGTTTCTTGCGGAACATCAGACCCCTGAGACGGGAGAGCGGGGTGTTGGCCATCTCCAAATTGAGAGAGAGGGATTCGCCATTCGACTGGTTGGTGATTCGCGCGGCGAACGATGAAGGGAGATTTTTCGGCGGTGGCCAACCCAATGCGGCGGGAGGTTCGCTCGCTCCCATATAGCGGCGCTCCTTGTTCTTTCCCATTTGTCTCACTTGCCCCAGCGCCTCTTGCGCCGCGTGTATTCGTTTATGGCCGCGTCGAGGTCTTTTTTGCCGAATTCCGGCCATAATTTCTTGCAGAAGTATAATTCGGAATAGACCGATTGGAATGGCAAAAAGCCCGAGATGCGCTGCTCGCCCGAGGTGCGGATGATGAGGTCTGGGTCTGGCAGGCCGGCAGTCCACAGCCTTTCGCGGAATGCTTTCTCGTCGATTTTATCCGGTTGCCCTGCGAAATCTTTGGCAAGTTTTTTCGCAGCCGAAATCAGTTCGGCCCGGCCGCCGTAGCCTATGAATAGGTTGACGAAATATTTGGAGAAGCCCGCTGTCTCGCGCTCGACTTTTGCCATGCCCTGCTGTATTTGGAACGGGAAGCGTGTTCTGTCGCCGATGAAACGCACCCTCACCTCGTATTTGTCGAATTGGGCGTCTTTCATCACCTTGCCTAATCGCGTATCGAAGGCTTTGAATAAACCCTGCACCTCTTCGCGGTCGCGGTCGAAATTCTCGGTCGAGAAAGCCCAGAAGGAGACCATGCGGATTTTGTGCGCGCGGCACCACTTGAGCACGTCGCCCATCCGGTCGATGCCTTTCTCGTGCCCGGCTATGGCCGGGATGTTTTTCTTCTTGGCCCAGCGGCGGTTGCCGTCGGGGATGAAGGCGAGATGGGAGATGGTATGGGCAGTTTTCGCCATAGATAGAGGAACGTTCGGATGATTTTAAAACCAGACCCCGAATGCGGATGAAATTTGGCCCGCCTTATGATATCGGCTTTTGCCTTATTGCTTCGGCTTTTTTATCAGGCCCCATCTTTTCGCCAATTTGACAAGAGTTGTTGGGCCATGCACGAAGATGGGGCTTAGCGAGCCGGCGGCGGTTGTTTTTTTCTTGCGCAATGCCGCTTCCAAATCTATGCCTTCCGGCGCCAGCGTATAGGCTGCGCCGGCCTCGAATAGGAAATGGGCGTCAGAGCCGCCGGTCTTGGCCAGTGAGTGCGACGCGGCGAATCCGTCAGCCTTGTCATTCGGAACCCTCGCGTGGCATCGGGCGTTGAATGTTTCCATGCCGTCGAGACGGCGGACCACGTCGGCTGGGAGGCTGGAAGGGTTGCAGGCTGATTTTCGCAAAGAGTCGAATGGGTGGGGCAAAATGGCGAGGCCGCCCATGGCATGAATAGAGTCTACCAGTTCGCCCGCATCTTTCGCCTGCGGGGCTTCGTCGATGAAAAGGCCGATGATTTCGCCTGCCGGAACACGGAATTCGCAGCCGGGCACAAATTCGAGCGGGAGTTTCTTTTCGCGGATGTAAGCCTTCGCCCTCTTTGCGCCATCCATGTTCTTGTGGTCGGTGAGGGCGAAGCCGGCGAAGCCCAATGCGGCATAGCGGTCGATGAGTTTTTCCACCGGGGTGGCCGAGTCGGGCGAATAGAGGGAATGGACATGCAGGTCATATTTTTTCATTGAGAGTAAATCATCTGGTTTTTTCTTCATGGCATCCACGTCCGCGCAAGTTTCATTAAGGCTTTGCCATCCAGCATTTTTGAATATTCGTCCATCTCCCCCGCCTGCATGAGCCACTTGTCTATCTTCGCTGCCTTCATCGACATGAGCCATGCATCAAGCCCCCACGCCGGCAAAGTGTCGAGAGTGGAGCGGAAAAGTCTGTGGAGGGCTAAATCTGCGCCATATGCTTTTTTCCATTCTTTCTCGTATTTGGCAGGCTCACCCGCATATTTCGCCGCCAAGCGGCCGCATTGCGCGCCGAAGAAAATGCCGCCGCCGGAGCTTGCTTTGACTTGCCCGGCGGCATCGCCGGCTAACACAACTTTATGAGAACCGAAAATCCCTCCCGTCTTCTTCCTCACCGACAATGGAATGAGGGCCGAGAATTCGGAAATAGGTTTGGCCTGCGACAGGCGCAAACTCGTGATGAATTTCTTTTTCGCTCCCGGCAGACAGCCTTTTTTGGTGACGCCCAAGCCTATTTTGGCAGTGTATTCGTCGAGCGGAATCACCCAGCCGATGAAGCCCGGTGCCCATGAGGGGTCGAAGAAAACCTCGACGGCCGAGAGGTCGGGGGAGGAATAATCGAACACGCCCTGCCAACATGAGGAATAGGCGGTGATGGGCGGGAAATGGAAGAGACGGGCGACGGTGGAGATTGGGCCGTCTGCTCCGACGATGCAATGAGATTGCAAGTCAGAGAGGGAACGGACTGGATGGCCGGTTTTGATTTTGCCGCCCTCTTCCCCATATTTCTCGACCGCCATTTCATCGAATTTCGCGCGATCGATGACATAGGCTTTCGGGAATGGAAATGAGAGAGTCATGCGCTCGTTCTTGCCATGAAGATTTGCGCGGGTGATGGTGTTGAGGATGATGCTCGTGTAGTCGACGACGTCTTTGAGCTGCTCGAGGCCGGATGCGGAAACTAGACCGGAGCAATGGGTGGGCACTCCGACCTGCTTGTGCTCTTCGCAGAGGAGGACGTTTTTTCCATTGCGCAAAGCTGTAATCGCGGCGAATGAGCCGGCCGGACCCGCTCCGACTACGTGCAAGTCAAACATAGAGAGAGAACGAATGGAAGAGATATAAAATGGAGGAAAAAATCAGGCCACGGCAGAGTCGGTGCGAACAGGCTCATCCAGGAGCGGCTGACCCTCGAATCCGTTCCGGACTTGCGTCTCGGATGCGGAATTTTTTCCATTCTTTTTCGGATAAAGTTCCCGCAAAAAAGATACCCGGATTTCGTGGTCATCTGTCTGCGATTTCACCCATTTATAGAAAGCGTTGTGGAATGACGATGCTTCCGACGCTTCTTTCTCTGTTATTCCGCTCGGGGACGGGATGGCCCATTCGGGGTGCTCCAAGAGCTTTGATTTCCAATCCCCAAGCGTTTTGAGCATATCGAATCTGTGCCATTTGCTCGGAAACAATGCGTGCACGAAAGCATCGCAGATGACAGGGTGGTTGAAATTGCGGCGGACCCATTTGTTGTATGAGTGGAAGAATGAATAGGCCTCAGAACCCTCGACTTTCACCATGTCTCCAATGGAGAATTCGGACCATACGGGGTTCTCTGACAATGCATTCGCCCAATCTTTTATGCTGTCGAGGCTGAGATAAGACCGGCGCGCTTGGGGGAAAAGCAGTCTGCGCACAGCCGTCATCTCTGCCGGGAACTTGGAGTTGTCCTCTGTCCAGTCAAAAAATGACCTTTTGAAAAAATTGAATTCCGAATAGACCTCTTCATCCATCTCTTCCGTCGGGAGATTCCATTGGGGGTGCTTTTGATATTCCGTTTCCCAGTCGATGAGGGTTTTGAGCGAGGAATATCTCGATTTTTGGGGGAATATCCCACGGATGATTTTTCTCCTCTCGTCCCGCGCGTTTGACTGGCCGCTTACCCATATGGAGAAAGCGGCATAGAATGCCATTGCGCGCGGGTCCGTGTCATTTTTCATTTCGGTGTAAGAGCGGTTTGCCCAATCGGGGCGCTTTGACACCTCATTTTTCCAGTCATCGATGGTTTTAAGGCCGGTATAAATGAACCGCGGATTGGAGAACAGCTGGCCGCGCAATTCGACGAGCTCGAAAATGCTGCCTGACTTGTTCTTAGTCCAAATCAGGAATTCGCGGTAGTATTTGCTTGCCTCTGATTTCGTGTCCTTGAGCAATTCCCCGGAAGTCTTGCCATTCAATTCTGGATGTTTCGCGAAAAGCTCCTGCCACCCCTCGAGCGTGTCAGGGTATTTCGAGCTGCCAACTCTATCGGATGATTTGGACTCGTCCTTTGCGCCCATGACAGGAATGCAGGTCGTGTCGGTTTTATTGAAAAAGAATTCCTGGCAGGGCATGAGAACTGATGCCCGGGATTTTTTGGCGGTATTTGATTTGGTGCCGGTTTCGGTTTTCCTGACAGGTATGAATTTGGAGCGAGTGATTGACATGGTTTTACACCGTACATGTATATTGAGGTTTTGACATATTAAACCTATCGATGCTGACGTTGAGCGGTAAGCGGTTCGGAGTAAACAAACATTAGGAAGATATGAGTGAAGGGATTAAAAGAAAGGGGGCGGGAGTTAAATTCGGAATTCATCAGTTATGGTTAGGTTAAACTTTCTTTAACCTAGATGAAACAGGAAACCTCGAAGACCGAACAAGCGAGGAGTAAGAGATAACTTTTTACAGTTGGACCAAAAAAGGGAGACGATGAAAGACCTCGAGAAAATCCGCAAGAAACTCACTGCTCATAA
>CAIXYX010000071.1 GCA_903923795.1 uncultured Microcaldota archaeon
AATCTCCTCATCAAACGTCAGCGCCTCAGTATTCAGGCGTTTGGCGAGATAGATAACGCTCACATCTGGTACGCTTAATTTCCGCCCGAGCGAAAAGAAGAGATCTAATATCTCCTGTGTCTCGAGCGGAGTAAAATGGTAAATCTGGACTTTTGTGTTCTGTGTCATTTCGAGATAAACTTCTTTGGCGAGCGTGATGTCCTGGCGGCAACTCAAGATAGTCAGGGTTTCGTGTAATATATTCTCGGCTAAGATAAGTGGCGTTTCCATCTCCATATCCATCTGCTGTTTGGCTTTCGAGTGATTGGAATCTTGTAGCAAATAGAGCGAGGCCAGGAATGAGGTATCCAGCACTTTCATCGACTCACTTCGTATGTCGGCTTACTCCGTATACTATCAGATCGTAATCGATTTTCTCCGTTTTTCCTTTGAATTTTGCCTCGCGGGCCTCGATGTTCTTCAGAACCATTTTCATATCATATATCTTCGGAGGCTCATTGGCCTTTAGCAGTTCGCGGACTACTTCGCTGTAGCTGGCTTTGCGCATCTTCTTGCGCCGCGTCAGCTCGGCATATACGTCGTCTGCCAAATTTACCAAATGGTTCATGACATACATGTATACACATCTGTATATATAGCTTTCATTTCTTTCATTGTGGGAGGCAGGCTTCATCGCGCTGATGCGCTCTGCCAGTCAAAATCAATTTATCACTAAATGTCTGCCAAAAATTCATCTTCCCAAACCACCCTCTGCTCATCCGGCACGGCGTTTAGGAATGTGTGCCCGCCAACAGTTGTGAAGTAGGCGCCCAATCTCGCTGTCGAGAGCATCCTTGTCACCTTGCTCACCTGCTCCAATGTCATGCTTGCGATGTCCATGTACATAATCAATCACCCGTGATAAGATTGGCGCAGAGGTTCCCTAATAAACCACGGAAGGGGTAGGTTTCCGGTGGTCTTCCGGTGGGTTTTTACGACGAGAACAACTGAAGAAGAGCGACCTGAATGATAGGTTTAAATATGTTCAAACACCAATTATAACAGGTTATCCCATGATTACCAAAAATATTCCCCCCAGTGTGCAGAATGCATCCGCCTCTCTCGGCGTCGAGAAACCTATCGTGAAATCCATCTACGTATTGGTCAAGGTCAAAACCGGACCAGTTCAGGCCCCTCGTCAAATTAACCTCGCAGTCGATCTCTTGAAGAACAGTGTCCACCCTGTAACTGCGATAAACCCGCCTCCGAAGATAGGGACATTTGTTCCAAACGACGGACTCGGCAATCCAGTCGTAAATGTCGAGACATTCGATGGCACGCCCCTGAGAATCTCAATATCCAAGTTTCCGGCCTATTTAATCCATTATAAACCGTACGAGGCCATCGCATTGGCGCGTGCGCAATATGAGCTGGCGCAATCAAAGCTGCCTCCAGAGCAGAACATGGATTAAATGTGCAACCTGAATTTGTAATGTCGATTCCCCACTTCCATTCTCTTTCTCCCTCAATTTTGCCCATCTTTGGTTTTGTTCCAGCCGTTTTTCACCGCATTTCGAGGTAGTCTTATAAATTCTCTTATTTACATGCTACTATTACGGAAAGCCCTACCCTTAGGACTATCGGTGTTGTTTTGAAAAAGAAAGAAGTATCTAAGGAAAAAATCTCGCATGAGCTGGTCCCCCAGCATATTCTGCTCACCGACGAGCAGAAGCAGGCGGTGCTCAAGAAATTCGGTGTTGGCGACAGCCAGCTCCCAAGAATCCTCGACACCGACCCGGGCTTGCGCGGAATCGATGCCAACCCCGGCGATCTCATACAAATCAAGCGCAAAGATTTGAGCGGCGAGTACAACCACTACCGCATTGTCACAACTGACGATTAGTTCATCTCACATTCATAATCCACGACAGAGGATACCCTGCCTCCCGTCGTAAAAAGCCGACAGGGCCGATTCAATGGCTGATTTGGCCCGTGTGGGCCGAATGGGTCGATTCCATCAAAGCCGGGGGCGCATACCGCCTCTGTAGTGTGGTGTATCCATGACAAAAGAACTCCTTCCGGCGTATTTCAAAGAGAACTCCCTGGTGAAGCAGCACCTTGACTCGTACAACAAATTCGTTGACTACGGCATGCAGCGCATAGTCGATAGAGTCGGCATCATCCGCCCCTCCATCGAGGGATTCGAGCTTCATTTGGGCCGCGTGCGCCTCGACAAACCGAAAGTCATCGAGGCCGACGGCTCCGAGCGAACTATTTTGCCCTCAGAGGCACGAGCGCGAAATCTCACTTACGCATGCCCGGTCTTTTTGGAAATCATCCCCGTCTACAATGGCGTGGAGAAGAAAATGTTCTCCGAAGTCTATATCGGCGAGATGCCGGTCATGATTAAATCGAAACTCTGCCACCTCGACAACATGAGCGAGGAGGAGCTCATCGCCGCCGGCGAGGACCCTGCAGACACGGGCGGTTATTTCATCGTCAACGGCTCCGAGCGCGCCTTAGTCTCCATCGAGGATTTGGCGCCCAACCGCATGATGTGCACATTCGAGAAAGACAACAAGCTCGTCACATGCAAAGTCTTCTCCACACGTTTCGGATTCCGCGCCCGCTCCGTAGTCGAGCGCACCAATGAGGGAATGCTCCACTGCGTTTTCCCTGCTGCCCCCAAGGACCTGTCGCTCACATCAGTCGTGCGCGCATTGGGCATCGAGAAGAACGAGGAGATTCTCGCGGCTTTCAGCAATGACACGAACATCCTAAACGACCTCTTGCTCAACTTCGAGTCCGACGTGACCAAGAAGCAGGCCGAAGCCCTCGACTTCGTCGGCAAGAAGGCGGCCCCCGGCCAGACCGAGGAATACCGCATAAAACGCGCCGAAGTATTGCTCGACACATACCTCTTGCCCCACATCGGCACCGAGGCTGCCGACAGACACGGCAAGGCCCTCTACTTGTGCAAAATGGCCGAGCGCGCGATTCTCGTCGCATACAAGCGCATTCCGGCCGACGACAAAGACCACTATGCCAACAAGCGCATAAAACTCGCCGGAGATTTGATGGACGAGCTCTTCCGCTACGCCTTCCAATTCCTAGTCAAGGACGTGGCATACCAGGCAAGCCGCGCAGATGCCCGAGGCCGCAGACTGGCAGCACAAACATTAGTAAGGCCGGATGCATTGTCGGACCGCATCCGCTACTCAATGGCCACAGGCAACTGGATCGCCGGCCAGACGGGCGTGTCACAGCTGCTTGACCGAACTTCGTATTTGTCGTCTATGTCCCATTTGCGGCGCGTGATCTCCCCCCTGTCAAGAAAACACCCGCACTTCAAGGCCCGTGACTTGCACGGCACGCACTGGGGCAAACTCTGCCCCAACGAGTCGCCTGAAGGGCCCTCCTGCGCCCTGGTGAAGAACCTCGCGCTTTTCTGCGAGGTCTCCGTCGGCGACAACGAGGAGGAGATGGAGCAGAACCTGCTCAAGATGGGCATGAAGCCCACCCAATAAATAGTTCGCAAACGTGATTCTTATGGCAAAAACCAAGAAGAAACGACGCCTGCCCAAACTGCCGCCTGGTCGAAAAATTCAGGTGCTTCTCAACGGACGCCTTGTCGGCAATGTCGACAACGCCGAGGAGTTCATAGCAAAAGTGCGCGCAGACCGCCGCGCGGGCTTGCTGCCAGTGGGCACCAACTTCTTCTACAACCGCCGCGCCAAAGACATCCTCATCAACTGCGATTCGGGAAGAGCCCGAAGGCCGTACATCATCGTCGAAGAGGGCAAGAGCAAACTCACCGCCACCCTAATCGACCAGCTCAAGAACGGACAAATGTCATGGGGCAAACTCGTCTCCATCGGAGTCATCGAATACATGGATGCCGAGGAAGAGGAGAGCTCGCTCATCGCACTCAAAGAGGAGGACATCACCCCCCAGCACACGCATTTGGAAATCGACCCGGTCACCATCTTCGGTGTCACCGTCTCGGTACTGCCTTACCCCGAATACAATTCATCGCCCCGTATCACCATGGCCTGCGCCATGGCCAAGCAGTCATTGGGCACATACACCTCGAACTTCAACATGCGCAACGACAGCCGCGCGCACGTGATGTTCTACCCCCAGCAGCCTCTTGTGCAGACAAGGCCGTACAAAATCCTCAAGTTCGCCGAGCATGCGGCAGGCCAGAACTTCATCGTCGCCATCACATCCATGATGGGCTACAACGCATCCGACGCTCTTGTCATGAACCGCAGCTCGGTCGACCGTGGATTGGGCCGTTCCATCTTCTACAAAACGCACGAGACAGAAGAGCGCCGCTACCCCGGTGGCCAGCGCGACAAATTCGAGATTCCTGCTGTAACTACACAAGGCTACCGCGAAGAGCGGGCTTATCGCCACTTGGGTGAAGACGGAGTCATTTACCCCGAATCAGAAGTCAGCACAAAAGATGTTCTCGTCGGAAAAACCTCTCCGCCCCGTTTCCTTGAGGAGATTTCGGTCTTCGGAATGGTTGAGGAGAAAAAGCGCGAGAATTCGCTTGCTATCAAAGGCGGTGAAGAGGGCACGGTCGACTCCGTGATGATAACCGATTCTCTCGCCGGTCACCGCATGGTGAAAGGCCGCATCCGCTCAATCAAGGTGCCGGAGCAGGGAGACAAGTTCGCCTCGAGGCACGGACAGAAAGGTGTCGTCGGCATGCTGCTCTCGCAGGAGGACATGCCATTCACAAAAGACGGCATCTCTCCCGACCTCATAATCAACCCGCACGCAATTCCGTCCCGAATGACTGCCGGCCACCTGCTCGAGATGTTGGGTGGCAAGGCCGCCTGTTTCACCGGCGAATTCGGCGACTCATCCGCCTTCTTGGGCGACACGGAAGACAAATTCCGCTCTCAGCTCAAGGCGCTCGGCTTCGACGAATACGGCGAAGAGACTCTCTACGACGGATTCACAGGCCAGGCCATCAAGGCCAAGATTTACATCGGCTGCATCTACTACCAGAAACTCCATCACTTGGTGTCCAACAAGATGCACGTGCGCTCGAGAGGGCCCGTGCAGTTGCTCACCCACCAGCCCACAGAAGGCCGCGCCCGCGAGGGTGGTCTTCGTTTCGGTGAGATGGAGCGAGACTGTTTGATTGGCTATGGCGCATCCATGCTGATTCGCGAGCGTCTGTTGGAAGAGTCCGACCGAACGTTCGAGCTTGTGTGCTCGAAATGCGGGGCCATCGGCGTTCGCGATCACATCAAGAACATCGACTACTGCCCGCTCGACGAATCAACACAATTGTATCAGGCCGAGATGAGCTATGCGTTCAAGCTTTTGCTTGACGAGATAAAGGCGCTGGGGATATTCCCCCGCCTGATACTCAGGGACAGAGCTTAGAGACGATTAATATGACAACCGGCAAACAGATACTTGAGCGGAAACATCAAATCCGCGTTCAACGCAAAGATGCGTTCAAGGCTTTCGTCGCGCTAGCGGAAACCATCAACGACAAGAAAGTTTCCGAAATGCACCCACTTCACCGCTACGAACTCTATGCACATGCAGCTCGCATCATCGGTTACGAAAAAGCTGCGAAGACAATGGCAACGAAAGCGGTCAAACAGGCATTTATCCACGCGGAGGGTTTAGTACGAGAAGCTCCTAACGTCGGCCATAGATATGATATGCAAGTCTATTCGGATTTTGCCGGCGTCATCGCCCGTAATGGCAAAGACATCGCCACCGAATTCAACGTGCAAGTTCCTACAAATGGCCTCCATTTGGGTTCTAAAGTCGACGATATCAACGAAGTTTTCTATGTTCATTCCGCCGACGATTCCCTGTTCAGCTCCATCGCAAACGAGTTTTTCTACGCTCCACTCGTGCATGTAGTTTTGCCAAACCAATACAATCTTTCCACTAATATGTCCTTGAATGAAATGAAATACGCCAAGTTTGTCGGCAATCAGAAGAACTATATCTCGAATGTGTCTAAGGAGCAAGTAAAAATCGTCGACGTTATCGCCAAGGACGTGAAAAAACGGCTCGCCTCGTCGGACATCAGTAATCTGTAGATGGAATAAGCGCTATTGGAGTTGTTGATTATGGCCATTACCGTCTCGAAAACCATTGACCGCATCCGCTTCTCGCTCTTCTCACCCGAGATGATTAGAAAGCTCTCTGCCGTCAAAATCACGGTGCCCGACACCTACAACGACGACTCCTACCCAATCGACGGCGGTCTGGTTGACCCAAGAATGGGCGTTATCGACCCGGGCCTCAAATGCAAGACATGCGGCGGAAAGCTGCGCTCCTGCCCCGGCCACTTCGCGCACATTGAACTGGTGCGCCCAGTCATCCACCCCGAATTCGCCAAAGTCATTTACTTGGTGCTCAAATCGACTTGCTCTCACTGCCACAGACTTCACATCATGTCCGAGAAGCAGCGCGCCGAATTGGTCGCCGCATTCGAGGCAGAAGCAGAAGCCGCTCCAGCCGCACCATTGACAAAATCACTTGTCGAGGAGGGTGCAGCCGCAGCCGCAATCGCAGCCGTCGCATCAGCCGACCGCGCAGCCGAGCGCAGCACAAAGAAGGTGAAACGCCCGACCACTTGCCCCCGCTGCAAGCACAAATTGCCAGAAATTAAATTGCTCAAGCCCACCACATTCTACAAAGACAAGGATGTCATGCTCCCGACAGAAGTTCGCGAGTGGCTCACAGCAGTTCCTGATGAAGACATTAGAGCATTGGGCCTCGACTCCACCTATTCGCGCCCCGAATGGATGGTACTCACGTGCCTTCTTGTGCCGCCCGTTTCCGTCAGACCTTCCATCACACTAGAGACCGGTGACCGCTCAGAAGACGACCTCACGCACAAGCTGGTCGACATCATGCGTATCAACCAGCGTCTCGAGGCCAACATCAACGCCGGCGCCCCGCAGCTCATCATCGAGGACTTGTGGGAGCTGGTCCAATACCACATCACCACTTACTTCAATAACGAGACTGCAAACATCCCCGCAGCCCGCCACCGCTCAGGCCGCCCGCTCAAAACGCTCAGTCAGCGTCTCAAGGGCAAAGAGGGCCGTTTCAGATACAACTTGTCAGGCAAACGTGTCAACTTCTCGGCCAGAACCGTCATTTCCCCCGACCCGATGATTTCCATCGACGAGGTCGGCGTGCCCATGGCCATTGCCGAGGAGATGACAATGCCTGTCGCGGTCACCTCATGGAACATGGAGTATGTCAAACAATTCATCACCACCGACACTTACCCCCACGCTGAATACGTGCTGCGCCCCGACGGAAAACGTGTGCGTGTCACCGAAACCACAAGACAAGAGATTCTCGACACTCTCTCTGTAGGCTCCATAATCGAGCGCCAGCTCATGGACGGCGACACCGTGCTGTTCAACCGCCAGCCCTCATTGCACAGAATCTCAATCATGTGCCACACCGTGCGCGTATTGCCCGGCCGCACACTGCGCCTCAACCCCATCGTCTGCGCCCCATACAACGCCGACTTCGACGGGGACGAGATGAATTTGCACGCCATTCAGGCTGAAGAGGCAAGAGTAGAAGCTGAAATGCTCATGAAGGTCCATGACCAGATCATCTCGCCAAGACACGGACATGCAATCATCAAACCCCAAGAGGACTACGTGTCGGGAGCATTCTTCCTCACGCGCTCCGAAACTGAATTTGACAAGGCCGAAGCCTGCAATCTGCTCGCCATCATCGGCGTCACGAAGCTCCCCTCGCCCGACCGCCGCGACAAATGGTCGGGCAAACTGCTCTTCTCCGCATTGCTCCCATCAGAACTCAATCTCTCGACAAAGAGCAAGTTCACGCGAAAACTGCCCGACGGCTCCGACCACCCCGACAACACCATCGTCATCAAGAACGGTGTGCTTGTTTCCGGTGCATTGGACAACCGCTGCATGGACGAAGTGCTCGAGCGCGTCATCCAGCTCAAAGGCACTATGGCAGGCCGCACATTCCTTGACAGCTCGGGCCGCTTGTCTCTCGCTGTCATCACAAGACAAGGATTCTCGGTGTCTCTCGCCAACTACTCACTGCCTCCAGATGCCTTGAAATACATCGACTCGCTGCAGGACAAGATGCGCCGCGAAATAGAGTCGGTCATCACCCAGTTCAAGAACAAGACTCTTGTCCGCTTGCCCGGCCGCTCACTGTCAGAAACACTCGAGGACCGCATCATGTCAATTACCAGCCGAACCCGAGACGAATCAGGCTCGACTGTGGAAAAATACATGGGCACAGACAACACCTCAATAATCATGGCCCGAATCGGAGCCCGTGGTTCTATCCTCAATGCCATTCAAATGGCCTCGATGGTAGGGCAGCAGGCCGTGCGCTCCAAGCGCCCGAGCCGTGGTTATAGGAACCGTGTATTGCCCCACTTCCCCCGCAAGGACAAGAGTGCGGCAGCCCGCGGCTTCGTGTTCAGCTCTTTCCGCAAAGGCCTCAAGGCGACCGAATTCTTCCTCCACTCGACAGGAGGGCGTGAATCTCTTGTCAACACAGCTATTCGCACAGCGCGGTCCGGCTACATGCAGAGAAGGCTCATCAACGCGTTGCAGGACATGGTGGTCACATCAGACATGTCGGTGCGCGACAGCAGGCAGGCCATAGTGGAATTCATCTACGGCGGCGACGGAGCCGACCCGATGAAAGCCAATTACAAGGAAGAGGCGCTGGATTCGTCCGGCCCCCGCGACGAGCTCGACGTTTAATCCCCGGTGATTTTGATGAAAAGCACACTAACTAAAATCGCGGTCGGCGAAGCGGTCGGAATCGTGGCCGCCCAGTCCATCGGAGAGCCGGGCACGCAGATGACCATGCGTACCTTCCATTACGCCGGTGTCGCCGAGCAGGTGCCAACAGGTTTGCCTCGTTTGATTGAATTGGTGGACGTTCGAAAAGAGCCCAAAAAGCCTCTCATGGACATTTATTTGAAAGGCGCTGCCAAAGACGACGAGAAGAAAGCGCAGGCCATCGCCACAGATATCGAGAGCGTGACGCTGATCCGCCTCGGCGAGGTCACCGAGGATTTCGCGCAGAAGAAAATCGTCATCGAACTCGATGCCGACGAACTCGCGCATCTCAAGGTTGACTTGGACGAAGTCCGCAAGAAAATCAAGACAACTGTTGGCGGCGAAATCGAAACAGAAGGCACCGTATTGCGCGTCAAGCCGAAAGTGAATTCGCTTCGTATGCTGCGCCGCTTGACAAACAGAATCAAATCATTGCCAATCCGCGGTGTCGAGCGCATCCGCCGCTGTGTCGTGCTAAAGGGCAAGGAAGGCTATTTCATCCGCACCGCCGGCTCCAACATTTCCGGCATCATGAAAGTCGAGGGAGTCGACCCCACCCGCGTCTACACAAACGACGTCAAAGAGGTCGAGAAGATGCTCGGCATCGAGGCGGCAAGAAACGCCATGGTGCATGAGATAAAGCAAGTGCTCGACATGCAGGGCCTCAACGTCGACGTTCGTCATATCATGTTGCTCGCAGACGCCATGACCATGAACGGCCAAATCAAATCCATCGGCCGCCACGGTCTGTCTGGCCAGAAGGCCGGAGTATTGGCCCGCGCCGCTTTCGAGGAGACTGTCAAGCACTTGGTGAATGCGGCGATCCAGGCCGAAGAGGACCGCCTCATCGGCGTGACGGAAAATATTATTGTTGGCCAGACAGTGCCGCTCGGTACGGGATTGGTCAAACTAAAAATGAAAATTTAGTTTTTTTATTCGAAATATTATGATAAAAAACTGAGTGAGTCCGTTTTGGGCTCGAGAGGTTGATTGAAATGGCAAAAGTTACACACACAACAAAATCTGATTCGGCTGCTTTATCAAAAGCTATCCGCATGTGCGTCGAATCAGGCGAAGTCGACTTGGGCGAGCGCATCACCATGAAGAAGGCGATGCTGGGTCAGGGCAAACTGGTCGTCTTGGCGTCGAACGCGCCGGCCGGCAAAGTGACCGATATCCACCGCTACGCGGCTCTCTCGAGCATGCCAGTGGTCGAATTCGTCGGCACCTCAATGGAGCTGGGCTCTATCTGCGGCAAACCGTTCCCAGTCAGCATGATGATGGTGAACGAGGTCGGAAACTCGACCATATTGGACATGGCCAAGAAAGAGAAGGCCTAAACCGATTTTTTTGGGGATTATTTTTATGACTGGAGAGACTGCAACCATCGTGAACGTGAAGCTTAAACAGATCCTCGATACTGGCAAGGCTAAGCTAATAAGATTCGGCAAATCCACGCCATTATCATTGCCGAATCTGTTCGATGGTTTGCATTTCTATTCTAATAATGCATTTCTTGACCCGATATCAGGGACCCAATACATGAAAAAAAGCGATTCTGGGAACATTTCCGATTTATTTGTTCATTATTCGAAATTGAAATCTTTCTCGATGTCGATCCATCAGCTTGACGGAACCAAATCTGGGGATGCCGAGAACTATCGAGTACGCGGGGATTCCCCGGTCAGTAATTTCAATATGGCGTATCCGAGAAGCGAATATAGCGATAATTCGATAATGTTTGTTTTCTCTCACGACATCAATAATAAGAATATCCAGTTAAATGCGGTCCAATTCGGTTTGAAATTCGAGGGGCTGAAAATCAGCGCCTCCGGTGAGCCGATTGCAGTAGTACAAATTGCCGCTGAAAGATTGAGGGTGACCAGTTTCCAATTTATTAGTAGTTTGGTTTCCAATCAACTATTTGTGCCTCTAAACGACGATGTAATGGAATTTTTCAAAGGTGCCTCTTCATGATGGAACTCAATAACGACGATTTAAAGGCCCTCTCGACTTTCGAGGGCCTCACCGGCGCGTGCGCCTCCGACGTGGTCATAACCGAGCACGCGGTGGTCTTCCTGGTCGCCAGAGGCGACATGGGCAAAGCAATAGGCCAGAAAGGCTCCAACATAACAAGGGTGCGACAAGCCTTCGGGCGTCAAGTCCTTGTCTTCGAGGAGAACCCCGACATGGAGCAATTCCTGCGCTCCCTATTCGCGCCCATCCCCATAACCAATATAAACGTTCACGAGAAGATGAATACTAAAACAGCTTACGTCACCGTCGATGAGGCGGACCGGGGTGCGGCCATAGGCCATAATGGCGACCGCATCAAGATCCACCGAGCGCTCTTATTGCGCAAATTCAACTGCGACCTCAGACTGGTTGCTCACTAGACGAGAGATTCATATGTCGATACAACAGAACTTAATACAAAAGACAAGGGTTTCTTTCTCCACGCTACGAGATGTGGAAGAAAAAAGCTCAATTTTCCGTAGCTTTGCTTCTGGTTCAAAACGTTCTCCTATCAAAAGACCTTATAAGACATACAAACTCTTCGCATTCGCGGCACGGCTTCTCCAGAACGACGCCGAGAAAAAGGGTAACAAAGAAC
>CAIXYX010000072.1 GCA_903923795.1 uncultured Microcaldota archaeon
AATATTTTTTCTTTCCTTCTTCTCTGTTTTCTACGTCCCGCTCACTCTTGGCGTGTCCGGCTCGAAATGCCCCGTCGCCCACAATATCTTTTCCACATGCCCGCGTATCGAGATCAGCGCGGCGGCATTAGGTATCGTGTCTGATGTGATTATCCTGCTCACCCCTGACGTGTGCAGCTTGTCCAGCGCGCCGTGCAGGAACAGCCCGTGCGTGGCTGCGCAAGACACCGAGCGCGCCCCCATCTCCATCATCTTCTGCGTGGCTTTCACCATGGTGCCTCCGCCGGCTATCATGTCGTCGACCAGGATGATGTGCTGCCCGTCCACCTCGAAATCGGCCGTCATCTTCGCCACGGGCCGAAAAGCCTCATTGCCTCCGTCATAAGCGCCCCTCTCCTTGCGCATGAACAGCCCGTTCTCGCCCACCAGGTATTTGGCCCCCGCGTCCGGGCTTACCACCGATGATTCCGGCCGCGCTGCGCGCAGGAATTCCACCAGCTCCGGCCCCATGCACAGGTTGGTGATGGGCACGCCCTCGTACTCGTAGGTGCCGAACTTCTTGACGAAATGGCAGTCCCATGTGAAGATGCCTTTAGCCCCCGATATCTGCAATAGGCGCACCAGGAGCCTCGCCGACACCACCTCGCCGGACAGCCATGCCTTGTCTGCGCGCGCGTAGGGCAGGTAGGGGATGATGAGGTAGATGTCGCGCACCCCGTTCTCCTTGGCGCCGTACATCATCTGTAAAAGTATGACCAGGTTCTGGTCCGGGTCTGGGAAGAGGCGGTGGAGGATGACCACGTCGCGCCCTGTCAGGCCCTCGATACGCTCGAGGCGGCAGTAGCTCTCGCCGTCAGGGAAACGCTTGAGTTCGACAGAAGGGGGCGCGATGTCGGCGCAGTTGGGGGAGATGATGGGCACGGCCCCGTCCAGGAACTTGAGGTCCATCTGGTCCGGGGACTGGGGATTCATCTTCTTACCTTCATAGGTGGATGAGGTTCCACTCTATGCCAATAGTCTGCACGCCGACCTTGATAAACTCGACGGCCACCGCAGCCAGCAATATGGCCATGACCTTGGAGAACACCTCGATTCCGAAGCGGCCTATCAGGTGGTTGATGGTCTCGGCCATGGACAGGATGAGCCAGATGAGGAGCACCACCACAGTCGCGCTGATGAACACCGCTCCCAGGCCGTATTGGCTGGCCAGGATGACTGCCGTGGTCATTGCGCCGGGGCCGGTTAGCAGCGGCACGCCCACCACCACCGCGGCCACGTTGAGGTCCTTGAGGTTCGGGTTCTCTATCTCGATGCCTAAGAAGTATTGGACCGACATGACAAGAAGCAATATGCCCCCCGCAATTTCGAATGCAGGCATAGAGATGGACATGGCCGACATCACGGCCGGTCCGGCTATGACGAAAACCATCAACGCCCCGCCCGCCACCGCAGCTGCCAGCACGGCCGATGCCCGCCTCTGGCTCGCGTTCTGTTTTCTTGTGAGGACCAAAAAAGCCGGCAATGACGCCAGCGGGTCCATGATGACGAAGAGGGCCACGATGCATTTGATGAGAGGGCCGATGATGGAGTCGAACATGCTTGGAGAGAGGGGCGCCCATCTTTTATTCCTTCCTTCGCTCGTATTTCCATG
>CAIXYX010000073.1 GCA_903923795.1 uncultured Microcaldota archaeon
GCTCTTCTCCCAAGACGCGAGAGCGGATGTATTATCCATCGCCAAAAGGGTAGATGAGCCCGCCAGCACGGTCTCATATCATTTGAAGAAGCTCAAAGAGAGGGGCATTATCCAAGGTGTCGCTCCGCAGATATCGTGCCAGAAATATGATTATCAGAGTTACCAGCTTTTCGTCAGCATTCCGAACCTCGACGAGAAAAAGCGGAACGAGTTGCATGCCCACTGTCTTTCGAACCCCAACATCGTCTTTCTCATAGAAACTTTAGGCAAATGGAATTTCGAGATTATTTATGATGTGCCGAATCAGCGTGAATTTCAGGAACATCTCGCCTCCTTGCGCCGCTCGATGAGTTGGGAATTCGACGCCGAAACCGGAATCATCTTCGACAATTATGTGAAATACGACCAGTTCCCCTTCAAGGAGCAGAGCATATCGGGTTTATGAGAGAATAACGGCTCGGCAATAAGCCGATGATTTGGATTTTTCGCGCGCGCAACGCCTGATTTATAAACATTGGTCGGGAATACAATGTCTATTGATTCGCTTTTTGGTGATCCATCCATGTATCAAATCGTCACAGTCACAGACCGCGTGCGCTTACCGGCGCAGAATTTCACCATGCAGCTAGGAGACGGCCTCCGACAAATCCTGCGCGAGCGCTATGAAAGACGCATCGACAAGGAGCACGGCATGGTGCTCTCAGTGTGGAACATCGAGCCGCAGGGCGATGGTTTAGTAATCCCCTCTGATCCGGCTGCTTATTATGACGTCAAATTCGACGCACTCACTTACCTCCCGGCAGTCAACGAGGTGCTGGAGGCTGAAGTGGCCGAACTGGTGGAATTCGGCGCATTTGTGCAAATCGGCTCGCTCGAGGGATTGGTGCACTTGTCGCAAATAGCCAACGACTTCCTCACATACAACAAGAAGATTCCCGCTTTCACAGGCAAGGAGAGCAAGAAAATATTGAAGAAAGGCGACCACGTGCTGGCCAAGATTTCGACAGTGTCGATTAAGGCCACCCTCTCAGACACCAAGATTGGCCTCACCATGAGGCCTGAAGGTTTGGGCAAAGAGGACTGGATAGCTGCCAGAGACAAGGGCGCAGAAGCTGCCGCAGAAACAGCCAAGGCTGCTCCGGCGAAGGCGGGCGCACCGGCCAAAGCCTCGAAGAAGAAAGAAAAAGAGTAGGAGCCATAGATCATTATGAGCAAAGCCTGCAAGAGTTGCCGATTGATAATCGAGACCGAGAGCGTGTGCCCATTGTGTCAGGGCACCGAATTCACCGAGAGGTTCAATTCCACAGCGCAGATTTTCGATCCTACAAAATCCGAAATTGCGGCCAAACTGGGCATCAAGGCTCCGGGCCGATACGCAATAAAGATAAAGGAGAAATAAGGAGGTGGGCGCATGGCAGGACGTGTCCGAGGAAGTATCAAGCTCATCAATTGCGCATCATGCGGAAGGAGAGTGCCCAAAGACAAGGCATTGGCCTACGACCGCGTAACGGTGTATACAACTGATTTGAAGACAGCCGATGATGTGCGCACCATGCTCAAGCGCGAGATGCATTATTGCCCCTCGTGCGCCAAGCATCTCAAACTCTATGAGAAAAAGGCGCAGATGATGGCACGGCGAGCCAATAGCGGCTGGGGACAGCAGGACCGCGAGCAATCGGACCGCTGGGGCACCCAGGAGAGGTTTGGGCAGGACTCAGCATGAGCGCGAGCGGAGGTGGCCCCATGACTGAGCAGACCTTTGTATTGGAGGGTCGTTCGTACACCGGCATGGTGTTCAACCTGGGGAATATGCCGCTTTTGGTCGTCAAGGCCCGCAAGGGGTACATCGCGTGCGCTTATTTGGACAAGATGTCATGCGAGCATTTGGGAGATGTTGCTGCTTTTGTTTCCAATGTCAAGAGTTTTGATGATTTGAAACATGCCAAAATCAAATGCATGACTGTTTGGGCCGAGGAGATGGGCATCCGCGAAGGCATGTCGGTCAAGAAGGCTCTGGAAATAATGGACGGGCTGCAATAGGCTGTTTTTTGATTGTTTTCAGGACATTTCTTTTCTCGCGCCAAATTATTCTTATTTTCTAACTTAGAAGTTATCATAAATGATAACCTTAAATACTCTTTCTAAGAAAATATAGTCATGAAAGAGCATGAATGGATGGAGAAACACCCAGTCTTCTCGCTCAACGACGCTGAGAGGCATTTCGCCAGCCGAGAGTATGCCAAACTGTTCATCCATCGGCAGGTGAAGAGCGGCGAACTGAAAGCTGTTGGTCGGGGCCTCTACTCTACTTCCAATGACTCATTCGCCATAGCATCGAATATCATCTTCCCGTCTTACCTCTCATTTCTCACCGCCTCTTACCTCTACGGCATCACCCAAATCATTCCCATACGGCTGCAGATGGCAAGCCCCAAGAAGAGAAAGTCAGTGGAATTTGAAGGCTATAATATTGAATTCATTCCTCTGCGCGACTTGTGGGGCTACCACAAGGAGAAGATGGGTGAAAATGAAATCTTTGTCGCCGACTTCGAAAAGCTGCTCATCGACGCATTCGCCAAGCCAAAAGAGATGGGCAATTTCGAGGAGATAGAAAAATTATTCGATAAAACACAAAAGCTGGATGAAGAGAAGCTCAAGCAGTATCTCATACGCGCAGGCTCGGAGCGGATTTTCAGACAAGTAGGATATTTGCTGCAAAAGCATCGAGGCATCGACATTTCAGGCACAATGTCAATCGATAGGAATTATCACACTCTCAACCCGTTCCAAAAAGGAAAGGAGATAAACCAAAAATGGAGGTTATGGATATGAACCTCGAAGAACTGCAAGCCTATGCCAACAAGCACAATCTCAATTTGGGCCAGGCCGAGAAAGACTATTTTCAGAATCTCTTGCTTTTCATCTTATACCAAAAGGCTGGCAAAGAGCTGGTTTTCAA
>CAIXYX010000074.1 GCA_903923795.1 uncultured Microcaldota archaeon
GTGCCTTGGTGGTGAGAAGTCTTTTGTTTCTTGCTTCTTCTTCTCCCCCGTGTCTTGGTGGTAAAGTTTTTCGTCTGTTTCCTCGACTCGGCCCGGTTCCCAAAACCCACCAACTTTCACCCCTTTTGTGCATCATCGGCCCTCATTTCGCCCTCATTTTCCCCCTGCATTTCTCCTGAGCATCCCACATGTCTTTTGCCACTCTTCCATCAGTCTTCCATGCGCCACCCCACACTTTCAGCACACTTTCCCCGCCGGTCCCAGGTTCTTCTCCGGGTAAAGGCACACGTCCGTCAGCGGGCATTCATAGCATCTCGGCTGTCTGGCTGTGCATATTCTCCGTCCCAACTCGATCAAATTGATGTGCAGCGATAGCGACTTCCCCCTCGGAACTAGCGGCTGCATCATCTCCGTCACCTTATCTCTTGATGCCTTTTCAGGCGCTATCCCCAACCGCTTTAGTATCCGGTAGATGTGCGTATCCACCGGGAATACATCCGCGCCGCACGCGAATAGCAGCGTCACGTACACTGTTTTCAGGCCGATCCCTTTGAGCGTCGTGAACGTCTCGATGGCCTCCGCCGGGCTCATTCTATGCATGGCGTCCAAATTGAGTCTTCCGTAGGTGTGTTTGACCCATTTGAGGAAGTCCTTGATGTTCCTCGACTTCTGGTTCGCGAGTCCCCCGACGCGGATCGCCCTGGCGATCTTGTCCGCCGGCGCGTCTAAGAGCATCTCCCAGCGGGGAAAGGACTTGCGAAGGCTCCGGAACGCCCGGCCGCTGTTCGTGTCGTTCGTGTTCTGCGACAGGATCGTGTGTACCATGCTTTCGAGTGGGCTGCTCGGGCGCGGTTTTTCCGGCGCCCCGAAGAGCTTTTCGAGCCGCCGCTCGACGACGGTTAACTTGTGCCGCAACTCCTTTATTTGACCTATGTTACTTCTTGTCTGCGTCATCGGCGGCCAGCCTCCTCAGAGTGTCCAGGTTGATCTTGTCCCACGAGCGTCGGCCCCGGGTCCCTTTTGGGGTTTCGAGGATTTTGGGCGCCTTTTCGAAGCGTTTGTCTCTCAGGATGAGCCCGAATGCTGTTTCGCCCAGATACCCCTTCCCAATGTGTGTGTGGCGGTCAATATGGCTGCCTATTGGGCTCAGGGCATCGTTGAAATGGAAGCAGAGCAGCCGATCGAGTCCGATGATCCGGTCAAACTCGTTCATGGTGGCCCGGTACGTCTCCGGGGTGCGGATATCGTAGCCTGCCGCGAACGTATGGCAGGTGTCGTAGCAGACGCCGATGCGTTCCGCAAAGGCTGATTTGGCAATGACTTCCGCTAGTTGCTCGAACCGCGAGCCGAGGACAGTTCCCTGGCCCGCGGTGGTCTCCAAGAGGATGCGCGCCGATTTTGTCCCGGAATTCGCTATGGCGCGGTCGATGCCTCGGGCGATCTTGCGGAGTCCCGCCTTTTCGCCCGCGCCGAGATGCGCCCCAGGGTGTATCACAAGATAAGGCACGCCAAGGGTTTCCGCCCTTTTGAGCTCGTCCTCGGTGGCCTCGAGCGACCGCGAGAGGGTAGTGGGGTTGGTTGACGCTAGGTTGACCAGGTAGCAATTATGGGCCACGACCAGTGCAATTCCGCTCTCCCGTTGAGTTTGCGCGAATTTTTCAGCCATTTCGGGCGTGAATCGGCCCGGGTTCCAGGCCATGTTTGATCGCAGGAATATCTGGATCGTGTTGCAGCCCAAGGACTTACCGCGCAGGAGGGCCTTGTGGATGCCGCCAGCAATAGACGTGTGGACGCCCGCTAACATGCGATTTGGCCCGAAAGATGAAGTTTTCCCGGCTGATATACGATAAACTTAACGTCCTTCACTGATGTCCAAAGCCTTTGGTCGGAAAGAGATTAGCGCGACAAAAGGTGGCGGGCAAACTTTTCTTGCGTGGAAATTCTCCGTCCTGTGTGATATCCTCTCAAATGCTTGGCCCGGCGTTCCGGGGGCGAATCGTTCACGACTACCGAATGAGGGTGGAGCAATGTCACCGGTCCAAACCGTGCTTTTGGCCATGAAGCCGTCCTCTCGTCGAGACCAGATTTCCGCGACGCTGGAGGGAATCGGGGCGAAAGTCCTGTGCGACGAGACGCTCAAAGAGGCGCTCGAAAGCCTGCGCTACAAGCGTCCCGACCTCGTCATGACGACGCTCGAACTGGGCGACGTGCAGGGCGCCGAAATCGTGGAGCGGCTGCGCGGCGACGTGCGCGGAGCGCTTCTTCCGCTGGTGGTGGTGCTGGAATCGGCGGAGCCCGCGGCCAAGGTGACGCTGTTCGAGCGGGGCGTGGACGAGGTGCTGGTGGGCGA
>CAIXYX010000075.1 GCA_903923795.1 uncultured Microcaldota archaeon
ATACAACTGACTGGCCGGCCGCGCCGCCATACAAATCATTTGCCATAAATGAGATGTTCCATGCGAACATGCCCCACAGCATCCATGTGATGAAGAGCGCCAAGGCCGCAGTGGCCGCGATTTGGAAAAATTCATGGCGCGACCATGCCTCGAGGCGCGGGATTTTCATCGCCCTGCCCACCATCTGCACAAGCGCCATGAGAAACGCTGAGGCGAGGAGACCGATGAACACGAGAGTCATCCAGCTGCCGCCGAGCACGTTGGGCAGGCCGTTTGGTTGCGGCAGGAGGATGGCGCAGTAGTTCTCTATCATGGTTGGTCACATGGGGTTCTCATTTGCATGATTAATCTCGGTTCGCATGAGTTGTTTCTTCTCATATCAGTTTCTCGAATGCACTAAAGTCCATCTGTGTTCCCAGGAATTTTGCTATCTCGGCGATGAGTGTGAGGGTTATGAAGAGGATGAAGAGGGGGATTATGATGGAGACTACGAGGATGTAGAAGAGCGAGGCCTTGATGATGGCGAGCAGGTAGAAAGCGACGAAACTGATGATGAGCGCGGCAGGAAGCGCGCCGGTGAAGAATTGCACAAGGCCCGCGACAAGAAGCGACGGGCCCAATCCGCCGATGCTGCTCGTGAATGATTTGACATAAGTGAGCGCACCAGTGGTGGAGAGCTTGAAGAAGCATACCGTGGCCGAGCCGGGCAGCACTGTGCTCGACTTGGCGCCGTGGTCAACGCATTCGTCGAACGAGGCGAACCAGTTGCCTTGCGTGTCCTCGAATATGCGGCCCTGCCCGACGAATTCGGACTGGAGATAATTCTGGATTGCCACCGCGCTGACGTTGAGCATGAAGGGATAGACGAAGAAGAAGCCTATGGCTATGGCGATGAGCGCATCGCCACCCCGCTGTATCCCGATGCCGCGCAAGAAGAGGCCTATTGGCACGAAGATGGAGAGCATCCGCGTCTTGATGAACACGAGCAGCCATATCTGCACGAACCACTCGCCCAAGGCAACTGAGAGGAGCGAGAGCATCAAACCCAGCGCGTCGAAGAGGGGGCGGAATGCAGGCGAGAGGGAGAAGGAGATGCCGATGATGCCTGCGGGCCTAAAGTAGGGCGTGATGTTGAGCAGCGTGGAGAGGCTGGCGGTGATGGCGGTCATGGTGCTGAATTCATAGGCCATGGTGTTGCGCACGGTCTCGGCGAAATTTATCGAGCTCTGCAATTGGACGAAACCCACGCACCAGCCCCCCGTGCTCGTGCCTCCGCCGTATTGGCAGTTGGTGAGGTGGAAGCCCGCGAAGATGAAGATTATGATGAGCGCGGATTTGCCGGCAGCATACACATTCTGCCTGCTCCATGCCAAGAGACGGGGCCCCATGAGGCCGGAGAGGGCATAGCCGGCTGCTGCTAGCATGAAGCTGAATGCCAGCGCGGTGAGTGAGAGGGGGAGCCAGCTGGTGTCGGGTGCGAGGAGCGCGCCGTTGCTTATGGGCGGCGCCTGCAGGATGAGGAAGAATGTGTCGGGCAGGATGAAGCCGAGGAGGTTGGAATCGGCGAATGAGAGGCCGATGAGCAGGATGAAGAGCGCGATGCCCGCGAGGAAGAAACGGCTTTTGGCAAATGAACGGAGGAAAGAGGAGACAGTGTTTACAGA
>CAIXYX010000076.1 GCA_903923795.1 uncultured Microcaldota archaeon
ATACGATGACCTCATGGAAAATTATCTGCTTATTGATGCGAGGCCAACCATGCCAGCAGGCCTTTCTGCGCGTGCAGGCGGTTGTGGACTTGTGGATAGATGACGCTCTGCGGACCATCCATCACTTCGGCAGACACTTCCTCGCCCCTGTGCGCGGGCAGGTCGTGCATGAAAATGGCGTCTGATTTTGCATAAGACATGAGATTTGAGTCGACTTGGTATTTGGCGAAGCGGGCGAGGCGGGCGGCGGATTCTTTCTCATCGCCCATCGAGACCCACGTGTCGGTGTAGACTGCGTCGGCTTGCGCCATGCCGGCAGAAATGTCAGATGTGAAAGAGACGCTCGAACCGGAGCCGGCTAAGACAGCGAACGAGTTCGCCGCCTTTATGTATTCCTCTTTTGGCCTGGCTTCTTCTGGCCCGACAAGCGAGACCGACATGCCTGCCATGGCTGCACCGACCATGAGAGAGTGCGCGACATTGTTGTCGCAGTCGCCGACAAAGGCGAGCTTGGCGCCGGGCTTGAGCTTGCCGAATTCCTGCAATGTGAGCAAATCGGCCAGAGTCTGGCACGGATGCTCGAGGTCGGTGAGGCCGTTTATCACGGGCGCGGCTGAACCTTTCGCCAGCTCGAGCAGATCAGTATGGTGATAGAGCCTTGCCATGATGAAGTCCGCCATGCCGCCCAGCACCGCGCCAGTGTCGCGCATGGTCTCGCCCCTCGAGATTTGCGAGCGGGCAGTGTCGAGGAAAATCGCATGCCCGCCCAATTGCGTCATTGCAGTTTCGAAAGACACTCTTGTGCGCGAGCTGTTTTTCTCGAAAAGCATGAGAAGGGTTTTCTGCGCCAAGATGGAGCACGGCTGCCCCTGCGCATGAGCGGCCTTGAGTTTTGCCGAGAGGGCGAGAATCTCGCGCAATTGCACCGGAGTGATATCGCTGATTTTTAGAAAGTCCATAGAAAACGCCTTGTAGAATGCTGCCATTGCCTCAATTCTTTGCCTGCGAGAGAGCGAAATGCACAATCTCTTTTGCCACGTGAGGAGTGTTCGCTCCGGCAGACTTCGAGAATTCGGGCGCGTGATTCACCTCGAGCACCGCAGCATGGCCGTCAGGATATTCGATTAAGTCGATGCCATATATGCCGGAGCCGAGCGCCGAAGCGGTCTTTGACACCAGCTCAGCCATCTCGTCATCGAGCTTGAATTCCTCGGCCGTGCCGCCATGGTTGAGGTTTGTGATGAAAGAGCTCGAGGAGGATGGCGAGATTTTCCTATAGATGGAGAAGACCACTTTATCCCCGACAACGAAAACGCGGATGTCGCGCTGGGGCTTGTCAACATATTCCTGCACATAGTAGACTTTGTCAGTGTAATGGCCAAGGTGGTCTTTGAGCGAGATTACTGCTTCTGCCGTGTCCTTGTCATTGATTTTGCACACCATGCGCCCCCAGCTGCCCACAGGCGGCTTTATGACACAAGGATAGCCGATGGACTCGACCGCTTGGAGAGCGGCAGTTGGCGAGAAGGCGAGCAGGACTTTCGGGGTTAGGATGCCTTTCTTTATGAGGAAGGCGCTCGTCAATGCCTTGTCGCCGCACAACGCTTGGGCGTGGCTCGAGTTGATGGTGGGCACACCTGCATATTCCGCCAGCTGCGAGAGGTAGAGCGAGCGGGTGAAGGAGGAGGAGCGGGCAAGGAGGACATTCAGGCCGTCGAATGCAGTCTCTGAACCCAAATCGAATGGCGACTGCTCGTCACGGATAATGGTAAGCTCCGCTCTGCTTGCCTCGGCTGCCGATTTGAGTGCCATGTTCTCGGGCGTGAGCATGGTGCATACCATTCCGATATTTGTCATCTATTCACCAAAGTCCTCTTCGATTTGGGGGGCCTTGCCTGCCTTTGGCGGCGAGAGCGAGAGCACCTCAAGAAGCGTGCCGCATGCCGCGCAATTGAGTATCTGGCCCACCTCGCATCCGCTCGCAAGCTGCTTCGACTCGCCGCAGTCCGGACATTCGATAGGATTGTTTTCCATGGTTCCACCTCTAATGGATTGGTGATGAAGTGGCGATGGTTCCGGTTTTAAAATAGGTGTGTTAAATGAAACAAAGTTTTACTAAAAAGAGTTATTTGAAATAAGAGGCGGATTGGAGCCTATCCGGGCCCGAGGTCTTCTTCCACCAGTTCGAGTTCGAGCGGACTTGTGCCGGCCACGACCAATTCTGCTCCGCATTCGGGGCAGATTATGCGGCTGTCTACAGACCACGCGGGGTTGGCGGCGATGTGTGCATGGCAAGCAGGGCATTCGGATGGGGCCATGTGTAACGAGCGGATGGGAGATTGAAAAAACCAGGGGGTACTCTGGCCGGGGGGAACAGACACGAACTATTTGGTCTGCTCGCGGACAAAGCGGCGCAGGACGCGCACGAGCGAGAATACCCCGCCTTGTCCACCCATTCGTTGGCAGAATGGAAATTCGCCCCTCTTGGGCCGTAGCTGACAGTCGGGATGCCACAGGAAGCGAGCACATTCTCGTCGGCGACAGAGAAACCGTATGTGAATGCAGGCTCGGCCACCTCTTCACGCACTATTTTGGCCAAACGCTGCACCTGCGGCAGCTTCTCAGAAGTATGGTAAGGCTCAAGATATGGAGTTGTGCGCTCTTTCAGCCTGATTTGGATGCGTTTTTGCGGGCATTGGAAAACGCCGCGGGCGTAGAGCTCATCAACATAGCGTTGAAGAGAAACCAGCACACTGGCCGAGGTCTCGGGAGCCACCAGATGTCTGTCGAGTTCTAAGCGGGCGGCCTCGGGCAATGTGAGGGATGTGCTCTCACCCTCTATTTTTCTAATGAATTGTGATGCTTCTGGAACGGCGCCTTGCGGGTGGAAACGCTCATTGAGCCTGTCGAGCTCGAGGCATAGGCGCGCCGCTTCATCTATAGCGCTCACGCCGTCGCGGATATGCGCGCCGTGCGCGGATTGCCCCGGCACATCGAATTCATAGACTGCACGGCCCCGCCTTCCCAACATGATGGAATTAGGGTGAGGAGAGGCGTAGAGGCTGTCCTCTATTTCAGGGACGACCGCGAATGAGACGTTTTTTAGAAAACCGCTTTTCGCCAAAGCCCAAGCTCCGGCAGAAATGTTTTCCTCATCGGCACCGAACGCCACCTTGATACGCTGCTCTGTTTTCTCTTCGCATGCACAGAGTATTGCGGCCACGCCTGCCTTCATGTCATATGCGCCGAGGCCGTAGAGGCGGCCACTCTCTTCGCGCATCTTGAATGGGTCCTTGTCCCACTGGCCGTAGATTGGCACGGTGTCCATGTGACCATAGAAGAGGAGAGGGGTGCCGGTCGTGCCGCGCTCGCCTACAACATTGAAACGCGACGGGTCGTCTTGCAATGGGATGCGTTTTGTGCTGAAACCCAATTCGCGGAGGCGGCGCTCGATGAGAACACCTATCGCCTGCTCGTTTGGGAAAATGGAGGACGTCTCGATGAGCTCGCGGAGACGCGAAATCGGATCGATTGCCAAGATTGGGGATATCGAAGAAGAACTGATAGGATTATTCTTTGCGGCACGCATGCGCTAACCCAACCATTCAGCCCTAATAACCGTTTGCCGTGAACACGTGCAGATCCTCGTAGAGCACATCCGCCTGCACACCGATGGAGGGCGTGCGGTCTGAGAGGAGCTTGCACTGCTGCTCCAATGTGCCGGAGTATGTCATGAGGCCGGTCTTCTGGCTCGAGATGCTCACCGGCTCCCACGGCGCGCGGTTCTCGGAATAGATGACAAACTCGCGGCCGCCAGGCAAATTGCGCAGATAACGGATAGCGTGAATCTGCATCGCAGTCATGATACCTGCACCGCGGTGCTCTCTGTGAGTGGCATAATCACTGAGCTCGTAGAGAGTGAGTGTGTCTCCGTCAATCTTTACCTGCGCCTTCTCGGCCACGAGCGCACCGGCCACTTGACCATCAGATGCGAATGCCACCAAGAGGATGTTGGGCGGCGCTGCCATGATGGAGATATTCTCAGGTGTGATTGGGAAAGTGTAATGCTCATATGTAGCCTGATAGAGATGCAGCAATTGCTCGATTAAGGCAGGGCCGGGATTCTGGATCGGCACGATGCTATATTTACCATCGCGCAAACGGGCCATGGCGGCCTCTTCACTCACAGGCTGAATTTCAGTGATGATGCGCTGGATGGACTCCTGCTCGCGCACGCGAACCTCTAGAGGCGCGCGGCGGGCTGGATGATTCTGGCCAAAGTAGACTAAATCGTAATTGACATCGATGTTGGCGATGTTGACTATGGCCTCGACTGTGCCTAAACCGTTGTTGCTCACTGCCTCGAGCATGGACTTGCCAACTAACGCTCGCACAGTTGTGCGGGTGGCGTTGGGATAATTCTCGGCCGCCTCGCGGATTCCGCGGATGAGACGCTCGTGCGTATGCTCTGTGTCGAGGCGATGGGGGAAGAAACCCTTGCGGCGCTCATTGGGGACGTCGTGGTAGAGGGGCCAGGTGGCGCCCACGCTGGAGACGCTCTTGGAATTTGAGTCTAGGCAGATTCGTACAAGCACTGTTTTCACCTGATATTACTCGTCGGGGTTAATTAATATACATAATGTTGCAAATATAACAATTATAGCCATATGATGACGGCTTTTGGGTTGCATCATTTCGCGTATTTCGCCCTTAGCCCCCGGTTAGGGGCGTAAACGATATTTCGAGCTGGGCGCCTTCACGATGAAAGAGAGTGCAATGGTCATATTCCTTGATCGCCTTAACGCCGATTTCGAGCATAGGGATAAGATCGGATGAGAACGGGTCTGGCAGGAGCAGACCTAATGGTAATTTGATGATCGGCGATTCTCCGGTGGCGCATAGAGTCTGCAGGCTGACCCGGCTGAAATGATTGTCTTTGATCAAATCAGGGAATTGGGCCTCGAGCTTCACCCAGGAATCCTCGTTGAGACGGGAGACGGTGACCTCGTAACGGTTATTGTTGAACCGGCCATTGGTGATTTTCGCCTCCGCGTTGAGACGGAGAAGAAGATCGACTTGCGGGGCGTTTAGGCGAAAGGAATTGATTGTTGGAGTCTTCGAAACATTCAGGTCAATTTTTTTCTGGGTTTTTTTGGCATGCATACATATCACTATATTTGTTACAACTACAAGGTTTTTATAGATGATAGTAAGTACGACAAAAGAGAACAAACGCAACGCGATTTTCTATCTTTTGTACACGCACACCACGTCCCCATCTTGTAATATATGCTCCAGCCCGACTTTCTGCCCGGGGAATTTGGCAGACTTGCCCCAAACTTGGGCATAGCGGAAGAGTTTCCTCAAGTCGCGGTGCAGTTTGTCGCACATGTCACCCACAGTGGAGCCGGTGCGCATCATCATCGGCACAGTGTCCGCATCTTCGTTGCGCCTTTTTGTGTAGAGCCGAATCAGTTTCAGTTTCTCCCAAATCTTCTCCTTGATTTCCTCCACTCCCTGATTTTTCTCTGCCGAGATGGGCACGAAGCCGTAGGGGATGGCCTTGAGGAATTGCGGCTGCACCAAATCTATTTTGTTGAGTATGGTGAGCGAGGGCACATATTTGCGCGTGCCGACCAAGACATCGATGAATTCATCGACCGTGGCGTCTTGGCGAAGCATGACTTCGGCATTGTGTATGCCGTGCTCGTGCAAAATGCCGGTTATCATGCGCTCATCGAGATTTTTGAGCGGCACTGTAGAGTGGATGTTGACCCCGCCGCGAAGTTTGGGGTGGATGAGAAGATTTGGCGGCGACTTGTCCACACGCACACCGATGCCCTCCAATTCGGCGATGAGTTTCGGCTGGTAGAGAGGGTCGAACACGTCGAGCATGAGCAGGATGAGGTCGGCATTTCTTGCAACAGCCAAGACTTCTTTTCCTCTGCCAGAGCCTTCTTTGGCGCCGGCGATAATTCCCGGCAAGTCCAGAAGCTGGATTTTGGCGCCTCTATAATCAAGCGCGCCGGGCACCACTGTGAGGGTGGTGAAATGATATGCTGCGGTCTTGGATTTGGCGCCTGTAAGCGCATTGAGAAGGGTGGATTTGCCGGTGGAGGGAAGGCCGATGAAGACAACCGTTGCGTCACCGGATTTCTTGACATCGAAACTCGCGGTCGAGATGCCGGAGCGCTTGGGGGCGGCGATGGCTTTCTTCAAATGAGCGATTTTCGACTTGAGGATGCCGATATGAAATTCGGTGGCCTTGTTCTTCTGCGTGCGCGCCAATTCCTCTTCCAATTCCTTTAGCTTGTCGGCTGAGCCCATAGAGAAGATGGATGCGGGAGAGAATAAGAGGGTTATGGGTTCAGTGGGCCGAGATCTGACAGATTGGGAAACGGAAGAGGGGCCGAGTTTTGGCGGGAGAGCGAGCCATTTTATTCATAGATGATGTGCTATGACCATATGGAATTGGACTATGGTTCTATCGCGCGCGGCCTGCCCAAGGCAGTTATTGGCGGGATTCTGATCGCGCTCCTGGTCCTGATGTTCACGGGAGGGGCGCGGCAGTCCGGCGCCAAACAATCATACGACTTCTGGACAGCCGATGCCCTGCCTTTTCACATCACCCGCCAATCCCAGTCTGACGGAGACCAGTTCTGGATGGTGGAGCTGACGAGCGGAGAGAACCACTCCCTCGATTTCTACGGCGTGGACGTGCGCGGGAGCAACCGGACTATCAACTGGGTGCTTGCCAACAGCAGCAGCGTGTTCGAGCCGTACCAGAGCAAGATTTTGCTCATCCCCGCGCCGGAGCAATGCACGAGGGGCAGTAATTTCACCTATTCGCTCAACATAACCTATGCCAGCCATGGGGAGACATCGAAATGGATGGAGGTTGGCAAATATCCTATTTTTGGCAAATGCGGCTGACGAGAAACACGGAGAGAAGACAGCGGATGACAGGATAGAGATGGATACAATTAGGCAGAATCAGCCGACTGGTTTTCTTCGCCGTTTCTTTCTTCATCATTAACCAAGACCTCGTCGGGCGGAATAGGCGGAGGTTTTGGCGCGCGGGCGCGCGAAGATGGCGAGAGAGGAGTTGCGGATGAACGGGGAGCGGAAGCAGGAGACCGTGAAGTGGGAGAGGCTGCGGGTCTGGAAGTGGGAGGGGTGGGCGCAGCCGGGCGAGAAGCGGGAGATGTGATGGAGGAAGTTTGCGCGGCACTTTGAGTTTTTTGAGCGGCGGGCGGGGGCGAGCTGGGCGGAGTTCGAACGGCAGGAGCCTTCTTCTCTTTTTTCACCTGCCCTGTTTCGGAGGCGGTCTTCTCGCGCTCGCTCAATTCGGCTGCGAGAATTTCGCGGAATTCGGCCATCATGAGTTTGTCATAATTGCCCCAGTCGGGCTCCTGGCCCGAATGCTCTTTGAGGATGCAGTTCGACATGTTGAGGCATTTGAGCACGAAGTCGAGCTCTACCAGAGCCGGCTCGTCATTGTCCTCGGATGCACGGTAGATGAGGTCGTACAATTTGCCTTTGTAGAATGCTTCCATCACGTAATCTTTCACAGGCAAGCCGGCTTCATCAGCTCTTCGCTGCAAAGCGGGAGGCGAGAGCTTGAGTTTGAGGCGTTTCGCTATAGAGCCCAAGTCGGCGTTGTAGAGGTCGGGCGAACTGGCTTCGGGCAAATCGCAGAAGAGGCAGGCAAGGCCCGTGTGCTCGATGTCGTTGCCTCTCTTTAGGTCGAACACCTGCACATATTGGTGATGCTCTATGTCGGTCTCGTACTGGAAGCCGAGCATTCGATACACGCGGCTCTTTCTGCCGAAGCGGATTTTTTTGAGGAACGAATATCTGTCGGTGGAATACATGGAGGCGGCTGGCATGCCGAACACCAATTCGAGGCGGTCTTGTATGTCTTTGAGTGATTGCGCGTGCAGGTTGTAGAGAAGGAAGATGCCGGGCTGGGTGTTGAGCATGTTGATGACACCCTGAATGGCGGTGCGCGAGCGGATTTCGTTTATGATAACGCAGGAGTCTCCCATACGCAGGGAGGCGTTTGTCATGGAGACTAAATCCAGTTCGGAGCCGGCGGCTTGCTGTGATTCTTCCCTGTCTGATGAGGCGACACGGACAGCGCCGATATGAAAGCCTCTTTTACGGTATGCTCTTGTCGGAATTTCCTCGATATCTTGGATGGGGAGAATCCTTCGCTTGAGACCTATTGCGGAAATCTTTGCTGCGGTGAATGCGGTTTTGCCGACGCCTTTGAGCCCTAAGACAGCTTCAGAGCAGCCTAATCCGACCATGACATCATCATAGCCGGCGAAGAATGGCGTGAAAGATTTGTATTTGAGATATTCAGCATAGGTGAAGGGCTGCTCTTTCATTATGCGCAGGGCGGCCTGCAATTCGCCGAACGTGGCGGGCGGGCGCTGCAAGTGGCAGCGCATCGCCAACCGGGTGAGGACAACGTCCACGACCGGATTGTCTTTGTCGAATTTTCTTCCGCCGCCAATCGTATTTGTGATGTTTCTAAATGCGCGCTCGAGCATGTCATTTGAATATTGCCAGAGAGTGTGGCAGAGGCCGAATCTCTGATGCTCTATGTAGATGGGCGCATTGGGCGCGTCGATGTAGATATCGGTGAGATTGTCGCGGTCTAATGCGAGATTTTCCAATGGCGCGCCGAGGCCCACTGTCCATGCTGCGGCTTCCCTCCCCATGGCCAATGCTTGGGCGGGCGTGATTGCTACGCCCTGTATTTGGGCGTGGTCGATGAAATTCTGGCGGAATGTGCGCATCTTGTTGTCGAATATTGTGGAGAAGTCGGTCGTCTCCTTGAGGCTCTTTAGCTCGGCTTGAATGGCATCGGCAAGAAGAGCAGATAGCTCTTTTGGCAGATTCTCTATTTCGGGATTCTCCTGCACATAGAGCAACGCTTCTGCGCCCGGAACCTCGTAGATTTTGACAGTGAGCCCGTTTGAGAGAACGTATTGGCCGCCCTCGACAAGCTTGGCGCCTGCTGGCACAGTCTTGAGGAAAGTTTGAGAGTATGGTGTGCTGCGAAGGCCCAGTATGTCCATGAATGTCTGGCGCAGGTCTTCGTCTGTTGTGGAGCGCAAGTATAGAGCTGATTTTATGTAGGCGGCCAGAATGCCGTTCACCCAGCCCTTGAATGTGCGCCAGCCCTCGAGGAAAACGCTTTTCTCCGGCGAGGGTTCGTTGTATTCTTGGAGCACTTGGGCTGCCGAGAGGGGATTTTGGAACATGGATTCATAGAATTCGCGCAGGAGTTTCTGCCGGTCATTGTAATGGTCGTCCTGCACGTGGCCGTAGACTTTGGGGTCAAGCATGATTTGCTCAACTTGGCGCACTATGGAGATGTATTCGAAGAAGATGGCGGATTTTTCCTCGTCCAAATCTATTATCATCTCCTCTTCGTAGCGCATGGTTTTCCACGGTTTCTCGAGAGTGGAAATTGTGCGGAGATGAGAGTTGAGGCAGGCTGGAGAGGTGAGGCCGAGGCCGCAGGTGAGGCAATCCATGACGAGGCGGCTTCCCGCGTAGCTTGGTCGGCAACCCATGGCGTTGAAACAGATAGGAGGTTTTTATAGGTAGCGAGGAGGAAGAGAATTGATGGATTTCTCAAGCATCATCCAGAATAATTTCATCAACCCGCTGTGGGACAAGACAGGATATAATTTAGTGAACACGCTTACTTATGCCGCCATCGCGCTTTGCGCGCTCTATTTCATTTGGCGCATTTTCGAGAAAAAGAAAATCGCCATCGACAAATCGTTTTGGATGTGCGCACTGGCATTTGTGCTTTTTGGCTCTTCTTTGCGCGTGCTGACGGACGCGGTCGACGCGGGAACTGTCGCGAAAACGCTGAATGTGGCGCAGATGGGAGCCGGAGTGGGCGGGATATTTTCCGGCGTGGCTGCGCTTGCATATCCGTTTATTTTGCAGTCTCATCTGCTTGATTACGGCATCTTCACCGTGACGCCGGGAATCTATGTTGTCACCGCTATTTTGTTTTTGAGCGCGTGGGCGCTTGGGCGGGCGATGGGAAAGCCGCTATGGGCGGCATATGCTGGCGCGGCTGGCGCGCTGGTCAATCTGATTCTCTTGCTGCCGATGGCGAATTATTGGCTTTATGCGGCAATGCCGATTTTGCTTATGCTGGCAGTTGGCGCGCTGCTTTACTTCGGCCTGAAATGGCGAAATCCGATGGATTATCTGCCAGTCATGGGGCAGGCACTTGATGGTGCGGCCACATGGATGGCGATTGACTTCTTCGGACCCGCCATGGGCACCTCTTATTTCGAGCAGCATGTGATTTCACGGGGAATAGGCACGCTCACGCCACTCGGCTTCGGGCTTTTCTTTTTGCTAAAAGTTGGATTCTCGATTGTGGCAGTGTGGGCAATTCGCGCCGAGAAGATGGATGAACGCGCGAGGAATCTGGCGTTGCTCGTCATTGCCATTATCGGGTTTGCGCCGGGCTTGAGAGATTTGTTGAGGATGCTGTGCGGGACGTAAGCTGAAAGGCTGGTTTTTGGATTTCTTTTTCCGGCAGTCTTAAATTCATGCGGGGAGTGGTGCAGCCATGTTCGACTCACTCATCGGCTCCCTCATCAAATGCATAGTCGCTCTATTCGTCATCATGGACCCCATCGCGTCCTTGCCGATGTTTCTGGTGCTGACGCGAAAGCAGAACAACCGGCAGAGGCACGAGTCCGCACTTTTGGCTGCCGCTGTGGCGGGCGGGGCTTTGATGGTATTTGTCATCATCGGGCCTGCAGTTATGTCGGCCATGTCGATTTCCATGCCTGCGTTTCAGATTGCAGGCGGGATATTGCTTCTTGTGATGTCGATACAGTATTTCTTGGGCATCGAGATAGAGAATGCCGCCGTAAAAGACCTCAATGTTGCGGCAGTGGTGGTGGGCGTGCCTCTCCTCACCGGCCCCGGCGCCATGACGACGGCGGTCATTCTGGCCAGCCAGTTCGGGCTGGCAGTGGTGTTCGTGAGCGCGACTGTTGTTGTGCTGTTGATACTTGCGATTCTTTTCATGGCCGAGCCCATCAACAAACTCATAGGCCGCTTCGGATTGGAGGTGTTCTCCAAAACGATGGCCATATTGCTCGCGGCGGTGGCCGTCGAATTTATCAAGGCCGGCGTGCAAGTAATAGGCAGCGAATGGAACATCATCCATCTGTGAATCGGCAGATGGCACTTTGGCAGGTAAGCGCATGGATGAGCAGCCTCCGGCCCCATTGGACCTCAAATTCCTTGACGGGGCCATACCCATCATCTCGCCCAACTGCGCGGACATCGCGCCGCCGTCGGTCGAGCTGAAAAGATTTCCTGATGGCGAGAGCTACTGCCGCCTCGAGAAGATTGAGGGGCTACATGGGCAGAATGTCGTCATTTTGCACCGTTTATTCCCCGACCCTGACCAGAATTTAGTGACGCTTTTGCAGATGATGTACGGGGCGAAAGAGAACGGCGTGAAAGAGATTTTTCTGATTATACCGTATTTGCCATACGCCCGGGCGGACAAGATTTGGCTGTCGGGAGAAGTCATTTCCGCGCGCCTGCTCGTCAAGCTGCTGCATTTCGCGGGCGCGAAGGAGATAATCACATGGGACTGCCACTTTTTGAAAAAGCCGGGCGTGCACGAATATGAGAATGTCCGCATCCTCAACTTGTGCGCGGGGCCGGAATTGGTGGCTTTCATGCGCGCCGTGAGGCCGGATTCGCTCGTGGTAAGCCCGGATGCGGGGGCGAAATACCTTGTCGGCGAGAACGGGCTGTTCATGCGAAAAGAGCGCGGGGATTATGCCCGCAATGACAATCAGGCTTTTAGGCCCGTGGCACGGATGGATGCGGATTTTGAGGTGAGCGGGAAACCCGTGCTCCTCATCGACGACATGATAGCGGGCGGCGGGACCATGGTGAAGGCCACGCAGAAGATGCAGGAGATGGGCGCGGAATCGGTGGCATGCGCCGCGACACACGGCTTGTTTTTGCACGGGGCGCTCGACAAGCTGCACACGGCGGGTGCGAATAGGATAATCACGTCTGACACCATACCCAACCCGACAGCGCTTTTGTCGATAAGGCCGACAGTTGAGAGGATACTGAACGCGACAGGGCATTTCGAGGAAGAGGGGCCGCGGGTGAGCGGGACGTAAAACGGAATTGAGAAGAATATGACTGATGGATACGAAAATAATCTTTTTTTTTCTCAGCCGCCTTTCGAATAATACGAGCACAGCTGCTTGTCATTGCCATTTAGCACAGAGCATATGCTGAGGTCTTTTTGCGAGGAGGCGATTGCGAAGATGCAATGCGTGTGGATGTCGCCGGCGGGGATGGAGGCGCAGATGGAGATGTCCTGCAAGTCGATGGCCACGGCTTGGGTGCAGGAGTCGTTTG
>CAIXYX010000077.1 GCA_903923795.1 uncultured Microcaldota archaeon
GCGGAAAAAGCGTCGAAGTGACCATGCTCAAGAAGCACTTTGTGAGAAAGCCCCTCGAAGTTTCGGAGAAGCTGGACCCCGACATTCCGCTCATTACAGGCCAGCGTGTGGTGGACACGTTCTTCCCGATTGCAAAGGGCGGCACCTGCGCCATCCCCGGCCCGTTCGGCTCGGGTAAAACAGTCACGCAGCACCAGTTCGCCAAATGGTCTGACACCCAAATCGTGGTCTACATCGGCTGCGGAGAGCGCGGCAACGAAATGACCGACGTCTTGTCGGAATTCCCGCATCTCGTCGACCCCAAGACAGGAAAACCGCTCATGATGAGGACAATTCTCATCGCCAACACCTCCAACATGCCGGTGGCGGCGCGTGAAGCCTCTATTTACACCGGCATCACAATCGCCGAATATTACCGCGACATGGGCTACGATGTTGCCCTCATGGCAGACTCCACAAGCAGATGGGCCGAAGCCATGCGCGAAATCGGAGGCCGTCTCGAGGAGATGCCGGGTGAAGAGGGTTACCCTGCCTACCTCGCGCGGCGTCTCGCCGAATTCTATGAGCGGGCGGGCCGTGTGCGCACACTTGGCAGCGACGAGCGCTATGGCTCCATCACAGTCATCGGGGCCGTCTCCCCTCCGGGCGGAGACATCAACGAGCCTGTCTCACAAAACACATTGCGTGTCACAAAAGTGTATCTCGCCCTCGAAGCCTCACTCGCCCAGCGCAGACACTTCCCGGCATTCAACTGGCTGCGCTCCTATTCCCTCTACACCGACACGCTCGACAAATGGTATATGCAGAACATCTCGGCAGACTGGCCGCGCTTGCGCGCCGAAGCCATGACACTCTTGCAGAAAGAGGCCGAGTTGCAGGAAATCGTGCAGCTCGTCGGACCTGACGCCCTGCCCGAGAAAGAGCAATTAGTGCTCGCAACAACGCGCTCATTGCGCGAGGACTTTTTGCAGCAGTCCGCCTTCCACGAAATCGACACCTACTCGTCCATGCGCAAGCAGTATTTGATGCTAAGAAACATTTTGGCCGTGCATGCCCGCGCAACAGCAGTGCTCGATTTGGGCATCCAGCTCAAACGCGTGCTTGCCATGTCAATCAGAGAAAAGATCGGCCGCATGAAAGAGGTGCCCGAGAACAACCTGGTGCAGCTCGAGAGCATGCAGGGCGACATCGACAAGGCGTTCGATGAAATCGCACATTCGTAGAGGTGATGATCATGAAAGAATACAAAACAATCACCCAAGTGGCCGGTCCGCTGGTCTTTGTATCAGACGTGAGCGGAGTCGGTTACAACGAGATGGTGGAAGTGCTCCTGCCCACCGGTGAGAAGCGCATGGGCCAGGTGCTCGAATCGGCAAAAGGTTTGGCAGTCATCCAGATTTTCGGCCCCACAGCCGGCATCAACACCACCGGCACAAGAGTCCGGTTCTTGGGCGAGACCATGCGCCTCGGCGTCAGCCCTGACATGCTGGGCCGCTCTTTCGACGGATTGGGCCGCCCGCGCGACGGCAAGCCGCCCGTCACCCCTGAAAAGCGCATCGACATCAACGGCTCGGCCCTCAACCCTTTCATGAGAGACACGCCATCTGACTTTATTCAGACCGGCATATCCACAATCGATGGTTTGAACACTCTGGTCCGAGGCCAGAAGCTGCCCATCTTCTCGGGCTCTGGTCTGCCTCACTCTCAATTGGCCGTGCAAATTGCGCGTCAAGCCAAGACTGTGTCCAAGCAAAAGGAGCCATTCGCCGTCGTATTCGCGGCAATCGGCATCACGCACGAGGAGTCGTCATTCTTCATGCGCGAATTCCAGAACTCCGGAGCGCTCGAGCGCGCCGTGCTGTTCCTGAATCTGGCCGACGACCCGTCAGTCGAGCGCATCATCACGCCGCGTCTGGCTCTCACCACAGCCGAATACCTGGCTTATGAGAAAGACATGCACGTGCTGGTCATCATCACCGACATGACAAATTACTGTGAAGCTCTGCGTGAAATCGCCGCAGCCCGAGAGGAAGTCCCCGGTCGCCGTGGTTATCCGGGCTACATGTATACCGACTTGTCCAACATCTACGAGCGTGCTGGCCGTGTGAAAGGCAAAAAAGGCACAGTCACCCAGCTCGGCATTTTGACAATGCCCGGCGACGATATCACGCATCCCATCCCCGACCTGACTGGCTACATCACAGAAGGCCAGATTGTGCTGGGCCGAGACTTGCACCGCAAAAATATTTATCCGCCAGTGGACGTTTTGCCCTGCCTGAGCAGGTTGATGAATCTGGGAATAGGCGCCGAGCGAACGCGCGAAGACCACCGCGGTGTCGCCGACCAGCTCTATGCCGCATATGCGACAGGCCGTGACTTGCGCAGCCTCGCGGCAGTCGTCGGACAAGAAGCTCTTTCCGAAACAGACCGTCAGTATCTTTCATTTGCTGACTCGTTCGAGCAGCGCTTCATCAAGCAGGCGCACAATGACGACCGCTCGATTGCCGGCACGCTCGACTTGGGCTGGGAGCTCTTGTCGGTATTGCCCGAGTCAGAACTAAAGAGAGTGAAGAAAGACCACATCGAGAAATACGGGCGCAAATTCCGCGTGAAGAAAGAGGAGAAGAAGGCCCAAGGGGAAAGCGCTCCGGCCTAAAATAAATAAAAAAACAAAATATCCAGCAACAAGCAAAATACCGAACTGGTGAGAATATGTCCAACAAACTATCCCGGCGTGTCCGGGCCCGCCGCCGCGCGGAATTGATAATTTAGAAATAGCACAAATGAGGGTTGAGATGAAAGATGACGGAAAAGGGAATATTGGGCCTGCCATGCGTGCGAACCTGTCAGCATCCAGCCAATTCGATGCCGCCGTCATCAGGCTGACACTTAGAAACAACAACATCAAGTTTTTGTCGAAAAAAGGCGGCCTTGATTTCGAGCGCACATGCATGGCATATGACCGCTCGGCCGCGATATTCCAGCAAGAAATCATGAAACAGGTCAACGAAATCAAGAAAGATTAATTGAATGTGAGCTTATGGCTGAAAACCCGAACCCAACCGGAACCGCGGGGGAGGAGCGCCTCCCCCTCAGTTCTACGTTACTCCTGATCCCCCTCCCCACGATGTGATTGTATGGCTGAAAACCCGAACCCGACAAGGATGGAGCTCATCAAGTCACGTGAGCGCATAAAGCTCGCGCGCAAGGGGCACAAGCTTCTCAAACAGAAGCGCGACGTATTGATAATGGAATTTTTCAAAATCCTCTCCCATGCGCAGGATTTGCGCGACGAGCTCAACACCCAAATGGCGACCGCGTACCGCTCAATGGCGGTTGCGCAGGCATACCATGGCGTTGCCGAAGTGGAAGCAATCGCCATGTCCATCGAATCCGACCCCGCCGTCTCCATCAATGTGAAAAATGTCATGGGCCTCAAAATCCCATCCATCAAAGCCGAAGTGAGTGAGAAGCCTCTCATGGAGCGCGGCTATTCCATCATCGGAAGCTCGGCCAAAATCGACGAGGCCACCGCCTCATTTTCATCAGCTCTTGTCATGATTGTCCGTTTGGCCGAAACCGAGAACGCCATCCGCAAACTTATTCGCGAAATCGAGAAAACGAAACGGCGCGTCAATGCACTCGAATACGTGCTCATCCCCAAACTGGAGGGCCAAGCCGCCTCAATTTCGTTCCGTTTGCAGGAAATGGAGCGTGACTCTTTCGTCATGCTAAAGACGATTAAGCGCAAACTGGACCGGGCTGCCGAGGAGAAGGAGAATGAAGGAAAGCGCGGGAAGAATGGCAAGAAGTCTGCGAGCTGATCGCCGAGTTCTCCCTGCTCACCCATTACAAGTTACCCTCCCGTAACTAAATAGTCTTAAACTCCCTCTCGCATATGCCTCTATGGCACTAACAATCTCCATCCTCTTCGGCTCGGTCCGCGACGGACGCTTGGGCATAAGGTATGCCAAATATCTCGAAGCTGCCGTCAAGGCAAGAGGCCACACTGCAGTTCTCATCGACCCGCTCGAGTTCGATTTGCCTCTTTTGCGAAAAAGATTCTCTGATTACGCGCCCGGCCAGACTCCGCCAGAAAACGTGGCCAAACTGCACAAAATCCTCCTCGATTCGGACGCTTTCATCCTCGTCTCGGCCGAATACAACCATGCGCCCGCTCCCGCCATGCTCAATCTTCTCGACCATTTCAAATCAGAATACGAATCAAAACCGTCCGCCATCGCCTGTTATTCATACGGTCCTTTTGGCGGAGTTCGCGCGGCCATGACGCTCCGCGCCGTGATGGGCGAATTGGGTGCGTCCTCAATCCCCCGCCTCCTGCCCTGCCCCGCCGTGCATGAGGCATTCGACGGGAACGGCCTGCCTAAAGACGAATCTGCCTGGAAGAAACGCTCTGATGATTTCCTCGGGCAATTGGAATGGTACGCCAATGCGCTCAAGGGGGCGAGGGCGAAAAATTAGCGTTCTTTTGTTTTCCCGTTTCCCTCATCTGCCGTTATTTTTCACAAACACGACTTCTTTCTCCAGCACCCACGTGTAGTTTGTCATGAATTCATGCGCAGCGTCCGGCACATAAGCCTGGTCATGCGCAATGTTGTCCTGCGCCAATCGCGCGGCGAGCGCATAAGCGAAATCGGGAGACACCACGCTGTCATTGAGTCCGTGCACAATCATTATCGGTGATGGGAATTCATCCAGATATGCCATGCACGGCTGATTCTGCCCGTTATAGCTGACCATCTGCTCATTCGTATTGTCGCAAATCGGCAGCTGGAAATGGCCCGAAGTCTCGACAAATGCGCTTATCCTCACATTGTCTGCCGCAAGCGAATAAGCGGCGAAGAAAGAGAATATCGTGCCTGACGAATGGCCCCAAAGAGAAACCGGCCTGTTTGCCGAAGTCTGCCTAAGCAGCATCGCCCCCGCGGAAATAGCCTCGACATTGTCGCCGATGCTCCCATTCACGTTGTCATGCGCGATGGCGATGATGCCCTTCTTGGCAAATGCCTCGCACACTGGTCTTAATTTCTCCAATGTGACTCCGTCTCCGCCCGTGAGCACGATGCCCGGCGTGCTTATGTTGACATTTTTTGGCTCACACCAAAGCGCCGAGACATTTGTCAAGTTGATGGGATACGAAATATTGCGGACAACATATTCTTGGTCAGGTGCCGAAGCACCAGCCGAAGAGTTGGGTGCGTTGTCTCCGAGACAGCCGAAGAGGACAATCAGAATGACAATAATTAACGGCGCGACGAGACTGTTTCTCATTAGCCCCTACCGGATTCGAACCGGTGTCACCAGGTTTCAACGAGCCCTTGTGCATTACGGGCATTGCCTTTGGAAATTATTTTTCCGAGGTTTTTTGCGCTCCGCGCAAAAAAGCTCTTCAAAGCCTGGTGTCCTTGCCGCTAGACGAAGGGGCTTTTGACAAATGAGATTGTGCCAAAGAAGATTAAAAACTCAATACTGCCTCGCCACATAAGCCCAATGTTTCGCATCCCGGCCGCACTGCACGCATTTCTCCTTAGCATGCGGCGGCTTCTCGTCGTATTTGATGCCCCGCACGTCTCCGGCGAATTTAGCCTTTATCTCATCCGCGCAGGCTTTTCCCTCATTTTTCTCCATAGAGCAATACGGCACGCGCACTATGCAGCCTTTCTCAAGTGCCGCCTTAAGCTCATCCATCGTGGCAGCATGCGATAAGTGGGCCTTGAAATAATCATCAGCCTTGGCGGTGAGGCGGGCCGAGAGCAGTGAGCCCTCTTTTCTGACAATCTCGATGGCTGACGCCAATGGCACCGTGGCTTTTGTTTTCGGCGGCGCATCGCGCACAACAAGCGTGAGCGTTTTCTGCTCGGCTTCTCTGCCACCAACTTCAACTCGAAGAGGCACGCCCTGCAATTCCCAATGATTGTATTTGAAGCCCGGCGTGTTTGGCGAGTCATCAACTTTCGCCCTTATGCCGGCGCGTGTCAGCATCTCCAACACTTCTTGACAATATTGCAGAATAGCTGTCCCATCCTTGTCTTTGCCCAAGATGGGCACTATGACGACTTGCAAAGGCGCGAAGTCATACGGCAGCACAAGACCCCTGTTGTCACCGTGCACCGAGAACATCGCGCCATAAATGCGGGAAATCGCCGGCCCATAGCAAGTCTGCCAAACAGGCGCCCTTTCTCCCTTGTCATTTTGGTAATACACGTTGAATGCTTTGGCGAAATTCGTGCCCAATAGGTGGGTTGAGGGCAATTGGAGCACTCTTCCATCCGGCATGAGCGTGTCGGCAGCATATGTGTGCACAGCGCCTGGGAATTTGTCCCACTCCGGCCTCTGGAAGAAGAGGAAAGGTATCCCGAACTGCTCGAACAAGACGGCCTGTGTCATCTCCATGTCCTCGCGCACTTGTCCCCTCGCTCCGGCCTCGTCGGCGAAGCAGTCGTGCGCCTCTATCCAGTGGAATTCGCGCGATCGGAAAAAAGGCTTGGTGGCCTTCGTCTCATAGCGCCACACCTGGCATGACTGGTAGATTTTCAGAGGGAGGTCGGCTGTGCCTTGAATCCACAATGCATACATCTGATACATGGCCGTTTCAGAGGTAGGGCGCATGGCAAGCCTTTCCTCGAGCTTATTTCCTCCAGCCATCTCCACCCAGAACACTTGCGGCGTGAAGCCCTCGACATGCTCGCCCTCAATCTTGAAATTCGATTCGGGAATAAGCGCGGGGAAAAGCGCAGGGGAATGTCCTCTCCTCTCGAGCTCAGCTTCATACGCCGTATACATCAGCTTCATGCTCTTGACCGACCAAGGGCGGAAGACTACGAAGCCCTTGACATTGTAGCGCAGGTCCGCCAGTTCGGCCGATGAGATGATGGTGTTGAACCATTCGGAGAAGTTCTTTTGTTTGTCGATGTCCATATCGGGGATTTGAGCAACAAGGCTAATAAATCTCCTCGATGTCCCTCCAAACAAGCAGAGGGGTGAATCTGATGGCTTATGGCGGTTATGGCGGCTATGTGCGGCTGGGCTCTCATCCCGACCCGGACGAATTCCTCATCGCCACTTTCAAGACCGTGCCCGGGCCAGGGCGTACGCTTCATCAAGCGGCCGAAGCCATCGCCGCCGAGAGTTCGATTGGCACATGGACCAGTTTGTCGACAATGCAGCAACGAGTCCTCTCCAGGTTGCAGGCGCGTATCTTTTTCATGGACAAGAAAAAAGGAATCCTCAAAGCCGCCTACCCAATCGAGCTTTTCGAACCCGACAACTCCTCACAAATCCTCTCCGACATTGCCGGCAACATTTTCGGCATGAAAGAGGTCGCCTCCCTGTGCCTGACGGATTTCGACGCGCCGAAGAAATATCTCGAAACATTTGCTGGGCCCGCATTCGGAAGAGAGGGAGTGCGAAAAATAGTGGGCACAGACAAAAAAGGAAAAAGGCGTCCTCACCTGGGCACCATCGTAAAACCAAAAGTCGGCCTCTCGCCAAAAGAGGGCGCCAAAGTCGCCTATGATTCGTGGGCCGGAGGCCTCGACTTCGTCAAAGACGACGAGAATCTCACCAGCCATCCATTCTCGCGTTTCGAGGAAAGAGTCGTCAGATATTTGGAGGCGAGAGACAAGGCCGAATCAGAAACCGGTCACAAGAAAGTCTATGCTCCGAACATCACTGCTCCGGCAGACCTCATGCTCCGCCGAGCAGAACTCGTCCGCTCTCACGGCGGTGAATGCATGATGATAGACGTTGTCACTGCCGGCCTCTCCGCCGTGCAATTCATGCGCCACCAAAACCTCAAGCTCTTCATCCACGCGCACAGGGCAATGTATGCGGCCTATGCGCGCAATCCGAATCACGGCATGTCCATGCGCTGCCTCGCCAAGCTCTGCCGAATGTGCGGCACAGACCAATTGCACATCGGCGCGATGCTGGGCAAGATGGAAGGCTCTGTGGATGATGTCATGCAAATCCACAGGGACATAAACGGAGTCGGCGAGAGAAAGCAATGGTCCCGCATAAAACCAGTCTTCTCCGTATGCTCCGGCGGTCTTTCCCCATTGCAAATCCCCGGACTCTACAAAATCATCGGCGACGATGCCGTATACCAGTGCGGAGGCGGCGTGCATGGTCATCCGGGCGGCACAAGAGCGGGCGCGAAAGCGCTCGTTCAATCATTGCAGGCCGCGAAAAATGGCGTGAGCTTGGCTGAATATGCCAAATATCATCCCGAATTGGCGCAAGCGCTGGCAATTTGGCAAAAGAGATGAGCATAGTCTTGCCCGCATTTTTGGGGAAGGCTTTAAAATCATCGGCAACGAGGCCAATCAATATCGGGTGGCATCATGCGCGCGTTCCTCATCCTCCTCATATCTTTCTGCGCATTCGGTGCGTTATTCGCTGACCCTCTCATCAATTATACAGGCAATTATTCCGCATGCCCCGGCTGGACAGCATATGCCGCCGCCAGCAGTTCTGATTACGCCCTCAACGACTCCCATGGCTATTCGCGCGCATGCCAGAATGTCACATACATCTCCTATTGCGTCTCGCGCCCGAATTTCATAGATTACGACACCTCGAGGAGCTACTGGGGCATCAACTGCACTGACAGCAATTATTGCCAGGGCTGGACCCGCGCATATCCAGAATCCGCAGTCAATATCACCGAGACCGACCCAGCCACAAATTTCACAAGGCAATGCACCGTCTCCTCCTATGTCGCATGGTGCATCAAGGAGATAACCGTTGTCGACTACACCATCGGCCACCGCTACAACCAGACAAGCTGCACGGACTGGCAGCAGAACTGCGGCTTCGCGCCCGACAAAACCCAGAGCCGCACCGAGCGCAGCGTTGGCGGCAGGTGCAGGTACTGCAACGACACCACCTACCGCTATTTCTGCAACAATTCGGGCCAAGTCTCATGGGGGGACGCGCAGGTGCAGACCTCGTGCGCCCCGTGGGGCCTCTGCCTCCAATTCGACCAGAGCGGCCTGCCCGGCTCGAATTCCACATCATCATCCTCTTCCTCTTCGTTCAAGCTCCCGGCCATATCTTTCGACATGCCCGCGGTGACCATCGCCGTGCTCTTCGGTGTCACGTTCACTGCCATATTGCTGCTGTTCTTCGGCCGCCAAAAGACCGAATAGAACAAAGACCAAAGATGAGGTGTTGCTGATGAGATTTAATCTTCTGGTTTTCCTGTTCGCATTCGCCATGCTTTTCGGATGCTTCGGTTTCGGCGCGCCGCAAGCCCCGCCATACCAGCCGCCGGCGTATGCGCCGCAAGCTCCTTCGCCATCTGTGCAGACTCTGAATAATTCTCCTGCGCCAATCCCCGCGCCAGCCGCTCCGGCGCAAGAGCCGCCGCCAGAACTCATCGTCACATCCCCCAACGACACCGCGCAAATCAACAACACTACTGAAGTTGCTCCCATCATTCCCACCGAACCCGGCATCGGGGACCTCAATTCATCAGAGCCTGCCCAAAACACCTCTGACAACTCCACCGCCCCCGCAGGCCCCATATGCGGAGGCTTTGGCACATCAGACCAGCTCGACTGCATCGCCACTGCCGCCATCAGCCAAAAGAACGTCGGACTCTGCACCCAGCTCGTAACATATGACGACCGCATCAAATGCTTCAACCGCTGGTGCAATTCCGGCGCGCGGGATTACCACAAATGCTCTGCGCTGGCAGACAAAAACGA
>CAIXYX010000078.1 GCA_903923795.1 uncultured Microcaldota archaeon
AGCGAGAGCATGGCCGCATCTCGCGGCTGGCATTGTTTGAGCATGGCCTTCATTTCCACGTCTGTAATAAGTCCTTTTGGCTGGCTCACATCAGAGCGTTTTATGCAGGTGGATATGTTTTCTATCTCGGTCGGCCTCTCTTTCAGGCTCCGGCCATTCTTGATTTTCCATAGCTGCTTGAGCAATACCTTTAGGTCTTTCTTTGTGTTCGGCTTGTAAGTGGTGGCGTCTATCTTCTCGGCCAAGTCCAATGTTTTACTCCCATCTCCGAGAGTGCTTTCAATGTCGCCGCCTGCTATCTTCTCTATGGTCTTGTAGTTGCTGGTGTATTTCTCTTTTCTCCGCTCGCCGATTCTGCCTCGTTTCGCTGCGAATAAGCCAGCCAGAATATCCATAAGGAGCATTTACGCCATAAAAATATATAAACCTAACCCGTATCCGTCGTATATCCTAAATGCTCGGTCGGAGCAGGCTTTTTCTTCAAACATCAAGATAGTATACTAAAACTATACAATCTCAATCTCACCTCGAAGATTATAGTAATTATACCAAAAAATCACATGAGTGGTAATGTTAGAGAACTCGTTTTAGTCAGTCAAGCTTTTGCATCCGATATAACCTCAAACAATTCCATATCCCGTCATTTCTTTCATCCATTCTTCATATCGTCTATAAACCCTCCAGTGCATACTCTGTCTATCCTCATTCAAGCCGGTCTTTCCTATGCGCACTCCTGCACGAAAACGCCTCGATCTCACCACATTCGACGGCCGCATCCAAAAACAGGGATATCACAAGGTCGGAGCGCACTCTGCCGCCAAGGCCTGCAAATATGCCAAAGACTCCCTAATGGGCATTGGGGCCTGCTACAAGAACAAATTCTACGGCATCGCCTCTCATCGCTGCCTTCAATGCTCCCCAGTCTTGCAATTCTGCAACCTCTCCTGCCGCTTCTGCTGGCGCCTCATGCCCGAGACAAAGTCCGGCTGGCTCAAAATGCCACCTAATTTCGAGTGGGACGAGCCAACATTTATCGCCGACGGGCTCATCATGGAGCAGAAGCGCATAATGTCGGGCTTTGCGGGCAATGAAAAGGTGGATAAGAAAAAAGCGCAAGAGGCGCTCGAGCCAAAGCAGGTGGCCCTCTCGCTCATCGGCGAGCCCATGATGTATCCGCAAATGAGCAAGTTGCTGGCCGAGTTCCATTCGCGCAAAATGACCACTTTCCTCGTTACAAACGGCACCTATCCAAATGCATTGCGTGCCCTCACCACCCTGCCGGCACAGCTCTATCTCTCGATGGTCGCTCCAGACGAGGAAAATTATGTGCGCGTGGTGGGCGTTACTCCATCTGCCGCCAAAGCATTTTGGAAAAATTACCTCGAATCACTCGACTTTCTTGCAGAAGCCGGAGAGAAAACCCGCACGGTGCTGCGCATGACAATCGCCCGAGACCTCAACGATTCGAACTTGGATGGTTACGCCGCCCTCATCTCCCGCGGCAAGCCGCATTATACGGAGGTGAAATCCATGGTCTATGTGGGCTGGGCAAGGCGCGAAGAGAGAGGTTTGGCTCTTGGCGACATGCTCAAAATGGAGGAAATCGAGAAAATCGCTGCTGAACTTTCAGCAAAAACCGGCTATCTTGTCGTCGACAAACATGTGCCGAGCCGCGTTGTGCTGCTCGCGCGCGACGAGAAAGCGGCTAAAATGCGGATGATTTCGAGCTAATCTTTCTGTTCTTTTTTCTCAACATCGCTTTTCTTCCTGCGCATCGCGAAAAGCGCCGCGAATCCGACAACAACGGCCGCTCCAATGCCGATGCCCACCAACATGATCGGGCTCACTTCTCCACCAATCAATGCATTGACATTCAGCGGGTCGGCCGCCTGCGCCAGCGCCTTGTTCCTCTCTTCCCTCTGCGCAGTGGCCGCAGCCAATTTCTGGGCCATGTTGTCGTCTCCCTGCAACGAGATTATCCAGCTCTCGGCCTTTGTCAGATGCTGCTCAACTCCGCTTGAAATAGCCGAATCATAGAACGGCTTTTTGCACATCCAGCCGTTGAATGGGTGGGCGAGCAATCCATTCTCGGCCGTCCATACTGTTTGCAGGCTGCTCTTGTAAATCGAAATAGTGTAGAGGCTCAAGTCAGAATTTGTTGCATCATACTGTCTCTTCTCATCGGCAAGCGCATCTGCCATCGCCCTGCTCCTGTTCTCATAATCCCACAACTGGTAGATGAAACTCTTGCCCACCCCCTGCGCGGCAGGAGTGCAAATGGACTGGGAGGTCAGGCAAGCCTGAAAGCAAGAATCATAGCTGTCGCACTCATGGTTTGAGAGTCCCATCATGCGCTCGCAGTCTCCGACTTCTTTCGCATTCATCCCGCCGATGAGCGCATGCGCGGCAGCGAGCTCTTTTCTTGCCATGTCCAAGTAGCCGACGGCAGAGTAATACTCCTTGAGCGCCGGGCGTATCTCATACTCCTGCTCAAGAATACGGGATTTCTGGCTTCCATCACCGCTCTGTGTGACAACCGCCATCGCCGCCGGCGTGCCGTTCAAATAAATGAGATATGCCCAACTGCCATTCGAGAGCGGTGCCGGTGATGCGGCAAATGTCTCATTATCGATTCGAATGGGCTGCACCAATTTCCCGAGGTCGATGCTCGGCGGATTGGCTTGGGTGCCCGCAGTCTGATTAGTGGTCTGCGCCGCCAGCACCTGACCAACTACAAGCAGGCTTAGGAGAAACAGATTGATTGCCATCCGCCATTTCACTTTATGCATGGCCGCGTTATCACGAGTGAGCTTTAACTCTTTTTCTACTGCGCCGAATCGAACTGCAATTCTATGGCGGCGCGCACTTCCGCCGCCACACGCGCCGGCTTTTGGCTGGCATCGATGCGCTTCCAATTCGGGCACAAAAATCTGCGGCGGTAAAGCTCGTCGAAATTCTTTCTCACGCTTTCCAAAAACGCCTTGTCTGATTCGTGCACGTCGGGCTTTTTCTGCGCGCTTTTTCTCTTCATGGCCTCATCGACCGGCAAGTCGAGCCAGATGACCAAATCGGGTTTTATCCAAGCTGTTTGCTGCAGTTGGCCTATCCTCTCCCCCAAGCGCCCATCAACTCCCTGATAAGCTGCCGTGGAGATGACATATCTGTCAGCAAGCACCCAGTTCTTTTTCCTATTCTCGCCCAAAAGAAGCTGGTCTGCCTCCAAATCCTGCACAAACGCTTCGAAGAGTTTGTCTCCCTCGAGTTTGCGCACTCCGTTCAAATGGTCATGCACCGCATGCGCTGCCGTGGTGGGATATTTGTGCACCACAACAGGCTGCCGCTTCTTGCGGATGAAGCGCACCAGCTCCTCCACCTGCGTAGCCTTGCCGCATCCGTCGATGCCCTCAAACACTATGAATTGGAATGCCATGGAAATATTATGACAGGTGCAGGGTTAAATTCCCACGTGCCATAATATTCATAATGACTTATCTCCTGTGTAATCATTGCCATGAGCGGCACGAGGGCCATCCGGACGTCAAAAAAACATCCGATGCGGCCCAATGCTTCATATGCCAGGGAGCCTTGGCAAAATTGCCCGAGCTCGTGGCGCAGGCACTCGCCTCATCGTCACATCTGCAATACTCCAGTTATTGTGTGCAAACAACCTTCCCCCGCCCGCTCATGGTGCGCGAGGAGCAGATTCTCGACGGCGAGCCTCTCGGTTTGCCCATGGTCATCAAGAACCAGGCCAACCGCCTCGCCATGGAGGAGATAGAGAAACGCATCAAGGCTCCATTCAAACCCGACGGCGAATTAGTGCTCAAAATAGATTTCTGGCATGGCAAAGGCAGCGCCCTCTCCGCCCCTCTCTTCATCTTCGGCCATTATGTGAAGAAATCGCGCGAATGGTGCCAGCATGACTGGGCCTGCATGGCCTGCCGGGGAAAAGGCTGCCCCCAATGCCATTTTCACAAGCAAGAATATCCGTCGATTGAGGCGGCGTTGCGCTCGGTTTTTTGTTCTGCTTTCGGGGCATCTGACGGCTTTTTGCATGCATCCGGCCGCGAAGATGTTGATGTGATGATGCTCAACACTGGCAGGCCATTTGTTTTCGAGATGAGGCATCCGACAAAACGGACGGCAGATTTGCATGCTCTTGCAGCCGAAATAGCGTCAAAATTTCCTCTCGAAGTTTTGGGCCTCAAATTCGTTCCCTCCACATGGCCCACTATAGTCTGCACTTCTCACTTTGACAAGCATTATCGCGCATGGGTGGAGGCAGACAGGCCTCTCACTGATGAAGATTGGGCTCTAATCAAAGCATCTCTGCCCATTCGCGTGAAGCAGCAAACGCCTGTGCGTGTGCTGCGAAGAAGGGCGGATTTGACTCGCCCCCGCTCGGTCTATTCGATAAAGCCAATCACTCTTTCGCCAAACGAATGGGTCTTGGACATCAATGCCGAGGCCGGCACCTACATAAAAGAGCTTATTCACGGCGATCAGGGCCGCACCTTGCCGAGTTTCACGAGCCTATTGGGCACGCCATGCAGGTGCAAGCAATTGGATGTCATCGGAATAGATGATGCGTTTTTGGACAGCTTGGCAAACTGAGTCGCGGGGATTGAGTTATGCGTGAGAAGTGATTTTTGTTTTTTTCTTTTTGGTTTTTCTCGCCCTCCGTCATCCTTTTATTCCTGCCATCCCCTGCTTTTTACATGGACATCCTCTTGGGCACCAATGTAGTCATGCCGCTCGAAGCTTTGCGCATCGCCGTCGCCCTCTTGGGTGTGGGCATAGCGGCCTATTTCGATATCTTCAACAACAAGAATATTCCCGAGAGGTTTTTGCAGGGTTTCATCATCGCCGCCGTGCTTGTCAGCCTCATCGCCTACGACCCTGTGGCAACGCCCTATGGTCTGGTGGCCGGCGCCATTCTCTATGCAGCCAACTGGCTTGTCTACAAGGCCGGCTATGTCGGCGGAGCTGACGGGCCAATCCTTGCAGCCATCGCCATCCTCCTGCCAGCGCAGCCTGTCCTGCTTCTGCTCGACCCATCCGCCAACATCCTGACATTCCCATTCATAGTGCATGTGCTCACTGTGGCATTCTTCACATTCATGCTGCACATGCTGCTGCGCACAGTTCCATCCGCATTCAAGGCATTGCGCACAAAAGGCTCGATTCAGGCCATGCAATGGGCGGGGGCATTTCTCATCCTCATCGCATACGCCGCTCTCTCATTCATCATCTCATCAAGCCCGCTCCTCTCAGCCTCATATGTAATCTTCCTCGCAGCCTTGGCCGCGGTGAGCGTGTATTTTGTGCTCTTCAGAACAGCCATCAACGACTCCATGCTCGAATGGATGGCTCCGAAAGATGTCCAAGTCGAGGACATAATCGCGCCCGAGAAAATGGATGCTGCCGAGGTGAAGAAGCACAATATCGGCCGTCTGGTCGATGAGGCCGAATGGAAACGCCTGCAACACGTGAAGGGCAAGGTGCCGGTATATTCCCACCTGCTGCCTTTCGTGCCTCATATCCTGATTGGCCTTGTGGTGTCATTGCTGTTCGGCAACATACTGATGGCCGTGTCGGGATTCAGCATGCCGATCGGATACTAAAAAAGGCGTTAAAAGAAAGCATCCAGCCCCTGCTGTTTTCCCCCTCTTTTCAAATCCTCTTCCTCAACGCCAAGCTCTTTCAGGATTTTGAGCACAGTCGGAATTATCTGGTGGTCAATGTAGTAGTCGGGGTCATAGTCTTTGGCATATTCGAGCAATTCCGCCTTTTCCGAGACAGAAGTCTTCGAGGCTTTGGGGGTCTTGGTTGATTTTGTTTTTCCAGTTGATGTTTTTGATGAGCCCATTCTGGCAGCAGTTGTTCCGGGCGCTGTCTTTGTTTTCGATTTGACCGCCTCGCCGCTGTGCGCGCTCAATTCAGTCCCCACTCCGCTGCCCGAGCGCGTGATGACATAGCGCACAACTGATGACTGGCCCATGCGCTCGCCTTTTCCTCGTCTGTTGTGTTTTAGCGCGGCCGCCAATTCGGGCGACATCACTTCGTATTTGTCAAGAGGCTTTACCAGCTGCGTCTCGATGGCGAATTTCTCGAGCGGCATCTTGCCCCCTCTAATTTCGTTTACAACCTCACGAACTATGGCGACTGCTCTTTCCTTCGAGCCGTCCTTGAGGATTGCCTCGAGCACCTTGCGCTGCGTCTCGCGCGCGATGACTGACCAATCCCTTCTCACAAGTTCGAAGCCCCTGATTTTGATGCGCCCCTTCTCATCCATGAGCGCGTATTTCTTCTTGGCGCCGGTGGTTTTGTCGGTGTTGTTTGCAGCGCTGCCCGTGACTTTCTTGCTCACAAACACGCCGCGAGGGTAGAATGCCTCCAGCTCCAGTTCCATTCCGTGGGGCAGCGAGGTGTTCACCTCTTTCATCCAGGTAAGGACGTCCTCTTTCTTCTTGTTGTCCATGAGCAAAAAGCACGAATCCGTGTCCTGATAGAGAAGACGAAATCCCGCCTTCTCCGCCGACTCGCCGGTCTGCGTGATGAACTGCCGCCCCCACGCCGTCACAGATTCTGCCGCCGAGCGCGAATAATAGCGCGAGCGCGAAAATGCCAGATATCCGTAATACGAGTTTGCCAGAATTTTCAAAGACTGCTGGCGGGCGAACATGGCCCGATACTCGTCAGATGCAGGGTCGAGTTTCTTCAATTTGTCTTTCAATTCCGCGCGCGCCTTCATCACCTTGGCAAGCACTTCGGGGATAAGGCCTCTGTGCCGCTTGCAGAATCTCGCCCCTGTGGGCGAGACATAGCCGTCGGTTCTGCAACAGTCACAATTCTGCGTGAACGGGTCTATGTTGTGCGCCGTTATGATGGAGGGGTACAGTCCTCTGAAGTCGAACACCACCATATTCTCATAAATTCCGGGCGGAGGCGTGCGAACATATGCGCCCTGAATGGGGTTGAGCTCTCTTGCCTTCGCTTCCTCCTCGTTCGGCTTGTTTGGCACAATCGCCCCTCTTGCAACTGCTTCGTGCATCAAGAGAGACTCCACTAATTGCGAAGAGGTGGCGCCCACCACATCTGATGGAGATAACCTCGTCACTCTTGCCATCTCCAATTCAAGCGGAAGCACAAGCTGTGTCAATTCCCATGTGATGTGCGCATCCCCTTGTGAGTATTCGGCCAATTGCCCTATGCGGTGCGGGTCATCCCACATCTTGTATATATCGAGGCGGTCCATCTGCTCTTTTAGCACGCTCTTGTGCCCGGTCATTTCAGCGTAAGCATTCTCAAGAGTGAATCTGCTGATTTTCACCGCGCCGATGAACGAGAGAAAACGCAGTAATGGGAACAAGTCGACATAAATTCTGCCCTGTATCCGCGCCACATCTCGCATACCTCTCTTTCTCACCTTGAATGAGGAGCCATCCCTGCCCATCTTGAGCGGCGTGCGCAGCGCATCGGCGCGTGTCTGCAAATACGGCAAATCGAATTGCGTCGAATTATAGCCCGCGATGACTTCCGGGTCGAGCTCATGCAGCACTTGGCCGAATCTCTCAAGCATCCCTTTCTCGCTTATGCAGTCGGTGACGAACGGCTTGTCTTTCATCGATTTGTAAGTGAGCACTTTGCCATTTTTCGTGTCCATCGAATAGGAAATCATGATGCACGGGTCCTGCAAAGGCCTTGGCGCCCCTAATGGGTTGTAAGTCTCGATGTCAAATGTCATGGTGCGAAAAGTCGGATTAGCCTCCTTCTGTCCGATGATTTTGATGAGGCGCCTTCCCTGCCTCTCGTAAGTCAGCCTGCTCAGGGGCGAGAGCCCCTTGTCCATCATATAGCGTCTTCCGAAAATGATATTGTATTCCCACGCGTGCAAATCCTTGAACGCCGTGCGCAAATCCGGCACTTCGGGCGGGTGTTTGGCGATGACTTTGAGCACCTTTCTTTTTTTGCCCTCCACCTCGCGCTCAACCTCCTCGAATCTGATTGCATGTATGCGCATGCCTCTGTGCAGCGCGCTGGCTTTCATCAGTTCGGGTATTTTGCTGGCCGGCGCGTCGAGGTAGAAATATGGCTCGTACCGGTCGTAGAGGTAGTAGAGCCGCTTGCCCTTCATCTGCAAACGCACTCGTGTCTCGTCGTTCTTGATGATGTAATCGACTTCGAGAATAATGCCTGAGCGTTTCTTCACCGGTGGTTTCGGCTTGGGGGTTTTTGGCGGCTTTGGCAAAGCAGCATTTTTCTCAAGCTGGCTGGCCGGGGCTGGGTGTGTGGCGGTGTGATGCTGATTCTGCCCGTGCTGCTCGCTCATCATTTCTCCTACTCGACACGCAGCCTAAAAAACAAATCTCCGATTAGGCAAATTGGAATGAAAAGTAAATCCGAGCAGACTCTACTCCTTCTTGCCGGCCGCGTCCGCCTCTTCGCGCGTGGCGGTCTCCTCGGCCTCGCCGGGCTTTCTCTTTATCTCGGCGATTTCCTCGAGCGAGACGAACGGGTCGACCTCTTTCATGTAGGGCTCCAGTTCCGCCTCCTCCTCCTCGCGGGCTTTTCGCTTCTCCTCGCCAAACGTCCTGCGCTCGCGCCGCTCATTCATCTCCTCGGCGCGCTTCTCGTCGGCTGCCTTGAGCTGCTGGTAAATGGCATCTATGTCTTTGCGCAATGTCTGCAATTCGCCGACAAGCTTGCGCCTCTCGTCGCGCGAGACTTCGAGTTTTCCGCGCAGCGCCGCGCCCTCGCCTGACGCGTGGGCCTCTTTCTTGGCTGCGGCGAGTTCCGCCTGCATGCCGTCGAGCGTGCGTATCATGTCCCGCTCCTGCGCGGGCGTGTAGGCTGAAGTGGCGATTTGAAATTCCATCTTGTCGACCGCCTCGGCCAGTCTTGCCGGCGAGCGGGGGCGCTCGGAGCCGCGGGGCGGGGCGGGCAGGGCAATCAAATCACGGCGCAGCTTCTCAATCGTCTCGTTGCTGGTCTTTAATGTCTCGATAATCTGCCGCTTTCGCTGGAGCTTGGCTTGCATGGATTCCCGCAAAGCGGTGATGTCAGTGATATCAGTCATCGAATTCAACTGCTAAAGATTGATTTGAATAGACGTACATCAGCTGCGCAGAAAGAACTTATAAAGCCAATCGGCAGACCCGCTTTGTGATGCGTCGGGGTAATATGTGCAGAAACTCTTATAAAGTCCCGTCATCCTTATCTCGTAGCCTATCCGTCTTTTGTTCCGCAGGCCCGTTGCGGCGTGCGGAAAACTGGTCGCCTTGCCGGCGTCGCTCTAATGGCGTCGGCCTAATTTTGTCAACCGCCAGCGAAGAGACTATGGGCAAGGAAATGAAAGAAAGTGAAAATACAGGTTCTTGTTTTACAATATCCTCGTAACCATGTCTACCATGCGGTTCGAGAATCCCCACTCGTTGTCATACCATGCCAGCACTTTTGCTGATTTGCCAATGGCAATGGTCGACAATCCATCCACAATGGCCGAATGCGGGTCGCCCACTATGTCTGAGGAAACGAGCGGCTCCTCCGAATATTCCATGATGCCTTTGAGCGGGCCATTCGCCGCTTTCTTTAGCGCGGCATTTATTTCCTCTTTTGTCGCTTGCTTGCCCAATGTCACGCTCAAATCATTTATCGAGCCGCAGGGAATCGGCACTCTCAAGCTCAAGCCATCCAGTTTGCCTTTCATTTCGGGCAGCACTTCGCCAATTGCCTTCGCCGCGCCCGTAGTCGTCGGAATGATGTTGATGGCGGCCGCCCTCGCCCTGCGCGGGTCCTTGTGCCCCACATCCAAAATGCGCTGGTCATTTGTGTAGGCATGGCAAGTGGTCATGAAGCCCTCCACAATGCCGAAATTGTCGCAAAGAGTCTTTGCCACCGGCGCGAGGCAGTTGGTGGTGCAGCTTCCCATGGAAATTACTGTGTGTTTCTTCCTGTCATAGGCCTTCTCATTCACGCCCAGCACTATGGTTACATCTGCCCCGCCTTTTTTCGCCGGAGCCGACAGCAACACTTTTTGCGCGCCAGCCATCAAGTGCTTGCCGCAGCCTTCCTTGTCTGTGAATGCGCCCGTGCATTCGAGCACGGTCTCCACGCCAAATTTCTTCCAGGGCAATTTCTCGGGCTCGCGCTCGAGCAGAATCGGGATTTTTACTCCGTCCACGCTGATGAAGTCCGCGCCGGCCTTTATGTCTTCCTCCAATTTGCCGTGCACTGAATCATATTTGAGCAATTGCGCCGCCTGCGCAGCGCCGCCGGGGTCGTTTATGGCCACCAGCTCGAATTTCTTGCCAAGCAATTCGCGCTTCATGGCTGCGCGAAGCACGAGGCGTCCGATGCGCCCGAATCCGTTGATGGCAACCTTCATGAGCATCCACCTCTAGCATTGATTTTTCCCAACTGAGCCAACTTTGTTGATGAAGTTTAAAGGTTTTGTCATCCATGCCTCGTTTATCCCCGAGATTGTCGATAAGAGGTTATGCCATGGTGAACCGCTCATTTCTGACGTTGGATGATAAGCCCCTGTCTGGCAAGACTGTTTTTGTCCGCGTGGACCTCAACTGCCCGGTCGATGAGAAGACGAAGAAGCCACAGCTCTCGCCCCGAATAACGGCACATGCGCGCACAGTGCTCGACCTCTCGCTCTCGGGGGCAAAGACAGTTCTCTTGGCGCATCAGGGGCGAGCCGGGGACGATGATTTCACCTCGCTCGAATTCCATGCGAAATTGTTGCAGAAAGAAGTGGCGAAATTGGCCAAAAAGACCGGAGAAAAAGCGGCATCAGGCGAAAAGAAATCCGCGCCCGGCGAAAAGAAGCCCGCGCCGAAAATCAAATTTGTCGACGACGTGTGCGGGGAAAAATCCAAGGGAGCCATCAAGGCGCTGAAAGCGGGCGAAGTCATCCTCCTCCAAAACGTCCGCTACCTCGACGACGAGACGAAGTTCGAGAAAAATGGCGGAAAGAGCGAGCTGGTGTCGAACCTCTCGCAATTCTGCGACATCTTCGTTCTCGATGCATTCTCATGCGCTCATAGGGCGCACGCCTCTGTGGTCGGATTCAGCTCAAAGCCTTGCCTCGCAGGCAGGGTGATGGCGCAGGAATTGGGCGCACTTGAGAGTTTCCACAACCCCAAACCCCCAGTCGTCTTCGTGATGGGGGGCGCGAAACCCGACGACAGCCTTCCCATCCTCGCCTCCTGGCTCGAGGCAAAGAAATTGGATTACGCTCTTTGCGGCGGAGTGCTGGGCAGCCTCATGCTGCTTGCGTCAGGCCGCAAATTGGGTGAGACTGAAGAATTTTTGGCGAAAAAAGAGGTGCTGGTCAAATTGGACGACGCCCGCGCGCTCATTGCGAAATACTCGAAGCAAATCGTGCTGCCCATAGATATGGTGGTGGATGACAAAGGAAAGGCGAAAATACTCGAGGTCAGCGAACTTCCCTCCCTTAATTCTATTTCCGACATCGGCCCCAAGACCTCGAAGCATTTCGGCGGGATTATCTCGACTGCCGGCTCAATCGTCATGAACGGGCCGATGGGTGTGTATGAAAAGGATGAGTTTTCGAACGGCACAAAAAAAGTGCTGGAGGCAGTCTCCAAATCTTCCGGTTTCTCCCTCCTCGGCGGCGGGCATACTCTCTCGGCATTGGACAAATTCAAGATAGACCGCTCGCATCTTGGCTATGTCAGCCTGTCGGGAAAAGCGCTCATCGAATACCTGTCGGGCGAGAAGCTGCCGGGGGTGGAGATGCTGCGGGCATGGAGCGGCAAGGCCCCCTGAATCTGCCGAATGTTTTCTCTCCCGTATTTTCCGCCGGATTCTTTAGTTTTATTTATAACACTTGTCTCCCTTTTACGAGAAGGGGGGTTTCATGTTCATCTTCCAATCCTTGAAGCAACAATACCGTTCCCAAGCGCAAGTGTCCGCCGAGCAGAAAACCCTCGATTATCTCGAGAACACCTATTTCCCGAAGTTCATATCTGATTATTGCAAAAATTCCCCCAATCCGACTCTTTTCACCCTCAATGAGGTCATCGGGGCGCTGAAGATAGACGATTTCAACTCATATGTGAATTCAGACAAGAATCTGAGCAAGGTCGACAAAGAGATTATCAAGGAGCAGGCAGACCGCAAGACTGCTGCCGGTCAGACGACTTTATTCATCAGGTGCCGCGAATCCCTCGATGTGCTCGTGCGTTACGCCCGCATGCGGGCCAACGGCTCCAAAGTCCCTGCATATGACGACGTGGCCGTGAAGGAGATGTGCGATTTCTTCGACAAGCTTGGCGGGGGCATCTACAAAGTGCCAAACCCCGAGTCCTGCGGCACCAGCATATCCACTCTTCTCACAATCGGGCGCACGTATGGCGGCGCTGACCTGAAAAAAGACGCTTCAGAAGAGGGGTATAACTCGCAAGGAGATGCGAATCAGCTTGAAATACTGCGCAAATGCAAAAAAGTATTCGAAGACCTTGGCATCGATCCGGGGAAAACAATCGGCAGCGGAGCGAAATTATCCCTCTACACTCCCGTGCCAAAGCCAACCGAGTCTCAGGTGCTCGGGCCGGCCGGGCCGACCATAAACGAGAAAGAGGAGTACGAGAATATCCCCTGGGTGCTATCATCGGATTTCCTCTATCCCCACTCATGGATGACCAACAGGCCATATGCGAAAAAATTCGTTGCGGCACCGCAGCCGGTAACCGCCAACGCCCTCCGCTCGATACTCAACGACATTGTCGATTTCGGCCACACCAATGGCCTGGACGACGCATCGATCCTAAAGGCGTGTTTCGGATATCGTGAGAATGGCAAAATCGTCAATCTTGTCGTAGGCATAAATGGCGGGTATCCCGTTTTCGATCAGGACGCAGTGGAGCGGATGGCCGAAAAAATCGAGAGCATGGGCGGTTTGAATTTCAATCCCGACGTGGCGGAAAGCGCCATAAAGAAATATCTCGGAATCACAACCCGGCCCGGCAAGGACGTCATGAACTTCGGCCTCGCCGCCTCGTCGATGAAACTCGGCAACGAATTGGTGCTGCGCGAATTCCTCAAAGCCATAGTGAAGGAGGGCGCGGCAGGCGGGCGAGAAAAAAACGGGATTTTCGCATGGAAAGACAAGGATTTCCAGATTCATCTCAAAAAAAGCCTTCACAGCAGGGTGCTGGACGTCAGTGTTTCCGGAAAGCCTGCCTCCACGATAGAAGAGGAGATAAACTCCCAGCTAAAAGAGCGTGCGCAGTTCCACATAGAATGGAGCGAGCCCACCGCCTCCGGCAGGACGAATTCGCAGGTCGTCGAGAAGCTGATCTCGGATAAAGACCCCAAACAACTGCTGGAGCTCAAAGACAGCTGCAACAATATCGTCCTCGCGCGCTTTGATCCAAATGCTGGCAAAATCGAGCTTTTGAAATCCGCGAAATTCAAGGCTCTTAGCATCGCCACACTCGGCGAATCCGCCGATTTCAGCGGTTCAACCCTGCCGCTGACTCCGGAGATAGAGTCAAAACTCATCAACATGGACTTCAACGTGGCATATTACAGCTACAATAGGCCCGGCGGCAGGAATGCGCCGACGTTCGACCCGGCCGAAGACCCTGAATTCGCCGGCGACGATAACACGTTCATCCGCAATCTCATGGCCATGCCGCTTGTCCGTGTGGTCCGTGTGAGCGAAGACGAGGCGCGCGAATTCGTGAAAGCCGAGAGAAGCAGCCGCTTCTCCGACATCAATGATACGCGCAGCGGGCCTCTGGCTGTCTGGTTGCAATCCCGGCTGTTCTGCGTCGCCAAAGGAACCACCGAGCATCCGATCCCCGACGACCAGGAGCAGATAAAACTGCGGGACCAGCTCAACAAGTTCATCACTAACCGCTCTCAGCCATATCTTGATCTGGATTTCGGGGATGATCTAAAGTATCACATCACGCGAGATAATGCGAAAAACGAAGTGGAAGTGCAGAACATCTCGAAAGATTTTGACAAATACGCCAATGATATCCTCAACCCCTCCGGCAGTTTCGATTATCTGGGCTGGCTCGCCGCGCGCAAGGACAAAAACGGGATTGAATTGAAGAGCCATCCGATATTCTTCGGCCTCAACAACACCGGCACGCGCGTGACTTGCATAGGCGCCGATGCCCCGACGCGCATGCGTCTGGCGGCCAACCAACCGGAATACAACGTGAATCTCGGCGAAACGGCGACTGTTGGTTTCAGCGTCACAAACGACTATGTCATGGACCCGACAAAGAAACGGCTTGCCGACCCAAAGCGCAAATCCACGAATCAGGACGTCACGATTTACGCAGACATCTATGGCCCATATATGACGCAACAGTCCGGCACGATCCCCTCCATCCTCCAATTCACCCAGAAAGGGGACGTGATGAACCTGGTGGTGGACACGAATAAACTCGGCGAGACGAAATACCTCAAAGTGACCTACTCTGATCTGGGCCCGTCAAAAGTCCAGCCCGATGTCCTCACCATGCCTCCATCAAAAGACAACAAGATGGTCGAGGTCGCCTTCTCGTTCGACGCTGCGCGCGAGGAGAAACGGCGCTATCTGGTCGTTGCCTCCGGAGTCGTCACCCCTCTGGCCGACCCTCTTGGCAGCGTAAGCATAGGCAACACGCTCTACAACGAACTCTCGTTCGAGAACCTCACTGGAAACCCAAGCTCTTGGCTGAACGTGAACATGAGCAAGACCAAGTCATATATCCTGCGCATGCTCGAGGGGCCGGGCATAGATTTCAGCGCCTCGGGCGCGGTGAGCCAGATACTCTTCAAGCAGAAACAGGATGTGGCGCTCTCGAAAAAAGACATGACAACGAAGAACCTCTTCGACGAGAATCGGGAGGTCTATCGCGGCGATGCGCCCGTCCTTGACTGCACCTCCATGCTCATGCTCCCGAACGAGAAGAGCCAGAGGGCCGAATACGAGAAATTCAAGGCCTCGTTCGCCCTCAAAAAAGGGCCGGCCTTGTCATTCGAGCAATGGCAAGGGCTGCTGAAAAACGGGCGTCTCGACGTGGCGGGGAATATACCTGCCGAAGATTTCCACATCTGGCTCGTGAACTGCCCGAATTCCACCTACAAAGTGGCGTTCTGCGGCACCGAGTTCTTCAACACCCTCCGCAACTATGTCCGGGATGATTATCTCGACCAGAGCAAGGGCTATGACATGACCGCCGCCCTTATGAAGACCCTGAACATCAGCACCAAGCTCGCCGAAGTCAGCGAGGAGAACCTGATGCAGCTGGCCGAAACCCTGCTGTTCAGGCTTCAGAGGGACGGCGCGGTGTCACAGGCTGTGACAAAACCCTACGAACTCGTGGTGGACCCTATCTGCATAAAGCTCGTTTTCGATGCAAACAAACTGGTCATCAGGCCCGGGCGGAAGATTGAGTATCTGCGCGCATACGACCCCGGCGTGTATGATTCCGCAACCGGGAAATACGTCAAAGGCACCGACTCGGGGTCAACCGGCTATTCCACCATCGACGGCTCCCTCATCGGCGTCGACAAACTCTATCCATTCCGTTTCCTCGACGCGAATGATCCCGCCAAGATAGCTGTCATAGACACTGACGGCAAAAGCGGCCCGGATATCTGGAAAGAGATAAATGCGGAAATAAAAAAGCTTGGCAACGCCGCAGTTTACGCCCAAGCGGACCCAATCAAAAATGCCGGCAAGCTCGAGGAGGTCGCCAAATCCCAACTCGGAACCCTTGTCGAGCTCAATGTCGACGACGGCTTCAGGCTGTTTTTGAGGCGGGACAAAATTGGGAGCATAAAAGTCCTCAGCGAGCTCACCGACGAGATACCCATGAGCTATGTGCCGATGGACTATGGCGTGCTCGGGGAAAGAATTCCGTCAAAGGAATTGGACGGGAAAAATGGCACTTATACAATCCGCCGCCATGTCTTCAAGCTGCAAGCGAACGACGGGGCTGCATCCGTACTGAGTTTCGGGAACGCTCCCGGCATAACTGTCATGGATAATGGCGCGAGCTTCTCGTTCTCAACAGACGCGCCAGAGCGCGAATTCTCGGTGCCTTTGATGATGACATTGCCCGATGGCTCATCCACAATGGTCGGCCGCGCGCGATACACTTATGACCGGAGCCAGTCAAGCGTCGATGACAAGTGCCAGTTCAGCGGCTTTGAGCGGAACAAGGATTTCGTGCAGGTCCTGCTGGAAAAAGGGCTTTCGAATTATCTGCAGCCATCCATCAACGATGAGCAGGGCCAGCCCGGCCACCGGGACGAGAACGGCAAGTTCGTGCCATTCGAGCTCGTCATGGATGGCCGGATCGGCGACCATTACCTGATATTCGGGGATGCCGACAAGCGGGACATAAACCGCATCGCGAGCGGCCTGCAGCCGTATCTCGACGTCCTCAATCCATGGCAGGTCGTGGTGGACGGGAACGAGTACGACTTGAGCGTGAGGAAGGACAAGACCTTCAACTCGGCCTCGAAAGACGCCCGCCGATACATCCTCAGCTACAAGCCCGGGCGCCGCCAGGTGGATCTGTACCAGGTGGAGCAGAACGGGACAAACTACACTCCCATGCCGGCGAGGCCTGAACCATCCGGCCCCCAGACACCGGAATCTTTCAAAAAAGATTTCGACGAGTTCCTAAAGCAGATAATGGAGGGCACTTTCAAAACAACCTCGTCGCTCATCGATGACGGATTCTTATTCCAGATTCCGACCCGCACGCAACCGCAGCGCTGGCCATATGCATGACGAGTGAGCTGATGGCATATTACCGCTTAATGTATGACGGGCCGCAGACGGTCTCGCAGGGGGGAGCCCAAGCGGCCATCGACTGGCCTGCGAATCGCAAAACAATCAAGAATTCGAATCTGAAGGCCGAAGAGCGGATTTCGGCCGCCCGCACAGTATCTGATTATTGCTCGCACCTCGGGCCAGATTCATCTGATGATGTCCAGCAGCGTTCAGACACCATCCTCCACGCCGTGTTTTTCAGGGCCGACGTGGGCGGCATGGGCGTCAAATTGGTGCGCGGCGCAGGTTTCGACAAGGAAGAAGATGCCGCCACGATGCTCAAGCTCGCATATGATTGCGCAGCCGGCATCACCGATTTGCAGGACGCCATGCTCAAGGAGATACGCAGCCTGCTCAATGAGCCATCCGCAGACTCTTTCGCCGCCAAGACCTCGCAGATATTCGAAGGCATGCTGTCTCTCTCAGGCGTCAAAATCGAGAAAACCTCTCCGCCCAAAAAAAGCGAACCTGCCCTCCCGGAGCAGAAAAGCGCCGCCGAAACGAAAAGCATCCCCGAACAGAAAAGCCCCGGCGTGACCGAGGGCGGTCCGTCCGAGCTGCCCATCAAGGTCGTTCCGAAAAAATCAAAATCAAAAGCCAAAACAAATGCCGCAACTCCCGTCCAGAGCGAAAAAATCACTGCGCCAAAGGGCGATGAAAAAACCGAAGAAACAAAGAAAAGCGAAAAAACCGGCGAGAATAGGCAAACGGAAAAAATATCAGAAGCGAAGCCGCCGGAAACGAACAAATCCATTCCAACTCCTTCTGAAGCAACCACCTCCGAAGCAAAGCCTCCTGAAGCAAAGCCCGCGGAAAATCCGGCCGAAACCATCCAGCCAGCCGAGCTCAAATCATTCGACATACTCGGCGCTCAGGAAATACTGAAACCCGCAGTCAAATCCGGCGAAATCCAATCCGACGAGCAATTCGGCGCGCGCCTTTCTGCCGCCAAAGACCTGGCCTCTCTCATCCTCTTGTCCGCAGACGCTAACACCGGCCTCAATTATGCCAAACTCATCATCGATGGCGCGACTTCGCTTGACCCGGGCAGCGGCAGCGTGGTGATCTCCGTCCTGTCAAAAGACCGCCGCGTCACCTCAGAGCGGATTCTCGACATGTACTGGCTGGCGTTCGAATGCGTCCGCAAATTCCCCGAGCAGGCGGCTGAACTGATGAAATACATGAGCGAGCAGTACGAGTCGGCTTCCCATGCGGATATCCTCACGAACAAAGATGCGGACAAGAAACTCCAGGCGCAGGGCCAGGCCAGCCTCAAGCTCATGCGCTCCTCTCTGCAGACGTTCTGCTTCTCCCTGCTCAAACCTTCCGCCGGCGCCGCGCAGACTGCGCAGCCCATAAGCGACCCGAAAGTCGTCGGCTCGATATTGCAGACCCTGATGATAACCACTGGCCTCGGCTCACTGGAAGCCGGGCAGGATGGCCTTAACAAAAAGACCCGGGAACAAGGATTGGCGATTTTACAATCGATGCTGAATTCTGACGCGCCTCAAAATTGCATCTTGGCTGCCAGAGCGCTCCGTATATGGAACTACGATTCCATCGAGCAGAAACAATCGAGCTTGGGCGCAATCATCCAGACTCTGAAGTCGAAACCCTCGTGGCCTCTGCCCCAGCAGCGCGCAATGCTCGAAGAAGCGATACTGCTTGACTTGAACGCAGAAATCATAAACGACCCGGCCAAGCGCGTCTTTAGCGTGGCCGATCCGCTGGGCGCAGTCGCCTGGCTCAAGACACGCCCGGAGCTGATGATATGCGCGCTCATGGCAAGCGCCGGGGTCTATCCTCCTTTGTATTCGTTTGAATCACAGGCCCGCAGCAGCGACCCGAAATACAAACTCAAGCCGGACGCAGCATCCAGCGGGCTCTGGATGGACCTGCTGGCCGGGCACATCCGAAGCGTCCTGACAAGCGGAGACGACAAAGCCATCACCGGCATGAGCAACGACCGCTCTCCGAGCGAGGGCTACGAAAAGCCGTATGCCAATGTGAGCCTCACCTCTCTCTTTTTGAAACTGCTGGATTACATCATCGACAACTCGGCGAACAACGCGAATTTCAACTTGCGGGCGGTCCGCCTGCGCAAAGAGCTGAAGAACATGCTGGAATGATGAATACTTTGGGGTGCATGATGGGACCAGTTCCAAAATCGAGCAAAACAAAGCAGAAATCAGACAATGCCCTCCTCGCAGAGGCCAAGGCAAATTTCTCCATGGAGAGCGAAGCCTCCAAGCACAGCATCCACCAGAACTGCATAAAGATTCTCGATAATCCTTCGCCGTTGTACTCCAATGAGCAGGCCGGCACGCAGATCGGCAAGAGCGTCAATCTGGCGAAATACACCCTGCCCCTGATGTCATCCGAAAATCCATTCCCCCAAAAAACCGACGTTTTTTTCAGCGCGACCTATTTCGGCGCGAAGGGCGGAATCGACATCGGGGTGAGCGGGCAGCTTTTCAACCTGTTCGTGCCACGCTCGGTCGCATCAAACTATGCCATAGACCAGACACAGATGGAAGAGCTCTCCAAAGTGCTCTATATAGACGAGAGGATCGCCGAGTTCATCATCCGCAACGCCTTCCCTCCCGTCAAGCGCAATTACCCCGGCATGGACAAGCTCATAGCGGCCGTGCAGTCCGACATCCATGGCCAGATGGAGGACGGGGACTGGAAAAATATCGCCAACTACACCTCCAGCGACGGCGAGAAGGGCATCCGGGCTTATTGCCGTGACCGTATCATAGCGCACTTGCCTGAATTGAGTGATTTGTCAAATCAGCAAAAGGAAGAGCTGAGCCTCACTGTCACACGGCTTTCACACACCCCGATTCGCGTGACTCATTATATTGATAACAATGGTGAGCCGGAATACGGCGCCCTCACTCCGGGTCTGTCCGACCAGGCGACTTTGGAACGCTACGAAAAAGTGGATGGCAAACTGATGGATCAGGCAATCCTCCTCGGTCTCAAGGAGTCTGATGCGGTGGGCCGCGAGATGGGTCTGAGCGGCAAGGGTCCGGCTCCGGACATCGGCAGCAATATCGCCGTCTACTATGATTCGCGCTACTGGTCATCGGGCCAGGGAATGTCGATGCTCTTAAGCCAGGTCAGGACGCATGCCAAAACCATGGAAGAGGCGTTCTTATCCTCCACTGCAGATGCCCGCTATCTCCAGCTCCCGCTCGACACCTACAAATCCAATCTGGTCTCGGCCAGCAACCAATATTCCAACAGCGGGGATTTCACTGCGTCTATCCGCGCCGTGACAGCCGAGATGCGCGTGTATGAAAGCTCGCTGGCCACGCTGTATGGCGAAGTCGAGGCTTATGCGAAATCGCAGGCAGGGAGCGGGGCGAAAATCGGCGCAAAAGAGATAGATGCCGCATTCTCCCATCTCTACGCGTCAGACGCGTCTTTCAAAAGCCATCTCGATGCCGTGCATGTGGCAGTGTCAGGTTTCACCAAGAAATACTCCGTCGCCCGCCTCTACGGGCCCGGCGGGAGCAAATCGAACCAGAACACGAGCCCGACGGCTGTCGCAAAAGGACTTTTCGGGGATCCAAAAGCCCTGCCGCAAGAGCAGATAGCCGGCTACATGGCCGCCGATTATGCGATGAATTACATCGGCCGGGGCATGGACATCTCGGTAGGCGGGGATATCACTTTGCAGAAAATAGATTTCGTCACGGACCAAAAAGACTCGAAAGTAGTCATGGGCATCGGCGGCAAGCCAAACAGCGGGCAGGCGACCTCGGTGCTGGTGTTTCGGGTGGACAAGGACAAATCAATCGTGGTTGAGGATCCTGACCAGATGAAGGAGGACATCACCACTCCCCTGGCTCCGGCCCTGAGCGCCCGCGGGGCATTCATCGACACGAAAAAAGGCATCTCCTTTAGCGAGACTGGCCAATACCGCATATACTCGGTTCCGATAGCGTCGAATTTCACGCTCAAAACAAAGGCAGACGCGAACGCGCTCGACATCCAAATAGATATCCCCTCAAGTTTCTATTCCAAGTCGAGTGAGCTAATCCCAGTCCTCAAGCTCACGGCCAAGACTCCGGATCTCTCGGAGCGCGGGATAATCACCGGGCCCGATGAAGAACCCGGCTATTTCGCCGCAGAGGTTCGCGCGGCCGTGAGCGGCACGAACATCGTTGGCAACCGCAAGCAGTTCGCCCGCGGCGGCAGCATAGACAACGCATCCGGCTCCGAGCTGACTGGCCAGATATCCCGGGACGAGTCTACAGGCGCGATTCAGGACCTGTTCTCGGCCGTCAGCTACGACTATCTGTCAAAAAGCCCCGTCAATTCGCGGCTCGCAACCTATTACAGTGATTTCAACAAGCGGCCCGAGGATTGGGTGGCGAGCAATCTTATGCAATCCGACGCGTCTGATTTCAACAAAAACAACTCCAACCTCTCGCCGTCTGATTATCTGGCGGCTTTCAAGAAGACCATTGACAAAAAAATCGACTCATACATCAAGGAAGGCATCGGGGAGAATGCCTCCGAGGCGATAAAGAACGACAAAAAACTGGCCGGAGTTTCCCCGGACTCGATGAACAGCATAGCCGACATCGAATCCTGGTCGCCTCTTCATTCCCATCTCGCCTACTGGTCTGCCTACAAGGGTGCGCTGATACAGCTCAAGCAGACTCTGGACCCAAGCAATCCTGTTTCGAAGCAGCTCATCGACAAAATAGACGGCGAGATAAAAATAGCCGCCGCCCGTTATGTCTCATCACCAATCAATGATCTGGCCCCTGATGTGCGGCGAGGCGTGGAGGCGCAAGGCGACATGTATGAGGCCATGATGCGCGTGAATGCCGCCGCCCGCGAGCAGGGCATCAGCGCCATCTTTTATTTCAAGACATTTGGCCGGCAGACCCGCCTGCAAGCCACTCTCTCGCAAGGCATCGGGCCGACCGATGACAACATTCTGGCGCAGGTGGTCACAAGCCCGCAGGCCGGCATAAACGCCAAACTAAGCAACGCAACCATGCTGCTGTTCGACTATCTCATAAACCTCGCCAACTACAAAAACGATGACACGCTCTTTCGGATGGATTTCCATGTCGAGTTCAACCTGACGCTCGTGCCGAATTACCGCAAATATGATTACAACTACGGCGTGCAGTCTTTGTGGTCAAACGGCCAGAGCGGCGTGTTCGACATATTCGCCGCGCACCGTCTCGACCCGGAGAACATCGGATTCGCGGCCTTGCAGGAGGCAGCCACCCTGCTGCTGGCGAAGCTTCTTCCAGATGATAGGGCCGGCAGGTCATTGTGCCGGGACATCATATCCTTATGCGACCAGACGCATGTAGTGAACAACCGCGGGCAGGCTCTAGCCGACAAGATCGCCAAGCTTGACGCCATAATCAAATCCCCGAAATATCTCGGCGGCACCACCTCGGATTTCATCGTCAAGGAAGGCACATACAACAACAATGCCGACAAATACATCGGCCGTGACGCCCTGCCGATAAACGGCCCGATCCCGGATTTCATCGCCCGAGTGGATTTCCATTTCGAGAAGGAGAACACCTCGCTGTTCGGCCTGCTGCCTCTGGTGGGCGTTGACCCTGAATCGGCCGGCATCCGCGCGAAAGTAACCGGCAGCGTTTTCCTGCCGGTAGCCTTCGACACTCTTGTGACCTCTCCGTGGATTCCGTCAAACAGCGTCGCAGGCATGGTGCGCGACCAGGCGAAGCAGGTGTTCTGGAACTGGGTGCCGCCGGTCAATTTCCGCGCGCAGCTTGACAAGGCGATAAATGTCACGAGCAATTATGTTGTTTCCGTCGGAGGATACATCGCCGGAGACGCGACCGCCGCCGTAGTAAATGATGTGGGGATAGACGTGAAGAACGCGCTCGCCATCCCCTCGCTGAACACCATCCTCTCACTCGACCTCACCGGCAGGCTGATAGGGCTTCAACTGGGCGAGCTGGCGCCGTCATACGCGGTACGGGCCGGTTTCGACACGAAGTTCACCGAAAATCTTAGATTGAACGCGCAGTTCTACGACATGTTCCGCCAGTATCCCCATGGTTCTGCGAACTGCTTCGGGTTCAATGTGGGCCTGAGCCTGTATTTCAACTCCCCGCCGGTCATAAACGACGAGGCCGCGCGCATCAATCCATACGAGCAGGAGCGGACGAGGCAAAGATTATTGGGCGCCCCGCCAAAGAGCGACGAGAACGAAACGAAATAAAACTGCCGGGCGCGAACGAGCAGCCGGCGCAAGGTGAGCATATGGCGAAATCAAAACCAATCTCCGCGATATCGGGTCCTTCATCAGCAAAAGAGGGGAAAATCCGTTCCGTGGCCGTGAAATCTTTCTCCCTCCTGCGCGCCCAGCTGGCCAAGCGGGGTTTGCGCGAAGGGGCATCCGCGTATATGTTCATCCTCAACAATCTTTCATCCGAATTGGGCGGCCCGCTCAGACCTTTTCCCACCGTCGGAGACGAGCCTTCCCTTCTGTCGCAGAGCGGAGAGTCGATGGCCGGATTGTCGAAAACACTCGCGCATCAAATCCGTGCATTGTGCAAGGAGAACAGTCTTCCTCAATCTTCTGCCCTGTCGATTGTCGATGCCATGAAGGCCCAATCTCTCGAAGCAGATTCGGTCGCCGTTGCATCCGCGTCTGTCAAAACATATGCCGCCGCCAAAATGTCTGCCACCGCCAAAACCCCCATCACCGCAAAAACTCCCGCAGCGGCCAAAAATCCCCCGTCATTTCACCACGCAACTCCGGCTGAGAAGATAGCGTCTTTGCACGACACGAACTTCGGCCGCTCTCTCTCCCGGCCATCGGGCAGGCAGGCAGCTTCTTCCGCAAGTTCAATGCGTGCCGCGGTGCCGTCAATCTCCAAAGAGATTATCCAAAGCCGGGCCTATGAAGCAAAACTCGACAGTCTGGTGCGCAGCCTTCGCGGCCTCATGGAGAAAGCACCCAAAATGTTCGGGCAAATCCCGCAGGCCAAGCGCGAGTATGTCGAAGGCCTTGTCTCCCTTATCGAGGTGCACCAGCAGGCCTACAAGTCAGGGCAGATGCCAAGCCAATTCCGCTTCACCGCGGAGGAGAAGAACGAGCTGCATAATTTCTGCCCCGCGTTCAAGCTGAACGGGCTTGAATGGCTGGAGCTCGAGCAGCCGCGCGCCGGAATGGGCGCATGAGCGAAAAGCCCGCCCGGCTCTTTTGAATTTCCACCATTTTCTCGGCGCAAAACAACCCTGGCCAGCTAAGCCCATTTTTTAAAGCTTCATTCAGTCTTAGCCCCGGTGATCCGGATGGCCCCCCGCCAGCTTCTCTATCAAGGAACCCAGCATGGAAATTCTGATTTTGACGAATTCATCCAGATGGCCCAGAGCATCGACCCTGTTACGAAAAAACCAGAAGCCCTCCGCAGCATACTGGCCGACGAGAACGTCGACCCGGTGAAGCGGAAAGCGGCGGCTTGGGTATACGCTTCATATCTCAACAACCTCAAGGACAAATCAGCAGGCAGCGAATTCGCCGAAGGGCTCGATTACCTCTTAAAAACGGCCAAAAACGCCCCTATATCGGTGGCAGATGACAGCATCCGCGTGGTCATGTCCGCCGCCGCCACAGTCGCATCCCGCGGCACCGGCGAGATAACGCGCGTGCAGGATGAGATAGACCGGATGGCATCGGACATCAATAACCCCGACTCCAGCCTTCCCGACCGGGTGACTGCATATGCCAATGATCCCTCCCGTTCATTGCCGGTCATCCCAACCCAATCTGCCACAGGCAGCAAAACCCCTGTCGCGACTCCAACCACACGGTCAAGCATCACCGGGCAAAAGCAGTCCGGAGCCAAAGCCGGAGGTAACACTTTCACATCCGGCACCGCATCCATCGTCGACCAGTTCTGGCCCGGGCAATCGCCTGTGCAGATTCCCACTCCGATGAGCACTACAAATCTGCCCCCTCTCGACTTCGCGGTCGGGGCGCAAACAGGCTCATATATCACCGGGCCCGGCGCGAATGAGGCATTCAGCAAATCCCTGCTGTATGTTTATGCGAAATCCATCGGAGCCCCCCTGCCGCCAATCACCGGCCTCGGAGAGGAGATTCTCAGCATTTTCAGGGATTCGAACGGCGGCTACAGATTTTTTGATGATGCAGCCAAATGGAATCCCGGAGACGGGGCAGCCGCCAAAAAAGCCCTCGAAGACAACGACATCGAGAAATTCTGGGAAATCGTCAGAAAGCAGGTGAAAAATCCGCTCCGCACGGACTTGATAAACAGCGAATCCGCCCGGGCGAAATACCAGGAGACTTACGACAAAGTGCTTTATGGCGTGACTCTTCATTGGGGCGTCGGCGGAGGGGCGTCGATGAGAGTCGATGCGGGGGGGAATTTCCTCGGCATCCCGTATGTTTTTTTCGACGGTGTCGACGCAGGTTTCTCGGTCATGCAGAGGCATACGAAGGCCGGAGAGCTGTCATTCACCCCAGACCCCGAGAATCCCATCGCGAACAAGGTGCAGATAGAGGATTACACCAATTACATCCGCTGGCTGCTCCAAGGGAGTTTTCTGGTAAAACTTCCCGCGATATCACTTTACGTGGAGCCGGCCGGGCAGTTATACACTGGCATGCCCAATAGCATCGACATCAAAGACGCGCAAACAAAGGATTATACCGTGAACAAGAAAACCCGGGCAGGGTGGAGCCTGCGTATCTCCGATACGGCATCAGAAGCCGGCAATGTCGACGACCCCACCAATAAATTCACCGATATGTCGAGCAGCCCGGTCGTACCTAGTCTTGATGTCCTTCTCAGCGGCATGAGTGGCCAGACTCCATCCGCGACGGTTTATGCCAAAGGCCGCTCAAAAGCCCTATTAGGGGGTTCGACGAATGCACCGAAAACAGAGGGGGAGAAGATGGGCACCTACGACATCCTTTTTCTGGAATATGGTCCATACTGCACCTGGAAGGGCGGCGTGCCCGGGGATGTCGTGGCATTGGGGGTGCTTCGTGAATACCACAATTTCTCGGGCAACACCGGGATAATGGCCGGCATCCAGGGCGGATACAATTTATCTACTGGGAAAGCGGACAAAATCAGCGCAGAATTGCGTTATATATCCGGAGCCGCGTATATCGGCCTTGGCGCGAACTGGGTGGACAAATTAGGTCTCACGCCATCTATAAACGTGCATATTGGATTTTAGTGATTTCATGAAAAACTCCAAGTCAAATCCCGGCCTGCCCGTTTCATTCGGGCGCATTTGCGTGCTTGTGCTTATGCTGCTGTGCAGTTTCGGCATCGTCAGCGCATCGCAGCAATCGCAGGCCCAGACCTTCATCTCCGCAGCCCATCCCACCTATCCTGCCAATCTGTATTACTTCAACGCAATTATCAGCCAAAGCCTCACCTCCACCCTGTCGAACACCACCGGCATAATATTGCTGCCGGTCGCCGCGAACCCCGTCGACTTGCCCAGCGAAATCTGGATCTGCCCGTCGATGAATTTCTCCCTCAATGCCAAAGATTCATCCAACTGGAACGTCAGCTGGGATACCAGCTTGATAACACATACGGAATATATTCCGAAATCCGACCGCGCATGCCCCATCACATTGTACAATCTGGGCTGCGGGAATGCCGGTTGCATAAACACCACCTGCAACCAATGGAGTCCGCAATCATCGCGCATCCCAATCTTTTGGAAAGCTTCGGCCCTGGCCTCGCAGATACAGGCTTTCGGCATCGGGGGCAACAATGCCTTCTTCATACATCAGTCTGACAGCCCTTCAATTCCTTATAGTCAATTCCCCCTGAATGCGAACATCAACGTCAATTATTACCCTCTTTATGGCAAACCCGACGTCTATCCAAACCAGAAGGCCGAGGCGGGCATGACTGCTTACGGGGCCATCTCCGCCAAAGTGGACAGTGTTCTCCTCTCCTCCCAATCACTCGACACCGGTCCCTCCAAAGACTGGTCAATAAAGTCCATCTCGTCTTTCGGCGACCACGTGATAAGCGTGAAGTCGAATGTCAGCAACATAACCGGCATCGTGCATCTCCTGCCCGATGTCTCCAATGCTGATTTCAACATAAAAAACGTCTACGCTTATCTGCCGGTCCTGAACTCTAATACGCTGAACTACACCATCCACGTGGTCAACACCACCAACTGCTCCGGCACTCTGGTCTATATCGAAAAATCATTATTCACCAACCTCGCCCCTGGCCAGACCCTCATCATCAATGTCACAGTGCAGAATGACCACACCGACATGCCAATCATCCCATCCAATGTCAGCGCATCTGGCGGATGGGGTGCCACACCTGCCCTACAGCCGCCGTCCAACGGATTCGGCATCCCAATCGCGCCGGGCCAGAAGGTGAACATAACCGTCAACCTCACTGCCAACAGCACGCCCTCAGCGGGCCCGGTCATCATCTACATCAATTTCACCGACCCCTGCCTTGGCAGCCACATGTGCCCCGCAAACATCACGGTCAACATCCTCCCTACCAGCACCAAGGACGACCTCGCCTCGCTCGTCAACGCGCCCCTCATAGCCGATGTCGGCTCCACCGTCACCATCCGCACAATCACATTCAACAATGGCACGCGGCCCACCCCCAACTGGACCAACACATCTGTCGACATCTCGGGCCAGGCCACCAAATATTTCACAGTGCCAATCAACCTCCCACAGACCACCTACCCCTCGGCCACGGACCCCACCCTCCCTGATGGCAATGCAGGCAATCCGGGCTTCACCACTCCCCCCCGCGGCGTCACTTACATCGTGAACTACTATACGTTCAAATGCGACTATCCCCGCGTGGTGCAGGTGATGGTGAACTCCAACTGGAACATCCGCTTCCCCGAGATGAATTACGCGAACAACATCGCAGCCATGTCAATCATGTGCGGGCGCATGCTGTTCTGCCCGGATTATGCATAACCGAACCACAGGGGCGGGGTTCCAGCCCTCCACCCGCATTCTCCACTTTTCAATTTTCCGCCCCCCACCCACTCCACTTTTCCATTTCCCCCTCCATCCTCTCGTCGGACGATTAGGCGCATGTTTTTATAGCCTCCAATCGAACTCCTCTCTATGAAGCTGCCGTCCAGCCCCTTCTCAAAGGCCGCGTCCGCCCCTCCTGCCCAAGCCCCGGCAAGCATGGAGGAAGTTGCCGCCATGCGCAAGCAATTGGCCGAGACGCGTTTGCAGAACGAGATATACCACATAGTCATCGACCGCTACAAGAAATTCATCGAGGACAGCGAGGCAAAATCCATCGCCGACCTGCGCGCATTGGTGCGCCCCCTCGACTCCACTGTCACCGAAATCAAGATGGTGGTGCAGGACCAGTTCCACCCGTTCCTGTATCAGGAGCATTTCATGCAGGCAGTCGAGAAAAGCCTCGACGCCGTGTTCGCCTGGAAGTCCGTGCAGCTGCCGGTCTCTTTCTGGGTGTCTTTCTCCGACATGGCGCGCATGCACGCGGCCGATGACATCGACCGCGCCATTCTGCTCTGCTCACTCCTGCGCTCGCTCGGCTCCGAGTCCGCCAAAGTGCTCATAGGAAAGAACAAGTCGGCGTGGGTGTCGTTCAAATTCAATGACAAGCAGTACATCATCGACATCGCGCGCCGCTCGATGAGCGCATTCCCCTCTACTGATGACGGCCTCAAGCAGTTCATGTTCTCCATACTCTATTCCTTCAACGACCGCGAATACGAGGACTTCTCCGAAGGATGATGAAATGCCCGAACCAGGATGATGCCATGACCGAAACCAGTCTGCACCAACATCTGGACCCCCGTGTGAAATGGGTGTGGTTCCTCCCCGGTCTTGGCGCCATACTCTTCATCTGGCTGGTCATCGTACTGGCCATCCTGTTCGGCCAATCCGACGCGCTGGTTTTTGGCCTCTCAAAGAGCGTCTTCGCCCTCGTCTTCCTCTTCCTCACCCTCCTCTTCCTCGCAGGACCCCTCTACATCTACCACCACATAGAATACATGTCGTTCACCTACGAATTCGGGGCCGCGGAATTCGTGATACGCCAAGGCGTGTTCACCCGCGACACCACTGTCATACCATACGAACGCATCCAGAACGTGAATGCGCGCCGCACGGTGCTCGAGCGCATACTCGGCCTTGCCACGCTCGTCATCGACACTGCCGGCACAAATCCGAATGCATCTGAAGGCATGCTTCCCGGCGTGTCGCACAAGGAGGTGCTGATCCGCGAGCTCATGGACAAGGTGAATACGGCCAAGCGCGGGGGGGCTGGCGCAGGCAAGGCGGCCGAATTGCCGTCCGAGCGCGCGCTGCTGGCCGATATCCTTAAAGAGATTGTGCAGCTTAAACATGGTATACAAGCCTTAGCGGGCACGCGCAAGGAGGAGGGGGGCAAGAACCATTCGTTCGGCACCGCCTCATTCTCGTCGTTCCCGCCTGTGCCATCCGGTCGGACAAAGGACAACAAAACCTAAGTGATTTCGGTGATATTCATGGAGACTCCCATTTTGAGCAAATACGAGATGGCCCGCCTGATCGGCGCCCGCTCGCTGCAACTGTCGTTCGGCGCCCCGCCTCTTCTGGAGGTCAGCGGCGAGACAACGTGCATGAAGATAGCGCAGAAAGAGTTCGATGCCGGAATCATCCCGCTCGTCGTATTGAGATAAATCGAAAATCACGGATGTTTTCTTCTTTCCTCCATTCTTCATATCCCCATTCAGTCTATCTTTGTCGCGCGCGCCCCTTTTTCCGACAATTTGAACGGGTAAGTCATGAATCCGCCCACGCGCAGCGCCTCCTGTATTCTGCCGATGTCTTTCTTCCTCGCCAGCGCAATCACCACCCCTCCCACTCCGCCGGCGCCAGATAATTTGGCCCCGAGCGCGCCATAAGATTTGCAGACCGCCACCGCCCTCTCAATCCCCGGCGATGACACGCCATGGCGCGAGACGAGCTTGTGGTTCTCGTCCATGAGGAGGCCGACAGTCTCCCAATGGCCCTGTTCCAATGCTCTCGCGGCATGCATCTGAATCGGCAGATAGGCGTCGAAAATCTTCGCCCGCTCGCTGCGGCTCATTTCGCCCGGCTTTTTGTTTATCCCATTCGATTTGGCGAACGCGCTGATGAGGTCTGCGGTGTTTCCGCGTTTCTCCTGGGCCTTCAGCGTGTCGATTAGGATGAATCCGGCATCTTTCATCGGCGCGATTTTGAGGGGCCTTATGCGCGGTTCATCTGTCTTGTCAAAATTCTTTGAAAATTCCATCACTCTGCCATAAGCGGCCGCGGCCGCATCTATGCCCGACGGTCTTCCGCCGCCGTGCGCCACCTCATCGGCCGCCTGCGCGTCCAAAAAAAGCGCTTCGGCGGTGATATTCTTCTCGCCCGCCAATGCGCGCAAGCCAGCCGCCAGAGCGGCGCCAAGCGAGGCCGAATTTCCCACGCCTTTGAGCGGCCAGGCGGATTTTACCTCGGCGCGGACGCTCAGTTTCTGCAGGCGCGGCAGCTCATCCGCGAGTTTTCGATAAAGAGCGGCGTAAGGGTGGACAGGGGCGGATGGGCGCAGGGCCGATGATGCTGGCGAGTCAAGGAGCTCGACCGTCACGTCGTTCTCTTTTATCGTCGAGCGGTATTCCAGTCCCGGCGAGGCCGACCCTTTAGCATCAAGCTCCATCTCATTATACGGCTCTATGGCCGCCACCAAACCGGGCGCGCCGTACACCACATAGTGCTCGCCGAACAGGATGACTTTGGCCGGGGCACTGGCAAGGATTCTCATACGTCAAATTGAGGCGATGGGCTTTATTTATCTGCTCATGCAACTCCGTTGCATGACGTACGACCCAACCCTATTGGGCGGCATCGCCCTATCCGTGGCCTTCCTCGCCCTCCTTGTCTGGCTCATGCTCCGCTCGGCAAACGAGCCGGAATGGTCGAAAATCAGCCAGGGCGCGCGCTCGGCGCGAAACGCACGGGAGCGGAGAGAATGAAAAAAGCAAGCAAAGGAAAACCGGTTCAGGCGAAGAATCTGGCCCGGCTAAAAGATGCCGATTCCCCGAATTCCATCATCAGTTCATTCTTTTCCAAATCACCAGTTTATCCCCTCGCTAATTCCTCATCTGCCAAAAAAAATGATCTCCTGGACAGATTTGCGGGCGGAAGCAAATCTTTTTTCAAGATGTTTATCATCTTCTCCGCAATTTTCCTGCTTCTGGGTTTCATAGTGTTCTTCCTCTCGCCGTCATTCTTCCCCCGTCCCTCATGGAGCTGGTCGGTTGCGGAGGGGCCTTTGGCGAAAAACGCCTATCTCAACATAAGCCCCGGCGACACTCTGACATATTCGCTCGGGTCGGGCGGGGGGAATCAGCTGATTTATATCGGCGCCTTCTCGTCCCCCACGTGCCCGGGTGTGCTGCTCGTCGACTTGAACGCAAAGCAGTCGGCAGGCGCACAGGTGGACCCCTCTTATTATTCGGTGTGCCTCGGCCCGGACGGGACGGAGCGCTCAAGCAATGGCACGCGCATCGGCTCGAATCTGTCATTCTCCAATTTGAGCTGGCCCTATTTCCAAGCATGGATGCTGGCGCTCGACGACCATTTCGTCTGGCCTGTGAACGCCACCCTGACAATCATGCCGTTCAACATAACGCAGGTCACCTCCTACCGCTACTGGGTGTCGAACCACAGTGTCTATATGGGCCGGGACGCGTACGAGGTGCGGGTGCACACACAGACCCTTTCATCGGCATCAAGCGTGCCCCAGCTCTCGGCCGATGTCGTGAGCGCCGAGCTTCCCGTGGATTTGTGGGTGGATGGCCAGTCGCGCTTTTTATTGTACGGCAAATTCGCCAACTCGACACTGACTTTGGTGGATGCTCCGTTCTTCGGAACCGCGGAGGGGGGAGTGCCCCCCTCCCCAGTTTCACGTTCCTCCTGACCCTCCCCCCACGAGATATTTTTCTCTATGTTATTATCTAACTTCCAAATCCAAAACTACCTGCACAAGGCTTGGCGAATATGTGTGCACCGCCGCGCCCGTGCGTAAAATGAGCGTATAGTCCTCTTTTTCGGCAATCTTTTG
>CAIXYX010000079.1 GCA_903923795.1 uncultured Microcaldota archaeon
CGGCCACCACCACCGGCTAGGAGAGCGGGCGAATTTATCCACCTCTGAGTCAGTTTAAATAGCTAAAAATGCCCCAAAAGCAACCCCGAAGAAATGCAAACCTAACCCGCCTTCGAGGTAAAATATCCTTGCTCCGACCGGGATTTGAACCCGGGTTATCAGCTGGCTTCGGCGGCGGCCCGTTTCTTTTCTTTTTGGGCAACGTGCACTTTTTCTTTTCTTTCCAAGAAAAGAAAAAGGGCCGTGAAAGGCTGACGTCCTTGACCGGGCTAGACTATCGGAGCACGGTAACAATGTTTGTCGGTGTGGGAATATAAAAATACGAGCTACCACAATAATAGCGAAGACTATGGACTTAGGAAAAGGCTTGCGCCAAGCCCTCGCGAAACTCACCGGCAAAACGATGGTGGACGAGGCGGCGGTCAAGGAATTTTTGCGCGACATTCAGCGCGTGCTCATCTCCAACGACGTTCCCGTCAAGCTGGTTTTCGAATTGTCAAAACGCATCGAGAAGAAGGTGCTTGGTGAGGACAAATCAGCCGGCTTGAATCTGCGCGAGCAGGTCGTTCGTGCCATCCACGACGAGCTTGTGGCGCTTTTAGGAGAGAAATACGAGCCTTCGCTAAAACCTCGGCGTATACTTTTGCTGGGGCTGTACGGCTCGGGTAAAACAACAACGTGCGGCAAATTGGCCCAATTCTACAAGAAGAGGGGACTGTCGGTCGCCTTGGTTTGCGCCGACACAGACAGACCGGCTGCGTATCAGCAGTTGCAGCAGCTGTCAGTCAAATGCGGTGCTCCATTTTATGGCATAGAGGGCGAGAAGGATGTCGGGAAAATAATCAATACCCATTTGCCAAACATAAAGGAGGACATAATCATCGTCGACTCGGCAGGGCGCTCGGGATTCGATGAGGAGCTTGTGAAGCAGCTCAAAACTATTTCCGAACTCGTCAAGCCCGAGGAGAAGATACTTGTCATGTCGGCCGACATCGGCCAGACAGCCGGGCGGCAGGCCGAGCAATTCCATACTGCAGTTGGGCTGACAGGAGTCATCATCAGCAAATTGGACGGCTCTGGCAAGGGAGGCGGCGCGCTGGCTGCTTGCCATGCTGCATCAGTGCCGGTTCTCTTCACCGGCCTCGGCGAGAAGATGGAGGATTTGGAGGCGTTCGACTCGACGAAATTCGTCGGACGCTTGCTTGGATTCCCTGACTTTGAAGCGCTGATGGAGAAAATCAAATCTGTTGCTGACACGGAAAAATTACAAGAGCAGGCGATGGACAAACTGACGCTTGGCACGTTCTATTCACAATTGAAAGCCGCCCGAAAGATGGGCCCGTTATCGTCGGTGTTCGGCATGATGGGCATGAATGACTTGCCGGCTGATGCTATGAAGATGTCGGAGCAGAAGCTGAAGAGATATGAGGCCATGATTTCGGCCATGACGCCCGGCGAGCGGGATGACGCGGCGCTTTTGAAAAAGCAGAAAGGGCGCATTGAGAGAGTGGCAAAAGGCTCGGGGTGCAAACCCGAGGAAGTGCGCGAGCTGATTTCACAATTCGAGAAGATGGCCAATTTGATGCAGGGGTTCAAGAAGAATAGGGGCTTGAGGAAAAAATTGGAGAAGATGATGGGAAAGAGCGGAGTGGATATGAATAAATTGCAGGGGATGATGGGCGGTTAGATGGACGGAGAAATTGACCCGATTTTGATAATGGCTATTATAGGAATTCTTGTGATAATAGCGTACGTGTTATTTTACGGCGGAGCAGATTTGGTAAGAAGCTTCTTCCATTTGAATTAGATTAAACGAAAATTAGAAAATTAAAAGGAAAAAACCTACAGCTTCTTGCTTTGCAGCGCGAGCTCCTTGTTGATCAGCTCGTCCACAACGTCTTTGGGAATCACACGCCGCCCGCCGATTTTCTCGTGCGGGATGCGGTTGCGGTCAAGGCGGCGCTCAAACGCGTTGCGCCTGATTTTCACGCCCTTGTGCTGCAAAAGCGTAATCGCAGCAGAAACATCGTGATAGTTCTGCGCCACGTGAGTCAATGCCTCCACGACGTCGCGGGGCACCCAGCGCGCGGTTCCTATCTTCAAGGAGGGCACCGTGTTCTTCTCCACGCGGCCGATGAAAGCGCGAAGATTCAGCTCCGGCTCATTCACTTTCAATTTGGTGTAAGCTTCCTTGATTGTGTAATACTCGTGGTGCAATGCAATCCAGTCGGAGATGACGGGCTTGGGCACGAGGCGCTTCTTGCCAATCTTCTCCGAGCGTATCGAGCGGCGCTCGATGCGTCCGCCGAACGCGCGGGCCGAGATGGGGATGCCGGCGCGGGCCACTTCGGTGTATGCCTCATCGACAGTGAACAGGCCGAGGTTCCGCAGGCGCTCCTTGTCGAGCTTCTCCTGCGCGTAGAGCTGGTTCGCGGTGCGCACAATCGAGCCTACGCTCTCGCGGAGGTCGGTCTCGCGGCCGGCGCGGCGGCTGCGAAGCTCCGAGGGCTTGAGGCTCTTGAGTTTGTGCACGATGGGGTCCTTTTGGGACCGGACAATAACGATACGTTTTCCTCTTGGCATACGGGTTCACCAGCGGGGGCGAGATTACACATTTCACCATAATACATTTTTTACCATATGTATTAGGGAGAGATAGTTAAAAAGCCTTTCGCTTTTCGGCCCGGCGGGCCTTTTCCCTCCCATCACCCCATTCCAAATTACCACTCCAACCGCACGTTTAAAAAGATTCGTGGTCGGCAAGAGCGTCGTACAAGCGTTTGAGAAATGGGCGAGACGACATGAATCTGCTTCAGATCATCCGCACCAGCATATCGCTCTACCGCGCCCACGCCGGCTGGTACACCCTCGCGGGCTTGGGTCTCTTCCTGACGACGACAGTTAGCATCGGCCTCATGGTGGGCGCGATTCTGTTCGATATGATAATAGCATTGTACTTCGGGACGGACGGCCAGTGGATAAAATATCCGCTCGGCGTGGCGGCCGTGCTCATGACAACGGCGTGCGGATTTATCATCTCCTCCTTCCTCCTCTTCGGCGGGCTTGGGGCGTTCGTGCATTTCTGCGCGCAGATAGGCGCGGGCGTGCGCGAGATAACCGTGCTGGGCTATCTCGAATACATCAAACGCTTCGGCGGCTCTTTCTGGCCTATCGGGATGACGCAGCTCATCACGGGCTCGGTTGTCGCCCTGCCGATTCTCATCGTCGGAGTTTGGCTCACGCCCGGATGGCTTGTGCTGACATTATTGGCAGTGTTCATCTCCATATTCGCGTTCGCCGTCGCGCAGTGGCCTTTTTGGCTTGCGTTCGGCGCGCAGGTGGTGGAGCGCAAGGGGAGCATAACGAGCCTGAAAAACGCGCTCGGGGTGAGTCTGGCCGCCCCGGCGACGACGATGGCAGGAGTGCTCATGCTGGCGGTGCTCTTCACTTTCCCCCTGCCCATGCTGATTTTCTATCCGATATACTTCTTCTTCCTGCTCGCGCCTTTTGCGGCCATATTCGGCGTGGTTTATTACGAGGCGGCGAAAGGAATGATACAGTAAGAAATAGAACCAAAAAAGAGCCGGATGAAAAAGAAGGCTAACTTTCGCGCTCGGTGATGAAGCGGGCCACCGCCTCCAATTCTTCGCGCGCCGGAGTTTTCGGCAGTTTCGATAAAGAGGAGAGCGACTCGGCCACGAGGCGGCGCGAATATGCGGATGCGTAATCTATGGAGCCGGACGATTTCAGTTTGGAGATACACCAGTCGATTTCGGCCGGCCCGGCCGCGCGGCTGCCGAGGATTTTTCGCATTTTGTCAGCATCGCTTTTCGACAGGCGGGGCAATGCATGAAGCACCATGAGCGTGCGCTTGCCCTCGCGTATGTCGCCGCCTATCTCCTTCTTGTATTTCGATTCGTCCCCAACCAAGTTGAGCACGTCGTCCTGTATCTGAAAAGCTATACCGATGCCGGTGCCATATGCAGCGAGGGCGCGCACCTGCGCAGGCGAGCCTCCGCCAAGTGTTGCGCCTACCGAGCAGGCGGCAGAGACAAGCGCAGCAGTCTTGCCGTTCGCCATGGCGAGATAATCGGCCTCGGTCAGGTTCCAGTCGTTGCGCTGGTGCCAGCCAAGCTCGCGCGCCTGTCCTTCGAGCACGGCGGTGAAAGCGGAGAGGAGGGTGCGCTCGACCGAGTCGCGGCTGCGCGGTTTCACCTCGAGCGCGGCGCGCCACACCATCATGAACAGCCCATCGCCGGCATTGAGGGCGAGCGGTGTGCCGTATGTTATGTGCAGGCAGGGTTTGCCGCGGCGCATCTGCGAGTCGTCCTCGATGTCGTCGTGAATGAGCGTGAAATTATGGAAAAGCTCGATGGCTGCTGCGGCCGGGAGGGCGTCCTCTTCCGCTCCGCCGACCGCGCTTGCGCATGAGAGGGCGAGAAGAGGCCGGAGGCGTTTTCCCCCCAGGTCGAGGAATTCCCAGAGAAGGCCGTAGACTTCAGATGGCTTGGCCGAGCGGGGGACGATGCGCGCCATCTCGGCCTCGACGAGGCCGGCACGGGAATAGAAATGCTCGAGGGATGACGCGGATGAGATGGGGGGTTTGAGAGATGACGGAGATGACATGAGAGAAATGGCAACTTTGGGAATTATAAGACTGGATGATGGCGGGGGGGAGGGTCAGGAGGAACGTGAAACTGGGGAGGGGGGCGCTCCCCCCTCCGCGGTTCCGTTTCCAAAAGGATTAAAGACGGCTGCTTCGTTTGGAGTGGTGATGAGACTGACCCGCCCGCTCCTTGTCATCGCCGCAGTCATAGTGATGCTCGCAGCGGCTGCGCTGATGATGACCGGCCCGGCCACACTGCGGAATCCGAATGGAGACGGCGGGGATGGCGGCAATTTTACGCACAGCGGAATTTGGCTCAACGACCTGCAGGCATTGCAGGTGGGCGGGCGGGCGGCGATGTGGATATCGCTCGCCGGCAGAATGGATGAAGCGGCGGGGCGCACGCTTGTTGTCGACGTATATGTCAAACCGCCGGTGAGGCACGTGGTTCTCCTCACCGGGCCCTGGGCTGGCGCGGGCAAAATGGATGAATTCGGCCCCCGCATAAAGACCGCGCTCTCGCAGACCGGCTGGGCATACGAAGTGCGGAACTTGAGCGATTTGCAGGCGAGCGCGGACGCCCGGATACTTGTGCTTCCTTCAGGCGCATGGCCGGCGAGCCTGATGAAAGACTGGGAATCGGTCGTAGGGCCGCGCGATATTGTTGTTTATTTCGGCGTGAAGCAGAATGTCACGCTTGATGATGCGGGCGGATTGAGCGGCGATACTCCGGTGAGAAACGAGCTGCTGGCGTCGGGCACCCCGAGCGGATATATCGCCGACGGGCAGCTTATCGCCGGGCCGGGCGGGCGCGAGGTGTGGATTGTGCCGCACACGCTGGGGGAATACGCGGACTTGTCCTCGCTGGCAGATGAGATGACGCGCGGGCTGACAAATGATTTGAGCGAGCAGCGCGTCTGGCGGCAGAACATCACATGGAGCGCGGGGGCGCGCACAGCAGTGGTGCTTCTGCCGGTTGGATTCAATCAGGAGGCGATGGCGAGGCTTCGGCTGATTGATTCAAGCGGGCGGCTTTCGATGATGTGGGACTCGCCGCTCCACGCGCTCGCGGGAGATATAGAGAGCCTTGCGAGCGCGAAACAGGGGCAGGCGACGAGTTTTCAGATACGCCTGCAGCCAAGCTATCCGCAGGACGAGCACATCCGGTATCGGGCGATGCTGTATGGACCAAACCAGAGCATTGCTGAGCAGATAGACCTCGGAGACGGGACAATCAAGTCGGGCGGCGCGTGGGTCGGCTCATTCACTTATGACAAATGGCCGCAGGCCGGGGACTGGCGGATAAGAATAGAGGACCAGTTTGGCAGGCTCTATGCGCAGGCGGCCGTGCATGTCATCGAATACCGCGTCGAGATGCTGGCATCGAGCGGAGACACCTATCGTTTCGGCATCTTCAAGGACGGACAGCCGCTGCCGGACATGGAGGCGCAGGTGAGGAGGGCGGGCGGGGAGTGGAGCGCGGTTCCGGTCGTGAACGGCGTGCTGAGCGTGACCGCTGACTGGAAGAGCGGCGAGAAGCGTATCGAGATAACCGCAGATGGCATGCAGATGTCTTATTCATGGGAAGGCGAATTCGGCGGCGCATGGGCCGTTGCGTGGAAGTGGGGCGTGCCCGGCATCATTCTCGCAGGTGTGATTTATTTCGTGCTGCGCCCCCGCTCGAGGCCGGCCTATCGCATACATGTCGGTGAGATGCCGATGAGCGAGCCGAAGCGGGCGAGCATGAGCACTGGTGAGATGATAGAGGTCATGCGTCGGGCCGCGCGGCGCAGCGGAATGGTTGGCGATGACTGGGCGCTGCGGGCCGAGGACGTGATGGAGTGCCTTCATCGGGCGGAAGCGGGAAAGAAGCCTGTCATGGCAAGCTCGGAGAGCGTGGAAGATGCCATAGAGGAGATGGCGCGCGAGGGGCAGCTGGTGCGCTGGCGCGAATGGTTCGGCACGGCGGGCCGGGGCGTTGGCGAGGAGGAGATACGCCTGCGCGCTTTGGGGAAGATGACACGGGACCGCCTTGTTGAGATGGGGACAAGGCCGAGAGAGATTCGCGCGGCGGCTGGAGCGGGCGGCAGGAATATTCGCATCGTCGCATATACTGATGAGCTGGGCAGGGTGTGGCAGGTGCATGACCCGCGGGCGTGGAGGATGCAGTGGGCGCGGGGGCGGCTGCCGGATTATGCGGTGCTGGCGGATTCTGACGAGCGCAAAGCATTTTCACGCGAATTGGCACGGGGCCGCGAAGAGGGCGCGGACCGCCTGCGCATCGCGATAAAGACAGGGCGGACGAAACTTGTCACAGTGGCGGAGATGGCGGGCCGCTGATGGATGGCAGCCGGATTCCACCATAGTTACCGGCGCGCCCTGTGAGTATTTTAAACAGACTCGCGCCAGAAATAGATTATGGCATTGCGACAATTCATCCTCAAACCGAAACCCACTTCAGTGATTCTCTGCCTCAAGGACACCCAAGCGGTGTGGTATCCGTCCAAGCTCGCGCAGGCGTCGGGCGCGTCTTATGTGTATGTCACGCACTGGCTGAACAAACTGGAGAAGGCCGGCTGGGTGAAATTGGAGAAGCAGGGCAGATTGAAAGTAGTCGTGGCGACAGAGCAGGGCGTGGCAATAGCGTCCATGCTTGACGAGCTGGTGAAGAAGATGGACGCGCACACGGCGAAGAGCGCGCAGGCTGGCGCTCCGGCTGACGCGGAGACGGAGTCGGTGAAGAAGACAGCTTAGAATATTTCTTGTTTTCCTCGCACCGCTCTTGTTCTCACACCACTCTCAATTCAAGCGTTTTCGAAACAGAGTTGAGCACGTGCGCATAGTCGCGATAATGGGAATACACCGACAGCTTGAGCTGGTAGAGGCCGGGCGGAGTCTGGCTGCTGGCGTAAATCGAGATGGCGAGGTCTTTTTTCGCGTCAGGGTCGAGAGTGCCGATGCGCAGCTCCTTTGTCTTGTGCAAACCTACAGCATCGAAGCCCAATGATTTGGGCAGCTCCACCACCACCGAGCACATCTGCGGCGAGCCGCTTATGTTGTGCAGGTTGAGTAGCAAATCGATGGAATTGCTCGAGCGCGAGGCGAGGCGCATGGGGCGCAATGAGGTCGAGACGCTGAACGGAGAGCCGCCGGGTGCTGCTGTTGGTTTGGAGTTGCCGAAGATGTTGTCGAATAATCCCATGAATATCACCAAAAGGCTAAATGGGGGCGGAATTTGAAAAACCTATCGAAAGAAAGTTCTGCCGATGGTAAAATTTATGACACTACGGGTAGAGTTTTAACGGCGTACGGTTAAATGAAAAATGGTGGTTTGGATGAAATTCGTATTATTGGCTCTTTTACTCGTTGGAGTGATATTGCTGACTGGTTGCACAGGCAACCCGTCAACCCCGAGCTCCTCTTCCACATACGCCCCCCAAGCCCCCAACGCTCCGGCATCAAACCAGTCTTCTAATAATGCCTTACTTGGTGGCAGTCAGACGATGAACTTGTCAGATGTGCAGGCACTGGGAACGCCAATGCAGTGCGTTGGCCAAGTGCCGGAACGCCCGCCGGCAAACGTGTTCATTAAAGGGATGAATATTCGAGTGGATTGGGCAACCCGGCCGGGAGAAAAGCCCGCCATGGGGTCAACGACGACGACATATGTCAATGGGACTACGGATTGGTTAGTTGCGAATATCAGCGGCCCGCCTTGGCATTATCCAAATTATCCCAATCCAAATTGCGATTATGTCATGTATATGAGCAACGACTACCTTGATAATGACACTTTATTATCCATGCTTCCCGTAAACCTCACGTGCAGCCATGCAAACTTCGGGGACGAGGCATTCCGGTTCCCGCCCAAAACCTGCACATATGACGAGGCAACCACCGCGCCCGGTTCTTAGGTTATCCAAAGTTGATCGAACCGTTTCTTTTTCGCGAGTTTTCGCCTAATTGCCCTTTATCAGGTAATATGCGATGAGGAGCGCGAGCAGCGAGAGGATGATGTTGCCGACATCATATCCCGCGATGATGATGGGCAGGGCGATGAAGATGCCTATTTTGAACACGCCGAGCAGATTCACAAGGCCGTACGCTGCCAGTATGCCTGCGAGAAAACTCTTGAACTCCATTGCATCACCTCATAGGTTGAGATTGATATTGTGCCGTCATCACACTTGATTCATTGCATGGGGAAGTCGCGCAACCAACTTAAATCATTGCGATAGAGGGTGCGGATGTCCTCGATTTTGTTCGCCAGCATGAGCGGGCGCTCGAGCGAGAGGCCCCATGCGAGAACGGGATATTTGCCGCCCAGAGGCCCGCACACTTCGGGGCGGAAGATGCCGGCCCCGCCCAATTCGAGCCAGGCTTTGCGAGCAGGATGATAGACTTCTATCTCGAGCGAGGGTTCGGTGTAGGGGAAATACGAGGGGCGGAAGCGGATTTTGTCAAATCCCAGTTGCGAATAGAAGCTCTTGAGCAAACCTAAAAGATGGCCGAAGGTGGCCTTCTCCCACACCACGATTCCCTCGACCTGGTGGAATTCGGCCAGATGCTTGTAATCCGTTGCCTCGTTGCGGAAAACTTTTCCTATGGAGAAGAATTTGCGCGGGCGGGAGGCTCCGTCCTGCTCTTGAGCCGGCTCGATGAGCGTGCGGGCGCTCACGGCAGTGGTATGCGTGCGCAAAACCATCTGCCGCGCCACATTCTCGTCCCATTGGTATGACCAGCCTTTTTCGTGCGCAGATTTGACTTTCTGGGCAAGGCCCGCGGGCGGACGGGGCGAGGTGCCGGGGAGATAGAATGTGTCGGCCAAGTCGCGGGCCGGATGGTCCTGCGGCTGGAAGAGCGCGTCGAAATTGAAGAATGCGGATTCAATCAGCGGGCCTTGCATTTCCTCGAATCCCATGTTCATGAATATGCGCCGGATGTTCCCCTCCACGCGCGCTATGGGATGCCGTCTGGCGGGACGGCGCGTTTCCGGCGGGACCGAGAGGTCGTAGCGGCGCAATGAGCGGCCTTTCCATCCGCCCGAGAGGAGGAGGTTTCGGTCCAGCTGGCTGATGACGCCGGCGTCTGCCCGCGTTGCGTCTGCATGCACGGAATCAACAGATGCGTTGAGAGGCGCGGCTGAAGGGTTTGCGCCGGGCGCGGGGGTTTCGGCTTTGGCAATTATTTTGGCAGTCTCAAATTCCGCGGCTGCTTTTTCTCCGGCAGTTGTGATGGAAAGCTTCTCCGCCGAATGCACGCGCTCGCGCAGCAGGCCGCGGCGCACAAGCTCGGGAAGGCGCGACTGGTCGAGGGTGGAGAGTTGGTCGGATGACGGAAGAGAGAAGTTGCCCGCATGAGCCAGAGCTGCGAGACCATCAGGCGTGAGCGAGACATTGCCTGCCTCGAGGGTTATCCAGCCGGCGCGGCGCGCAAGGCCGACGCCGATGCGCGAGAGGTCGGCGGGCAATTGTGCGAGTGGTTTCGGCCCGGCCTCAAGCAGTTTGAGCAAACGGATTTCTGGCAGGCCGGCCATTTGCGCGCTCGAGCCGTCGGGAGTGTATTCATAGGATTTCATCTCTTCGCGCGACACTTCGAGAAGGCCGGCTGCGCGCAGATGCTCGGCGGCGCGGCGCACCGCATCAGGGCTCTCGTGAATCGAGCTGGCGGCTGATTCGAGCGCGAGAGCGCTTGGGGAGAGGGAGAGGAGTTTGGCCTCGAGCGGAGAGAGAGCGTCTGCCATGCCATCAACCCGGGCGGAGCTGGTGTATCCACAGGATGGATGCCAGCGCGATTATGATGAGAAGCACGAGGGCGGCGCCCTGCGTCGAGAAGAGGATGGCGAAGAGGCCGTTCTGCAATGACGAGAGGTATGTGAATATCTCGGATTCGAGGGTCTGCTCGCGCTCGAACGAGAGCTTGAAACCGGAGAGGGGCTCGTTCCACACGAATTGCCGGTCGACCCCGCGGTAATCGCTGTTGGGGTCGAAGCGCGTGCGGTCGGTCTCGTTCTCGAGGTTGCTTGGTGGCTGGCTGAAGCGAATCGCCTGCGCGTCTTCGGGAAGCACGATGCGCAACTGTATCTGCGAGCTCAAGAGGATGTCACCTGTGGCAGAGCGGGGGAGGGAGAAGGCTTCTGGTTGAAGCGTGTAGCGGATGGTGCGGGGTTTGTACTGGTCCATTGTGACGATGCCGGGAGCGCCGGGCGAGGGCGGATAGACATCGTATTCGAGCACTACGGTGGCGAGGCATGTGCCGACCACCGAATTGCAGCTGTAGACATCGCGCGAGCGCACGCGCAGGTTGCGCAGGTCAAGAGTCGCGCTGTTTATGTGGGTGCGCAAATCGGTTATGCCGGTGCGGCTCATCCACGAGGACAAGTCGTTGTATTGCATGGATTGGCGGTAGAGGTCGATTGACTGGGTGTCGTTGATGAACAGGACGACCGTCTCGGCCACATGGGCGGTGCCGTCAGGATAGACGGTGACCGCCACCTCGAGCGAGCGCAGGTAGAAACCGCCTTGGGCCGATGCTGCGGAAACAATGCCGCTCAGGCCGAGAATCAGCAGGAGCAGCAACGCGCACAGGGAGGACAGACGCATGCATTGACGAGCGGCGGCCAGCCTTATAATAGATTTGGAAAATGCTGATTGAAAAATTGATGGGAAATGCCGGACGCGCCCATGTCAAATGGTATTTGATGGGTATTTAAGGCAGGTTTTCGCGGGATTTTATGGGTCATACGATTAAAAATACCGCGAGTGAAGTGGAATGGGAGGCGAGAAGCCATGAACACGATCCAGTATCTGGGACATTCCGCGTTTAGAATCCAACTGGAGAATATGGTCTGCCTCACCGACCCGGCCGTATCGGATAACATTTTGGGCGGCAAGAGACTGCAAGCGTCTGCACTCGACCCGCATTCGGTCAAAGAGTGCGACCTGATTTTCCTTACACACGAGCAGGCCGACCACTGCGAGCCTGACGTCGTCAAGGAGATTGCCGAGCGCACATTTGCAACTGTGATTGCGCCAAAACCCGCACTTGCAAAGATAGACATTTCCGAGAGATTCAAAGTGGACGTGCGCGTTGGCGACAAATTCACCATCAAAGGCCTCGATATAGAGGTGGTCAAGGCAGTCTATCCGCAGGCGGCTTACCCCGTCGGATTCATGCTCCGCTCGCCGAAATATTCGATTTACCATGCGGGCGCGACATATTCGTTCCCGGACATGAACAGGCTGAAGGTGGATGTCGCCCTGCTGCCGATTGGCGGCACATATACGATGGACCCGTTCGCGGCGGCCAATGTGTGCAAGGAGATGCGGCCGAAATACGCCGTGCCCATGCAGTACAACACGACCGAGCGCATAAAGCAGGACGTGCGGGAATTCACCGATGATTTGGGCCAGCACACGAAAGCTATTACACTTGCGCCGGGGCAGACGGCCAAACTGCCATAGGGCCTTTCTTTTCCCTCCGGGAAAAGAAACCCCCGGGAAAGAAAAGGAGTTTTGCTGGCGCTTCGCGCCAGAAATTTCGCACCATTAAAGCAGTTCGAATAAACGCGCTTTGAGGTAAATCCATATTAACGTTCGTTTTCATATGAAAAAGCATAAGCGTATTTTCGCTGCAATGAGGTGTAACCATGATTACAGGTATCCGTATCGACAAAGCCGAAGCATGGCGCGAGAAGCAGGCCGAGATAAAGGGGCTTGACATCAACATCAGCGTGGACACCGTCAAGGTGACCGGCCCCGAGGTGCAGGTCGACTTCACCTACACCGCCACATACCCCGAAGAGGTCGGCTCGATTTTGCTGCGCGGGAAAATCGCGGATGAGACACAGAAGATGCTCATGTCATATGTCGCTGAAATGGCGAATTTGACAGGCCACCTGCCCGACGGGGTGACGCTCTCGCGCTGGGATGTCGGAGCGGGCACGATGGAGGCCGAGCTGACATTCAACGGCCTGCCTGCATCGCCGGCTGCCGGAAAAACAAACCCCTCCATCCGCTTCAAGGCCGGATTCGAGAATGATGAGAAGCACAAGCTGGCCATGCAAATCAAGGAGAAGATGGGAGGCAAGGCCAAGCTGAAGGCCATCCTCTCGCTGCGCAACCTCTCGATGAACGGCTCTGACGCAAGTTTCGAGGTGGTGCCCTCGCCGGTCGGCGTGCTGCGCATGAGCGGATCTTTGCTCTCGCACGAGGACGCGAAGATGGCAAAGGAGATAAACGACGGATGGGCGAAAGACAAGCGCCTGCCCGACTCGTTCTCCGAGCTCGTGCTCAACGCCATCAACTTCACATGCGGCACGAACGGAGTGCTCGTCGTGAGGCCGGTGAATCTCGCGCCGCCCATGGTGCCGCCCAGAATTTCACTGGGCGAGACGGGAAGCGGGGCGAGCGCCAAATCGCAGTAAAATCTTTTTCTCTTTTCAATTATTTTCGATTATATTTTTCAACAAGTATTTCAGCCATACTTTTTCCCGTAATTTTATTTTTCCCTAATCCAGTTCCTGCAGCACCACAATAGTCGTCGTCTTGTCGATGCCGGGCAATTTACGCAGGTGGTTTAGCAGGAAATGGTTGAGGTCCTCGGTTTTTTGGCAGCGCACCTTGGCTATGATGTCGGATGCGCCCGTCACTATGGCGACAGATTCGACGCCGGGGAGGCTGCGGATGCGCCTGGCAGTCTGCTCTTGTGAATAATTGTGAGTCTTGTAATCCACGGTTATGTGGATGAATGCCGACACGTCATAGCCGAGGCGTTTTTTGTCTATGCGCGCGCGGTAGCCGGTGATGACCCCCATCCGCTCGAGGCGCGCGATGCGGTTGTGCACCGTGGTGAGGGGCAGACCCAAACTTTTCGAAATCTGCTTCTTGGTCCTCGAGCTGTCGGCTTGCAACATCTCGAGAATGGCCTCGTCTTTGCGGTCCGGCTTGAATGTCATGGAAATAATTTCCAGATAAAGCATAAAAAGAGGTCGCAAACGGCGAAAAAAACCTAATTTTGGGAAAAGAGTTTAAGTAGTGGGAATGGGCAGAGAGCAAGAACCAGAGAGACTGAACCGTAACGCATGAATCCGCAGAGACAGCGAACCTGAACTGTTGAGCCATATGACTTCTCCTGCCATCCCCCGCACCATGAGCACCCAGCACCCCGACAACGTGCGGATGCCGTTCTTCTCGGAAAGCGAGGTGCTCGGGGCCGAGAGCGAGATAAAGGAGGCGTTCTACGCCTTCTCGCACCTCGACTGCCACGAGCAGATGTGGGATTTTGAAGGCAAAGAAACAGACAGCCATGTTGTGTCAAAACTACTCGCGCGCTATGGAGAATATTTCCGCACCTTGCCGCTGGGCCGAGACCATCGGCTGACATTTCGTTTGCCGAATCCGGCAGTAGAGCCGAGCATGGGCAAGGTGCTATTGGAGGCGCTCGAATCCATTCCGCGCCATTATGACGTGGCAAAATCCATGGGCATCGAGGTGCCGCCGGTTTATGAGATTATTTTGCCGATGACAACGCGGGCGGGGGAAGTGTGCCGCATAGCGGCGTATTACAGAAAATTCGTAGTGGGCAAGGCAAGACA
>CAIXYX010000080.1 GCA_903923795.1 uncultured Microcaldota archaeon
GCTGCACCACATGGAGGGCGAGTTGCTGGACCAGATGCCGCAGGGGATCCGCAGCCGGGGATACACGAGCTCTGCTCTGCGGGTGCAGGTCAAAATCTCGGAGTCCGCCTCCACCGACCCCAAAGAGGCGCCGGGCGAGTTCTGGGTCGAATGCAAGGACGCCGAGCACGGCGTGGTCGCCCGCCCGAACCTCAAAGGCTGGAGCGGGGAGAACAAGGCCTGCGGCGCGCATCTTCTGGAGAACATCTACGGCCCCCGCCTGCCAAAAATCCTCGAGGCGCCGGCGTTCGGGGGCGCGGACATGGCGGATTATGCGAAAGTTGCGCACATCGTGCTCGAAGGCTCGCTGCTGTACGAGAGCGCGTGCCAGAACATATTGGAGCAGGAGAGCGACCATGCCATCACCGCGGTCTCGGCGCAGGAGAATTACCGCGGCAAACTCCGCTTGCTTGACAACGGCAGCGTCCTGCTCATTCCCCCCGCCTGCGTCGGCATGCCCCCCAAACTGAGCAAGGTGCTCAAGCGCAGCCGCATAGTGAAACCGAGCAACGACAACACCATGGTGCGCGAGATGGGCGCGCTGAATCGGCGCATGGCGAGCGTGCACGCGCACAAGCACGCGCTGACAAATTTCGTCATAGACAAGCTGATTCAAAAACAGAAAGCCTGATGCGAAAAAATCATTCTTTTTTTCTCTTCATTTCTTGTTTTTGTTTTTCTGCGATGAAACATGCGCGGCCGCGCCGGCCCGGACCGGCCCCGCAGCCGTCCTCAATCTCTTTCGCAGCAAATCATACGCCCGCGCCGCGTCTTTCGACTTGAGCACCAGAATGAGCTCGTTTATCGTCGAGACGAGCTCGAAGACGTTGATGTTCTCCCACGCCAGTTCGGAAAGCACGCGCTCGTAGAAGCCCGGCTCGTAGAGCACCTCTTGGGGGAATCGAAGATACAAAAATGACAGATCGCGCTCGATGTGAATCACATTCTCGCCATCTAGCGCCTTCAGGAATTTCTTCTCGTATTTGGCCGAGGCGATGAGCGTTATCTCATACTGGCCGGAGACGATGTTGAATATGTCGTCTGGCGAGCCGTCGAGCAGGCTGCGCAAACGATGGGTTGCATCTTCGCTGTTTGGGCCTTTCTTCACATCTATCTCGACCGCCCCCTCGCGCATGGAGAGCTGGATTTTGCCCCACATCGGGTTCGACTGCTGTTCCGCACGACGCTCGCCCATTTTGTCGCGCAGGCGCGAGAGCGCCATCACCACGGCCCCCTCGTCTATCTCCTTGCCCAAATCAGATTCGAGGCGCGGGCGCAAATATCGGGCGAGGCGGTGGAACGACACCAAATCGCGCTCGATGAACTGCTCGAGGTGCGGCAGTTCGCGCACATAGGACTGCACAAGATGGGCGACGGTGGGCATAGAAGTTATATGCGTAACAAAGAGTTAAAAAACAATTTTAAAAATATTTTTTGTCCCCGCTTCGCGCTTTCTCATTCCCGCTTCGACGACACGATGCCCGCCCCGCATTTGGCCAGAGCCGCGCGAATCTGCGCAATAGTCGCCCCGTTCGGGTTGCATTCCACATTCCACACCGCGCGCTCGCCGCGCTGCGAGGAGCGCGAATGGGTCGAGACCAAATCCACGCCCAAAGAGGAGAGGGCTGCGGCGGCCGATGCCAAACTTCCGGGCTGGTCGGCCAATTCTATTGTCAATGAAAGAAGGTTGTGCTCGTGTGCGGGCTCGATGAATATGGTTTTGGATGAGGCATCAGCCGACACGAGCACTTTCTCGCCCGATGTGAGGCCCACCTGCTCGCGCAAACTCTGCGGTATGAGCACGCGGCCCTTCTCATCGATGGAGGAGACGTTTTTCGCCGACATGACAAGCGTAGCGGGGACATAGGATAAAAAGATGAGCCCGCGGGGATGAAAAATATTTTTCTTACGCCGGAAAATCGCAGCTATATAAATTTTGGGAATGACACCAAAACATGGCAGAAAAATCCCCCCGCTACATCGTCGTCTTGGGCTCGTTAATGTCGGGATTGGGAAAAGGGATTGTCACTTCATCAATAGGCAGAATACTCCAGTCGAAGGGCTATTCCGCCTCCCCGATAAAATTCGACGGCTACCTCAACGTGGACTGCGGCACCATGAACCCTTTGCGCCATGGCGAGGTGTTCGTGCTTGATGACGGCACGGAATGCGACATGGACTTCGGCACTTATGAGAGATTCATGAGCAAGCCATTGACGAAAATCAACTCTATAACGGGCGGGAAACTCTTCCAGCGCATCATACAAAAAGAGAGGGCTGGAGGATATTTGGGAAGAGATGTGCAGATTGTGCCGCACGTAACAGATGAAATCAAGTCATGGATAAGGCTTGTTGGCACCGAAACAAAATCAGATTTCGTGCTCATTGAAGTTGGCGGAACTGTCGGAGATTTGGAGAATTCGTATTTCATAGAGGCCATGAGGCAGATGGCAAGAGAAGAAGGAGACAAGATGCTCTTCATCCAGCTCACTTATGTGACAGCCCTCTCGCCGGGCGAATTGAAAACGAAACCCACGCAGCACGCAAACAGACTCATCACCTCCATGGGCATACAGCCGAAAATCATCATGTGCCGCGGCGATGAATCTCTTGACAAGGATGCACGAGAGAAAATCTCATTGTTCTGCAATGTGTCGCTTGAGGATGTTTTCGACGACCCCAAGCTTGAGACCATTTACGAATTACCCATTGTGCTTGAGAAACAGAAATTCTCCGAAAGGCTGCTGGGCCATTTCGGCCTCAAGCCCGAACCTGAAGACCTCAAGGGCTGGTCGGCATTAGTTTCGAGGATAAAAGACCCGAAAAACGAAATCAAGGTGGCCATCTCCGGAAAATACACCGCCGTGAAAGATGCTTATGTCTCTGTCAAAGAAGCTCTTGTGCATGCTGCCGCGGCCAACAATACAAGAGTGCACATAGACTGGGTTGATACAGAGAAATTGGAGAAAGACGATATCAAACCATCCGAACTCTTGGGCCAATACGACGGCATCATTGTGCCGGGCGGCTTTGGCAACAGGGGAGTTGAGGGCAAAATAAAGGCGATTCGATACTGCCGCGAGAAAGAGGTGCCCTACCTCGGCTTGTGCCTCGGCATGCAGCTCATGACAGTGGAATACGCGCGAAATGTGGCCAAAATGGAGAATGCCAATTCTACAGAGATGGATGACAAGACGCCTTTTCCAGTCATACACATCATGCCCGAGCAGCTCAAGGTGAGGGAGAAGGGCGCCACCATGCGCCTCGGCGCGTGGGAATGTGTTTTGAAAAAAGGCACAAAAGCATTCGAGGCATACGAGAGCGAGAAATTCAGCACCCCGAAAATTTCCGAGAGGCATCGGCACCGCTACGAGGTGAATAATGAGCTGGTTGGCAAACTCGAAGAAGCGGGTTTCATATTCTCCGGTCGCTCGCCTGATGGCCAGATTGTGGAGATGGCCGAGTGGCAAAGCGGATGGGGGGTGGGCACGCAGGCTCACCCTGAATTGAAGAGCAGGCTTGAGACGCCCGCGCCGCTTTTCGTCGGATTTGTGAAGGCTTGCTTGAAGAGGCAGAAGGAGAAAGAGAAAAATGAGGGTAAGAAGGAATAGAAGAAGTAGAGAAAAATAAGTATCAATAAGTATCATTATGTATCATTGATTTTGTGAATATAGACGCGTAATAAAATATTAATCGCGTGTATTAGTAGGAGTATTCGGGGTAATAGCAGCTGCCGACCCCTCTTTTTATATACCTCCTCTTGATTTCCACACTCGACCAGGGGATAAGGCTATGGCCATACGCCAAAGGGTACGGGAAGAGGATTATGACGAGCGGTCGCCAGTCAAATTGAGCGCTTCCGCCCCCGCGTCCAAAACATTCCGCAAGCCGAAAAACGAAAAAGCGTTCGGCGCGAAAAAGACCGGCACGATTGCCTCCAAAAAAATCAAAGCAGACGCTTTCTCGAAAAAAGAGCTGCGCATCGAGCCGATTTACCCCGACATAAAAGACAGCCCGGGCCAGATTGACATCGGCCAGTTGAGCAGACACGCCCGCGCAGTGGAATATGCGAGATGGGAGGCCGAGATGGCGCAGGCGCGCGAGATGAGGGAGGCGCGCAGGTCGGAACCCATGCCCGAGCTGAAAGGGCGCGTGGTATACGCAAGAAGAGACAGGGAGAAAGAGGAGAGGCTGCAAACTCGCCAGACGCCCCAGCACCATACTGTGCCATTCACACATTCGCCAGCGCAGGAGCATTACACGAACGACGGCATGATAAGCGAGCTCGAATTGGAGAGGCAGGCGGGACTGGCCGAAGTCATCTCGCCGGTCAAATTGCCGGCCATTGATGCCATCCCGGCCATGAGCGCGAAGGCGGGGCGAATCACCCGCGCACAGATTTTGAGGGCATGGCTCATGCAATGGGTCAAGCGCATAAGCGCAATACTCTCAAGGTTACGGGGCCCGAGGCTCACGAAAACAGGCAAACAGGCTTTGGCGCAATTGCAGAGGCTCTATTCATTGGTGTCTGCGGATTACGGCGATGACAGCATGGAGATGGTGCAATTGCGCGTCGCTTTCGGCGAGGCGTATTTTCACATGATGCAGGCCTCGCACCGCCACCACAAGCACAGTAGGGGAAGAGGCAAAGAGGATTACGGGGCCTACTTCGACCAGTTTTTGAGAGGAGCGCCGGAATAAAAGAGAAAAAGATTTCGGCTCGTTCGCATCGGTTCATTCTTATCAAATAAGCTCGTTTGTCATCCGGCCCCTTATCTGCGCCATCTCTGACATCAAGGCAGTGATGGATGCGGGCGTCTGTTTCGAGAAATACATCGAAACAGATTTCGTGCTGCCGCCCAAATTCGTGCTGTTGCCAGAATAGAAGAACAAAGTCTGCGCGCTCAAATCATATGGGCAGTCGGCCTCATCGGTCTCGAAGCACGAGTAGCGTTCCTTCATGCGGGTGTAGTCTGTCTGCGAGAGCATCTGTTTCAATTTCGCCAATTCATCTGCTGAGAGCTGCAGATGCGCAGTCTTCACCGGCGAATAAATTTCCGAATTGCCCGAGTATTGCCTGTGATATGACACATATTCCACACTTCCATTCGCATAGACTGTGGTGTTCGAGTTCTCGCCGGAGAATCCGTTCGAAGTCTCATAGGTGAGAATCGGGCCGGACGCAGGCAGTGGCGGCTGCACAGAGCCGAGGCAGCCTGCGAGGGAGAAACAAAACAGCGAAAAAAGAGCCAGGAGGGATATGATGTGCGTGTCCATGCTTTGAAAAATACCGGACCGCATTAAAAAACGGCCGGGGTTTTGTAGGGTGCGCGTAAAACACGGATTCCCCCATCGATTTTAAAAATCACCCTGCGGCAGAGTGAACCATGGCATCCACAGAGACAAACAAGGCGTCGATGGGCGGCGGACGGTCGCTCCTCTCTTTCTTATCACCGGGGCCGGTGCGCATGATTGGCGAATTCGTAGTCGCAGCCATCCCCGGCGCCATCCTGCAGTTCATCTTCATCGTGGCGGCAGTCGCGCTCAACATATGGATGAGCGACCCCGCGAGGGCGGCGGCTGACACGGCCAACCTGTACGCGGCCGTATATCTTCCAGTCGCATGCCTCTTGCCTCTTGTCGTCGGCGCCATAAGCACGCTCATGCTCGAGCGCATAAGGGGCGCAAGCACCCTCAACTTAAAAGGAGGAATGCTCGCGGCCGCATTGGCGGGCCTCACCGGCGCATTGGCGGGCGCGGTTGTAATCATATCCATCGGACTGCTTATGCCAAAATTAGGCAAACCGTTCGGCACAGGCTACAATGACACTATGTATATCATCGCCCTGCCCATTCTCATGGCAGTCATCTGCATGGTGACAGCCGTCATCGGCGCAGCGCTCACCACGGCGATTGTGGCGCGTTTGGAGAAGTGAGATTATGGCCCCGACTATAGTCGATTTGGTGCAGAGCATAGAGCAGACCCTGCGCACGCTGGGCCCTGCAATCTCAGTCATACTCATCGTGCTCGGCGCCATCACTTATGGCTTGGCGCAGACGCAGCCGGCTGAAAACAGAGGCAAATGGCAGTCCATGGCCATGGGCATGATAATCGGCGGCATAATCGTGGCAGCCCTCACCGGCGCCGCGCAGGCCATAGCAGGCTCGGCCTCCACCTGGCTCACTTGAGGCGCGGGCATGAGCGTGGCCATAGACCTCGGACCGGGCAACTGGACATGGAGCCTTGCAATCAGCCTTGTTGTCATAAGCATAATGCTGTCAGCATTAGCTCTCGGCATAGGAAGAGCGCTTGGCAGCCGCAAGCTTTGGGCATGGGGCGCTGAAGAGTTGGGTCAGGCCATATTCAATGCCGCCATTTTGGGCGCGCTGTTTGGTCTCACCGCCGCAGCGAGCGTTTTCGTCTCATCATCTGTGCCGTCCGGCACCCTCCTCAATTGCGCATCGACGATGAATCTCACGCCCTCGCATTCGGCCATGAACGCTTCATTATGCTCGCTTGAGTTGGCAGGCAACGCCACACAAAATGTGAGCGGCGCATTATTCAGCCATTCGTACAAATTCGCCATGCTCTCAAGCCTCACACTCTCTGCCAATGTTCTCACCGCCAGGCCGCTCGCCGCATTGGAATGGCCGGCGCACACTTACGCAGACTGGTCGGCACAGCTCACCAGCCTTGATTCGCTCATCGAAACACAACGCCAATTCCTCGCAATGGTCGCAAGCATGGGCTTCGCCCTCTTCCTGCCCGCCGGACTTCTCTTGCGCATGTTCTTCCCAACCCGGCGCTTGGGCGCATCGATAATGGGCGCGGCAATAGCGTTCTTCCTCGTGTATCCGATGGTCTATGCGTCGTTGGCAGGCATGGGCCCCCTCGCCGGCACGCAGTCCGCCGTCATGGCCGTGTGGAATGACAATGAGAATTCGGTGATGCGCGATTTGCCGATTATCGACTGGGACAAACCGGGAGACATGATGAACATCACGCAGGGCCTTGAGAAAAAAGATTTGGCCGCACGCGCCATTTCTCTCAGCGGGCCGATGTCTGCATTTTTCGGCTCGCTGAACCTCTACGCAATAGTCTATCCTCTAATCGCGCTTGTGATGAGCCTTGTCGCCGCGGCTGCGCTGGCTGGCGGATTGGGAACGGAGATGAGGCTGGACTTGTTCGAGATGGTTTGAACCCGACCTCAAAATCCCCGAGTAAGCGTTAGCTCAATGGCATCAGTCTGTTCCGTTAGGAGAGAACTCGTCTACTGAGCTACGCTAAAAACGCCTAACCGGGCCAATGACGCGGAAATGAGGGGGGTGTGTAGTGGTGAAGAATAATAGATATATTTAAATAATCTTCGCCACTACATATTACCATGGCTTTCATCAGGCGCAGAAGCAATGGCAACAGCTACTATTATGAGCTAGTGGAAAATACGCGCGAAGACGGGACGGTGAAACAGAAAGTCCTCCAATATTTCCCAAGTTCATCTGAAGCCGAGGAATACACCAAATCCACGGGCATCGAGTTCAATGGAGACAGCGAGGAATGGATAGACGAAAGTCTCGCTAAAACGCTTGAGCAGAAGCTGGCCAAACTCAATTCCCTCAGGCCGCTCTCCCCTGAAATTGTCAAGCGTCTACGGGAAAAATTCGAAGTTGACATGACCTACAACTCCAACGCAATAGAGGGGAACCGGCTTACCTTGCGGGAGACTTGGCTGGTGCTGCGAAGAGGCATCACCATTCGCGGCAAGTCCGTGAACGAGCATCTGGAAGCCACCAACCACGCGGAGGCCATAGGTTTGCTTGAGAAAATGGCGGATGGAAAAAAGGAGATAACCGAAATTGACGTGCTCAATCTTCATGCCGTCATCCTTGACAAGATTAGTCCACAAGATGCTGGTTTCTATCGTCACGAGCAAGTTTTCATCGAAGGCTCCAAGGTCGTGCTCCCGAATTGGCGGAAAGTGCCTGAACTGATGAAGCCGGTTTATATAATGCTCAACGACAAGAGCAAAGGAATCGAAGCGATCAAATCCTCAGCCAAACTCCACCATGAAACTGTACGCGTCCATCCGTTTGTGGACGGAAACGGCCGGCTGGCGCGCCTGCTGATGAACCTTAGGCTCATGCGCGCCGGCTTTCCGCCCACCGTCCTGCGAAGGGATGAGCGGCGTTCGTATTATACGGCGCTTGAGAAAGCGGACAAGGGGGATTTCCGTTCCCTTGCTATGCTGATATCCAAGGATGTCGAGCAGGCGCTGGATCTGTATCTGGATGCGGCTAGTTAAGTAAAATGCCATTTTACTTAACCTAGGTTAAGTTGGTCTGTTTGAAACCCGTCTGTCGTCATTTTCGCAGTGAGCCGATGCGTCGGCTCACTTGTCGCAAGCAAGCTTGCGATGGCATCAGTCCGTCCGCTGGATGCTGATCGAGGCATCAGACCTCCAAAATCGCCTGTGCTATCAAATTTTCATAATGCACAAAATTACAGACTTTTATGCAGTATGAGATTCGAAGAACCGGTTCAAAGTATGCAATTCAAATGCATAGTTTTGTCAAATCTATGCACTTTTAATGCATAGATTTAAATAGTTCAACCCCCTCAACCTCTCATGGAAACCAACCAGCTCAAGAGCGTGATCGCAGACCAGCGAGAGCAGTACCTCGCAAAACTCATTGCCGAGCACATCGTCCCAAGAGAAAAAATCACATGCGAGCCAAAAACCGACCTTGCTTCAGTCATCACGGGCCCGAGAAGGGCCGGCAAATCCACGTTCGCCCTTCTCTCAGTCAAAGGCAAACCCCATGCTTACATCAATTTCGATGACGAGCGGATCGACCTAAAGGCCAGCGAACTCAATCTGGTGATTGAAGCGTTCCACTCGCTCTATTCAGATGCAGAGGTCTATATTTTCGATGAGATCCAGCGCATCGTCGGCTGGGAGCTTTTCATCTCCCGCATCGTGCAAACGAAAAAAGTCATCGTCACCGGTTCCAACTCCAAGCTCCTGTCAGGAGAGCTGGCCACACACCTGACCGGGCGGCATATGGATATCCGGGTATATCCATTCTCTTTCCGGGAGTATCTGGCCTACCACCGTCATTCGCCGGATCTCCACCTAACCTCGTCCATCTCCAAGACGAAAACCCTGCTTGAGCAGTTCTTGTCTATAGGCGGATATCCGCTGGCCTACAAAAGCGATTCGAGCTTCTACCCTTCGCTTTATTCGGACATATTGCAGAAGGATATCCTCGCCCGATATCATCCCAGATACCCTCAAGTGCTCAAAGACCTCGCCAAATTGCTGGTGTCCACTTCGGGCTCTGAAATCAGCTATAACCGTCTCAAGAACGCGCTGGGCATCGAGAGTATCCACACCATGAAGAAGTATGTTTCCTATCTGGAGAACGCATTCCTTGTTTTCACCATCCCCCGCTTCTCCTTCAAGCTCAAGGAGCAGATGATGGCACCCAAGAAAATATACTGCATCGACACCGGGTTCGTATCTTCAATAGCTCCTGAGGCGTCTTCCGGCAAGGGACGGCTGATGGAGACTCTTGTTGCCGTGGAGTTGTTGCGCCGCTCTTCATGGAAGTACGGGCTTGAGCTCTGCTACTGGAAAGACCATTCCGACCGGGAGGTGGATTTCGTCCTGCTGGAAAAGGGAAAACCAAAAGAGCTTTACCAAGTCTGCTACGACATCTCAAATCCCCTGACTTTGGAGCGCGAGGTCGAATCCCTGAAACTGGGGATGGCAGACCTTCGGATAAAGACCGGTTTCATCCTCACATGGGACGAGGAGAAGACGCTCAAGGAGAAAGGGTCGGAGATCAGATTCGTGCCGTTGTGGAAATGGCTGTTGGAGGTCTAATTTTATCCAACCGTTTCACTTTTGTGCCTATTTGTGCACTGAAGCGTATATTCACTCCAATCCGAACTCTTTCTTGCCCCACGGGCCAAACCGAAGCCCACCCGAGTTCGGAAATCTCTACTCAATCTTTCCGCTACGGCTCCGTCTGTCGTCATTTTTGGCATCAGTCCGTCCATCTTTCATCTTCGCTATTTCTTATCGTTCTCTTACTTTTTCCCCATCTTGTCATACGCTTTTTTCATAATCAGCGCATCCTCCTCGAGCTTCGGAGATTCGCAGATGATTGTGCCCGAATAGCCGCGCTCGGATAAAACAGACAAAAGCGGCTGGTATGGAGGACCGCCCGAACCGCCGCCGGTTGCCGGCGGAATCTGCCCAGCCTTCAAAGAGCCAATCGGCATGTGCTTTCCCTCGCCCGCCTCGGTGTACTCAATCTCCGAATAATGACAATGAAATTCCTGGCGATAACCGGAACCCAATTCCTTCTCGATTTTGTCAAGGATTTTCTCATAATCTTTTTTGTCACATATGCGGCCCATGCGCGCATGGTAATGCCCGAAGTCGACTACGGGCTGCAAATGAGAGAGACCGAAATGATTAGACAAATCGATGATTTCGTCCAAATCCCCATACGCCGATTTCTTGCCAGTCAATTCCGCCCCCAAGACAACATCATTCCAGCCCATCTGCTTCATCTCATCCAGAATAAGTTTCAAATGCTCTTTGGCCCTCTTGGCGCATTCCCCCTTGCTTCGGCCCTGATAAAAACCGGGATGAAACACCACGGGCGAGGCATGAAGCAGTTGCGCCATGCGAACAGACTGTAAAATATGCCGCCGCGAATTCGCCAGCTTGCCCTCCTCGTCCGAACACAGGTTGATGAAATATGGCGCATGCACCGAAAGAGAAACATCGACGCGCCGGGCCTCCTCGCCGACTGTGGCGGCCAAATCCTCTTTCATGTGCACGCCCTGCACGAATTCGACCTCCATGGCATCAAGGCCAAGTGAGCGGCAGTGGCGCACGCCCTCCAAAGTCGAGCGGGGGGCGGGAGTGGAGAGAGGCGCTCCGGCTGGCCCGATGCGCAGCAAATGCCGCATTGCATAAGCCTGACGCTCTTTCTCGACAAATCCGGCAACGCCAAGATGGAGCATAGTTGATTCGCCTCGAGTATGAATTATCATCATTTTTCATTCATGCCGTCTTCTTCACTTTCCATGTGCGCGTATGCCCGAAGCGGGAATCCGAATCCGCAAATAACAAAAGCCCGCCCTTCTCGAGGCGCGATAAACGGCTGCGCAATGTGCGCTGGTCAGACTCGTTCGCGCCGAGTTTCGAGTACAAATCCCCCGAAGTGAGGCCCGCATCTCCGGCTTTTGAGATGAGGCCGATTACGAGCTGGTCCATCTCGTCCAAGTCGACCATCTTGCGCAAAGCTGGCACAGCCGCCTGCGCCAAAGCGGTTGATTGCACGGCCCGCACATGGGAAATGCCCACCGTATTCACGCCCTCGCTCTCGGCCTTTCCGCCCGCCGCCCACAAAAGATGAAGCGCCACGCGCGCATCTCCGCCAGCCTTCGCCCCGATGGCGGCGCAAAGAGGTATGACTTCCTCATCAAGAGCATGAGGCGCGAACGCCTTCTTCGCCCTCTCTGACAAAATTGTCTTGAGCTCGGATGGAGTATAGGGAGTGAAAGCGATGCAGTGGTTTGTGAATGAGGAGCGCACGCGCGCGTCGAGCTTCATGCCAAGCTCTGCGTCGTTGGTGATTCCGATGACTGCGGCCTGCAAGCCGAGAGTCTCGCTAGAGCGAGATAAATCGTAGAGCACCTGGTCCTCGTGAGTGGAAGCGGCCACGAGCCTATCCACCTCGTCGAGCACCACGATGGGCAGGGGACAGCTTTCGCGTTTGCCCGCCTCTTTGAGCCGCACAACAACCTCGTCTATGGCTATTCCGCGCCGCGGCAGCATGTCGCCCAAAGCGATGACAAGCTCGCTCAAAATTCCGAAGCGCGTCGATGTTTCCCAACAGTTTATGTAGACAGGCAATGCGCGCTTGGACACCTCGCCCAGTTGCTTGAGCACAAGCTTCGCCATCGTCGTCTTGCCTAAACCGGGCGGGCCTGACATGAGAACGCTGGATGGCATCTGGTTGCGCGTGACTGGATGCAGGTAAGATGCAAGCTCGCGCATCTGTCTCTCGCGGCACGGCAGTTCATCCGGCAGATAGTCGGGATGCAGCACCGATTCGTCGCGGAAGATGCCGTTTGTTGAGGAGAGTTCGCGGAAGATGTTTGTGGCCATCGGGCATGAGATGGAAGAGGAGATTTATCAAAGTGAGGGGTGTAAATCTGCCCAATAGGGATAGAAGAAACTCGAGAGACTCGTCATTTACGGAGGAATAGCATGACACTGATGGAATCAGCCCAGAAACTGAAAATCGGGCAAAATGCGCCCGACTTCGCACTCTCGGGCGTGGACGGGAAAATACATTCGCTGAAAGAATTCTCGGAAGCAAGCGCAGTGGTGGTATTCTTTATGTGCAACCACTGCCCATACGTGCTGGCGAAGCTGCCTGCAATGAAAAAACTCTATGCCACTTATCGGCCCCGCAATGTGGCATTTGTCGGCATAAATTCCAATAACAACCCCGAATTTCCCGATGATGATTTCGAGCACATGAAGAAATTCGTTGTTGACAATCAGATTAGATTCCCGTACTTATTTGACGAGAGCCAACAAGTTGCGAAGGCATACGGCGCAGTCTGCACACCGGACCCGTTTGTGTTCGACTCGGGCATGAGGCTTGCATACCATGGAAGAATAGATGATGCAATGTCGCCGGAAGCCCAGCCAACAACAGAGGATTTGGCATTTGCATTGGATGACATTTTGACGGGGCGCATGCCTACCGGCGGATTCAAGCCGAGCAGGGGATGCTCGATAAAGTGGAGGGAATAGGAGGGATTTTTCATGGAAGATTTCACAGACATCGCCCAAAGCTTCAAACAGTTCGAGCCAAGAGCCATAGCCCTCTGGGGTTCATATGGCATGGGACTGAACGACCGCTTCACGCATGACGTGGATGTAGTCGTGTATGCTGACAAGATGCCCGACACGAAATTGAAGAGCAGGGTCTTCTCGTCATTGTCAGACAAATCGATTCCTATGGTTGACTTCCCATGGAGTGCGGATTTCTTCCCGCACAAGAAACAGTTCTTCGAGGTGGTGTTCCGCTCCTGCGATGATTTGGAACAGAGCGTCAAGGGCCTCCTCGAGGGCGACGGCGCATCGGAGAATGACGCCGCCATCTTCATCCAATACACCAAATCCATCTTCGACGACGGCTGGCTTGCGGGTCAGAAGAGAATCATCGCGGACTATCCACAGAAGCTCCTTCAAACAAACCTCTATCTCCATTTGTTCAACGCATGGCGCCAAGTCCACTATTACGACCGCGCGCAGCGAAAGCGCAATCAGCCGTTCCTGGCCGAGCTTTGCATAAACGAGGGCACCGAATCCATGCTCCGCGCCCTTTTCGCCGCGAACAAAATCTATTTCGGCAAGGAGAAATGGGCGGAAGTGCAGGCACGCTCCTTCAAACTCAAGCCAAAAGATTTCGACGAGAGGCTGGTCAAGGTGATGAAGAACCGCAGCATCGATGACTACAAGGCTCTCTTGCAGGACGTGAGTGCGCTGCTGAAGCAAAAATTCCCCAAAGAATGCGGCGGGGTGCAGGAAGTCGACGCCAATCTGTATGAGATAGACGAATTTATCGAGGCGGCGAAAAAATGAATGAGGGATGACATGGCATCGAAGCTCAAACTCGCTTTCCTTGGCACCAACGGCTGGTTCACCACTCCGCTCGCCAACACGATTTGCACCCTTGTCGAGACGCCTAAGCGCTACATCGTGCTCGACGCGGGAGACGGTATCTGGCGCCTTGACAAATTCGCCACAGACACAGACAAGCCCATTGACCTTTTCCTCTCGCATTTCCACCTCGACCATGTGGTCGGCTTGCACATACAGCCGAAATTCAAGCTAAAACACCCGTTGCGCATATTCGGAATGCCGGGCACAAAGAAAATACTCAACACGCTGGTGAATCATCCATTCACGGCATCTTATCCGATGCTCGAGAAGAGGGGGCTCAAAGTCGAAATACACGAATTGAAGTTAGGCGAAAACAGAATCGACGAATACTCGGTGCGCGCCGGCGCGCTTGTGCATGCAGACCCGTGCTGGGGATACAGGTTCGAAATACCGCGAGACGGAGATGGCGCACAGAAAGCCATCCTCTCTTATTGCACCGACACGGGCCCGTGTGAAAATCTTGTCTCCCTCTCGCGTGATGCAGACGTGCTCATCACCGAATGCGGATTACTGCCCGGACAACCCAGCCCGCCCTCGTGGCCTCATTTGAATCCGGAGATGGCGGCGCAAGCTGCAAAAGATGCGGACGTGAAAAAACTTTTCCTCACCCACTTCGCCGCGCACGTGTATGACACGAAACAGGTGAGACTTGATTCCCAGTCGGCGGCAAGAAAGATTTTCGCTAATACTACGGCTGCGATGGATGAGATGGTCGTCGAATTTTAGGGAAGAATGACTACGGGTGGCAGGATTCCTCATTTTTAGTCGTTGTCTATTTTTGTTCATAAATGTTTAATAATGACAAGAGGGATAGTCGATACAGGAGAAAAATTACCACAAACAAACAACCATTAGATGAGATGATACCCATGCCCCGAACCATTCACTTGGATGAGAATGAATTCCCCAAAAGCTTCTACAACATCTTGCCGGATTTGCCGGAAAAAATGGCGCCATACATAGACCCCAAGACGAAAGAGCCCGCCACGCCGCAGCAGATGTCCGTGCTTTTCCCAATTGAACTTCTCAAACAAGAAACAAATTTCGAGGATAGATATATTCCCATTCCGTCCGAGCTCCGTGAAATCTACCTCGAAAGACTTGACAGACCAAGGCCATTGGTTCGCGCCACCAACCTCGAAAAGCATCTCAAACTACCAAGTGATGTCAAAATTTATTACAAACGCGAGGATTTGTCAGTGTGCGGTTCGCACAAGCCCAACACCGCAGTTGCACAGGCATATTATGCACAAAAAGAAGGCGTGACTGGCTTTGCCACTGAGACAGGTGCGGGGCAATGGGGCTCGAGTCTGGCTTATGCAGGCAGTCTTTTCGGCATGGATGTGGAAGTGTTTATGGTGAGATGCAGCTATGAGCAGAAGCCGTACCGCAAAGTGATGATGAACTTATTCGGCGCTGACGTGAAAGCCAGCCCATCAGACACGACGAATGTTGGAAGAAAATTCTTGGCCGAGGGAAAGAGCACAGGCAGTTTAGGCATCGCCATCGCTGAAGCCATCGAGCGCGCGGTTGTCACAGGCAAGAAATACTCGCTCGGCAGCGTGCTGAATTTCGTTTGTTTGCATCAGACGATTATAGGACAGGAATCAATCAAGCAGATGCAGAGCGTTGATGACATGCCCACGCACGTTGTTGGCTGTTTCGGAGGCGGAAGCAATTTCGCCGGAATTGCATTTCCATTTTACGAATTGAACAAGACAAAAAATGCCGGCATTAAGCTCGTCGCCGTCGAGCCGGAAACAGTTCCCTCATTGACAAAAGGCAAATTTGAATATGACCACGGGGATTCTGCTGGCTTGACGCCGCTCATCAAGATGTACACTCTCGGTAAGGATTTCATGCCGCCCTCGATTTACGCCGGTGGATTGCGCTACCATGGCGCGGCGCCATCGGTCTCGCTTATGCTGCAAAATGGGTTGATGAGCGCCTCAACAGTTGGTGACAGTCAAATTGCCTCGACAGCTGAATTGTTTGCCAAAACAGAAGGAATAATTCCGGCACCAGAGAGCACGCACGCCATCGCTGAAACAGTTCGCCTCGCGCAAGAGGCAAAGAAGAACGGCGAGGCGGCGACGATTCTCTTCAACCTCTCGGGGCATGGGCTGATGGACATGGCGGCTTACGAAAAACACTGAGAAAAAGACAAGAAAAATAATGAAAAAACGAAAAAGGAGCTAAAACGGGTAACTCACGCTCGCCCGCACCTGCAGCGAGCCTGCTCCACCTTGCGGCGGACAGGTGAACATTGTCTCGGTCTTGAAGAGCAGATTCCCCAGTTTACTCGAAGTGTTGGCACTGATGCCGACTCGTTGGAGCTTTCCGTCCCATTCAAGAGCCACAAGACCGGGAGTAAATCCATCCATCGGAAGCGCGAGATAGAGGTCTGAGAAATCTTTCCCCTTCTCCGCGCCCAATTTGAGCCCATATCCCTTGAGCGCGAGGCCGAAGGCCGGATCTTTGACTCCCACCTTGTAGAAGAGGTCGGTGTAGTAATATCCGACCGCGTAGATTGGGCCTAATGGATAACCTATCCACGCACCTGTCTCTTCCACGACTGGTTTTTGGTTGGTCTGCACCACGCTGGCACTAGCACCCATCGACAGCTTGTTGATGTCGAGTTGCATGTTCAAACCTACACCTAGTGCTGACGACTGGCCATTGTCATAGACACGCATGATGGCTTTGGGCGCGAATGACAATGACACATTCGTGCTGTCGGCTGCCTTGGCCTTTGACGCGAGCATCAGACTCGTGGACAGAAGCGCGATTGAGCCGAAATGGGCGATGGCGTGGGTGAATTTCTTTTGCTTGGTTTCAGTTTTTTGTTTCATCATATCAATCACCTAATGAGTAGTCGCCTTGTACTCCGAGAGGGCTGTCCCAGAGGTTGCCGTTGACGTCGTGACGGCAGCCGTCGACGAAAACATCGCCGCGGCGCAGCAGGAAGTTTCCAGAACCATCACGGAGATCGAAGTAAAGGTTGATGTCATAAGTATGAGAAATGCCGACCAAATTCTCGTAGTCTTTGTCAGACAACTGCGTACCGTCCCGCGGCATGTTCTGGACGACAACTATCTTGGCTGGCTCATTGGCCACTATGAGCTGGCTCTTGCCATCCTGCACAAATTCCAGACTGGGTTTGCCGTTGCCGATGTCAGGAATGACTGGGATGAAGAAGGCCACGTTTTTCTCGCCGATGTAATCAGAAAGGCCCAGGGCCTTCAAATCGGCTACACGAGGGATACCATATCGGATGGTTTCAATGAACTGACCCATTTTCACATTCTTGACTCCGAAGATTGCCCACGGACCAGAGTGAGCGGGATACCTGTAGCTCTCGTTCTTGTAGATGGTGGTTTCCAAGAGACGATAATTGAAGTCCTTTAGGTCATAAAGGCGGATTTTTTCAGCATTGCATCTCTTGACCGCATCAATGTCATTCATTTTTCCAAGATAAACATTTTTCATCATCTCAATCACCTCAACTGTTTCTCTCTATGGTTTAATGTGTATTTTAAGATAATTAATACTTTTCAACAATTTTTATGAAAAATAGCAAGTATTATATACAAAAATAGTGAAATATCATGCAATGGAACTAGACGCTCTCGATAAGAAAATCCTCTTCCACCTTGACCACGACGGGAGGGAAAGCCTCAAGCGCATGGCCAAGGCCTTGCGCACCTCAGCTGAGCATATCAGGTACCGCATTCAACGTCTGGAGAAGAACGGCATCATAAAGAGATACATGGCCTTTGTCAATTTCTCAGAATTAGGCTTCGTGGGCCACGGGGTTTTCTGCTCACTCAGAGGAAAAGACAGTAGGGCCAAATTGGTCGAGACATTGGAGAAAAATGACAGGGTCTATTGGATTTCCGATTTCGGGGGCAAATACGACTTGGCTTTCGCTATCGCGGCGAAAGACACCTATGAATTCTACAAAATATTCAATGGCTTGAAAGAGGCGTTGAGCACACATGCCAGCGCATGGGAGGTAGCGATTCGCATCCGCCTCACCCAATATCCGAGAAGCTATCTTGTGGCGGATGAGAAAAAACGGACAAAAGAGATGCCTTTCTTCGGGGTGGCGTTGGGGCATCAGAAAATAGACAAACTACATCTACGGCTATAAAAATACCAGTACAATGACAAGTGATGATACTTGGTACTATTTCCCTTATACTGTTATCGGAATGGATTCCCTGAACGCGGCCATTGCCCGAGCCGATACTCACCGGGTTGTCTGGTTATCCTATAAGGATATTACTAATTCTGCCAGTACGGAAAACCAATTTATCAGTTCCTATAGTTCCAGCAGCGCCGGGAATGAACCGTATCTTTCCCTTCTCTATACCCTAAAAGCCCCGACCGCTTTCCGGGATTCCGCTAAGTCAGCCACAACGATAAAATGCGACTGGACTGACAATATCACCGGGGAAACCGGATTCCGGATAAAGAATATCGACACCGGCCTGTACATTGATTCCACGGCGGCGGATGCCACAACGAAAACCATATCGGGGTTAAAACCGAATGTGAAGTATCGACTTCAAGTAGTGGTGAAAGGCGGAACAGCGGACGGACAAGTGTCGAATACAGATTCCGCCCGAACATGGATAGGGACTATTCCAAAGCCGACAACGACTATGGTTCCTGTGGTCGTCGCTCCGGGAGATACGACATGGAGTCTGCGGAAAATCGTTTTGCCCGATACGTCAGGCACAGGGATTACCGCGATCACGCCGATAGCGATTCAGGACTCGATAACGGGAAAGTATGTCTATGCCTTGACCGGTTCAGATACAATGGGAACAGCGCCGTGGTGGGGAACATACTCATCTTTTGGCGGAGCGAACGGGGACACTATCCTGTTTGGGGCTGGGAATACAAGTGCATTCAGGATTCTGGCTAAGAATACACAGTGAGAAGAAATATGAAAAAGAAGGACAAAATAGAATACTTTGCCATTATGGATGAAATATATCATAAGAATTTTCATCTTGTTGTAAATGTTCCAAGAAAGAAGTTTAAAAAATGGTTAAATAATTATCATGGAAAGAAACCTGTTTTACATGATTCAGACGCCGCAGTAATTTGGGATAACCATCCTTACTATTATGTA
>CAIXYX010000081.1 GCA_903923795.1 uncultured Microcaldota archaeon
AGCTTGCTGCGGGTATAGGCGAGGCGCTAAGGCATGTTTTTATTTCGAAATTGGATTTGACTTTGTTTGTGATGACTGGGTTGATCAAAAGTTTCGGAATGTTATCTGCCATCAAATCACCTTTAGTTATAATGTTATATCTCGCGTGTGAATATTTATATCTCTGCCTTCTGACCGCTCCGTGCTTGCGCTAATCAGAAAATAATCTAAAAGAAGTCTGTAATTTATTCGATGCTTATCTTCACATGCACTGTGTCCGGCACTTTCACGCGCATAATCTGCCGAAGAGTCCGCTCATCTCCGGCCACATCAATCATGCGTTTGTGTATGCGCATCTCCCAGTGTTCGTATGTGTCCGAGCCGTCGCCGCAAGGCGTGCGCCGAGTCGAGATTTTCAAACGGCGGGTGGGCAGATAAATCGGTCCTGCGATGTCCACGCCCGTCACTTTGGCTATCTCCTCAATCTGGTGACAGACGTCGTCCAGCTCTTTGGGGTTCTTGCCGATAAGTTTGATTCGTGCTTTGCTCATTTGTTCACCAATCCAAAATATGAAAATTTAAAATTAAAAAGGAAAAAACCTACGCCGTTTTCGGCGTGACATCGAGCACCACTCCGGCGGCCACTGTCTGGCCCATGTCGCGGATGGCGAAGCGGCCCAAGGGCGGGAATGCCGAGAACTTCTCAACCACGACCGCCTTCAATGGCTTGACGCGGATGATGGCCACGTCGCCGGTCTTTAGGAAGTCGGGGTTCTTCTGCATCGTCAATCCGGTCTTGGGGTCCTTCTTTTCAATCAGCTCTGTGATTGTGCAGGCGATCTGGGCCGTGTGGATGTGGAAGACCGGTGTGTATCCCTTGCCGATTGCGGTCGGGTGCTCGAGCACCACGATTTGCGCCGTGAATTCGGCTGCCACTGTGGGCGGGTTGTCCACCGGGCCGACGACCTCGCCGCGCTTGATGTCCTTCTTGTCAACACCTTTCACGTTGAAGCCGACGTTGTCGCCGGGCACTGCCTGCGCCAATTCCTGGTGGTGCATCTCGATGCGCTTGCATTCACCCTTGGCTCCAGAGGGCATGAAGATGACGCTCTGATTCGGTTTCAATATGCCTGTCTCTACACGGCCGACCGGCACTGTTCCGTGGCCCGTGATCATGAAGGCGTCCTGGATTGGAAGGCGCAGCGGTTTGTCGGTGGGCTTGGCTGGGCAAACGAGCTTGTCGAAGCAGTCCAGAAGTGTCGGGCCGGAGTACCATGGCATGTTGGCGCTTTTCTTGTTGATGTTGTCTCCCGTGTATCCCGAGTAGGGGATGAAGGGGATGAGGTCGGTCTTGTAGCCGATGTTCTTCAACAAGGTTGTGAGGGCCATCTTGGTCTCGTCATATTTGACGTGGTCCCAGTTGACGGCGTCCATCTTGTTGATGCCGACAATCAGCTGGCTGATGCCGAGCACTTTGGCCAGGAAAGCGTGCTCCTTTGTCTGGGGCTGGATTCCTTCCTTGGCAGAGCACACGAGCACTCCTGCGTCGGCCTGACTCGCGCCTGTAATCATGTTCTTGACGAAGTCCTTGTGTCCGGGCGCGTCGATGATTGTGAAGTAGTATTTGGCTGTCTCGAACTCCTTGTGGTTGAGCTCGATTGTCACTCCTCTCTCGCGCTCCTCTTTGAGTGTGTCCATGGAGAAGGCGAACTCGAATGTCGCCTTGCCGACCTTCTCGGCCTCTTCCTTTAGTTTGCGCAGCTGCTGGTCTGTCATGGCGCCGGTCTCATACAAGACACGGCCCAC
>CAIXYX010000082.1 GCA_903923795.1 uncultured Microcaldota archaeon
ACTACCAGGTTATGCGATCCCGGCGCGAATGCAAGTTCATCTCATATCTTTTCAATCACCATTTTTTCCTTTTCTTTTTGGGGTGAAGCACTTTTTCTTTTCCGCGAAAAGAAAAAGGGCTCTGCGATCCCGGCGTGAATGTGGATGCAGGTCATATTTTTTTTGATCACCATCATCTTAGCACAATCTTTGGTTTGACCAAATCTGACTCCTTCCGCCCTATGGCGAGAAGCGAGCCGTCTTTGGCCATGAGTTGCACCCAAGCTCCCGGAACAATGCCAGCCTCGGCGTCGGCCACACCGGATGGCGCCAGAAGCGCCCCGCGACCGATCGCGTCCACGGCAGCATCCGCCACATACAGGCGGGGAAGATGGACCATCTCTTGCGCCGGATGAAGGATTCTCCTCAATTCCGACGCATCTTTGCGCATCTTGAATTTGTACGCCGCATCGACGAGATCAGGCAGGCGGATGGCATCGGACTCTGTGAAAGAGCCGACGGATGTCCGTCGAAGCTCAATCATTTTGCCCATTCCAAAACGCTTGCCTACCTCGGTGCAGAGCACCCCGGATATAGGTGCCCGCCTCGACGCGGGATTCAAATAGCGCGGTATTGTTGATTATATCTCGGACTCTAAGTTCATAAACCTTTCGCGTGCGCCGCCTTTTGGCCACCGCCGACTCGCGCGGGGGCATCTGGCGGATGGAGCCGGTGTGTTTGTCAAATTCTGCCTGCAGTTCGGCCATATTTTTCGGGGCGATTCTCGTCCTCATCACACCGACGTAAGTCTTCTCCTTCATGTCGACGAAGCGCAGGAGGCGCACGGCTTTTCCGATGCCGATGACAAGAACACCTGAAGCTTTCGGGTCGAGCGTGCCCATCTGCCCAGTTTTTTTCACGCCGAGCAATTTTCGAATGTACGTCGTGACCTCGTGAGTGCTAGGCCCTCGCGGCTTGTCGAGGATGATAAATGAGCAGGATAGGAGCTCGTCGATGGTGGTGGGGGATTTTTTCATCGTAACACTTTTGGCATTCTTTATTTTTATCTTGCTATCATCCACGCGCCTGCGAAAGCGAGTATGGCGCCAATCACTTTCTGTATCCATCCCTCTTTCTCGCCCAAGAGAAGCATGCCGCCCAATGCCGTCAGGACGATGTTCGTGTTGACAAGAGGCACGACTTCAGATGCTGGTAAAAATCTCAATGCGAGCAAAAATGCGACGTACGGCAAAGTGCTTGTGATTGCGAGAAGCAGGAAATTTCGCGCCCCGTGCCTGCCAAATACCGCTTTCATCCTCGGCAATGCCTTTCTCCCCATCAACGCCAATGCCATCGTGGCCGGCAGGATGAAAAGCCAAATCGAGTAGAGCAGAATTGGGAAATTCGCGACGGCTATTTTGTCGCAGAGCGCCCCAGTTCCTGCTATGACGCTTGCCAGCACGACAATCTGCACGCCCTCAACTTTCCACCTGCTACGCGTTTTCCTGTATGTGCAGAGCAATGCCCCGCCGACGACAAACACCATGCCTGCAATTTGCATCGAGGATGGATGCTCGCCCAAGAGAAGGATTCCTAAGAGTGCCACCCAGCCGACCTGAATCTGGCTGACAACCGCCCTCTCGGTGGCCTCTATAGTCTGAAAAGCCCTGTAATTGAGGTAAGCGAAAACAGTGTAGAGCACAGAGGCTGCGGCAATTACGAGCCAAACGAAAGTGGGAATTGAGCCGAAATCAAATGTGCGTGTTGAACCCGCATCTATTCCAACGAGAAGAATAAGGACCAGCATTATCACGCTGGCGAGCGTCTCATTCACTCCGCCAACGGCGATGAAGTCTTTCTCGTCTTTTAAAATCAGTCTTGTGAGAATTGTCCAGGCGGCAAAGCCCGCTGAGCATAAGAGTGCCCAAAAAATGGGGGAAATTGAAAAAACGAAATCGAGCATGTTATTGCCCGTTTTCTATTTAGCTGCTTAAGCGCCGAACTGCTCGGGCGAGCTCACGACCGTGTCTGTTGGCTCGAGATGGCGGATTGAGCATCGGCGCGCCTTCTTGCGGCCCCGGCTCTTTATCTCGACAAAGCGTGTGTCGATTATCTTGGAAATGACGCAATTCTGTCCAGCATCTCTTCCGGCGATTTTTATGCAAACACGACCTACACCAATAGCGCTCATATGAAACAACCTCGTTGATTTGTTTTTGATTCACTCATTTTCTTTTCGTTTGTTTTGTTTTCTTATTTCCGTTTTTTGTAAGCGTTCACGATTTCCATCGCCAGTTTCGCCGGTGTGCTCGCCGAAGCGTCCAGCACCAGATCGAATCCGGCATGGTCGAATATATCTATGCCATAGACTTTTTTATACCGTTCGCGGTTGTCGGCATCGCGTTTTTTTATGTGCGCGAGAGAATCCTCGATTTTCCCGCCCTCGCGGCCGGCCACGCGTTTCGCCCGGATTGTTTGCGGCACGTCGAGCCAGACGCGGAACGGTTTTCCCGGCGCCATCCAAGGTCCTAACCAGGTTGCCACCACGCAATTGCCTTTTTGGCATTCTTCCTGCAATGCCGCGTCGAATTTCTTGTCGATGTCAGAATCTTTTTTCGCTTTCTCCTGAAATTGCATCAGCGTGATTCCTTCTTTCGCTGCGAGGGTCTTGAATGTGGGCTCGATGATTTGCCAGCCCATTCTCCTGGCCACTTCGCCCGACACGGTGTTTTTTCCCGAGCCCGCAAGACCGGAGATGGCGATGATGCTCGATGGGCCATCAATGAGCGAGCCGGGGAAACGTGCGGATGGAGAGGTCATTTCATATCCACCACGGGTATTTTTGCATCCCTTTTTCCCGTCTATTTCTTGGCCGTCTTTGGCATGTAGTCGAGCAATTCGACCGGCACCTGCTCGAGCGTGATTGCTCCCGATGCAAGGCGGCTCTTGAAGATGATTACGCGCCGGCTCATGGAAGGCGAGAGGCGGCCGCCGTAGGGGCGGTTGGGCCTGTGCTTGCTTGCCGACAAACCACGGGTGGAATGAACGCCAGTGAGTTTCTCACCTGAAAGCGCGCAGTAGTGCTTGCCGCCCTTGATTCTGCGGCGGTAGCGCACGCGGCTCTCGCCGGACGGCGCGCGGTATTTTATCTTGCGCACAGACGGCGCCCGGTTCTTTGGAATAGGCATTTGCATACACCTCAATGAATACGAATATGGTTTGTTAAATCAACTTTTTATCAGTTTGTAATTTCTGCAGTTTTCTTTGTCGTGGCCGCAACAGAATCCTTTTCGGTTGCCGGGGCCGTCTTTGTTGTCATTTCCGGCGCCGGAGTTGCCGCTATCTCTTTTGTTTTATCATCTTTGGGCGCATCCGGCCTTGAGCCATCGCCCTTCTTCTTGGCGTTAAAACTATCCCATTGCGACTTTATAATGGATATGGCCAGGCCTCCGAAAATCACGCAGAGCCAGAACCAGCCAATCGGGCCGAACAGATTGCGCCAGTTTGGGAATTTATCCAGATTCTGGATGAATATGGGCAGATAGACCGGAAGAACTATGGTGAATCCGTCGAAAGTCGATTTTACTATGGGTGTGAGTATGATATAAATGGGCAGAATGAGGAGCATGGGCTTGAACTGAAGCATCATCATCTCGCCCATTTTCGGGAAGAATTTCTCGTACTCCTTGTTGATGGCGTCGATGCGCTTGTCGTCCTTGCTCTTCATCGCCTCGCCCATCTCTTTCGAGAGGCGGCTGGATTCGGCCTGTATCTCCTTGATGCGCTTGGGGTTGCCGATTTTCTGGTAGATGATGAATGAGGTGGCGGCGTAAGCCATGGCTATGGCGGCGATTGCGAGCATGGTCGTTTGGTTGTCCATAAAAATCAACAAAGTCAATTTGGAAGTTTTGGATTTTGCGGTTAAATATTAAATCAACAGGGCGCCGAACTCTTTCTGCACTTCGGCCAGCTTGCCGTTCGCGTTTATGATTATCCTGGCCGGCGCGCCGGTGAGAACCGAATAAGCGGCGAGGTAAGCGCGGTTCATCATGTCATGCTCGACGAGCTTTGGCAGGTCCTGGTCATTGCGCACCCTTGTGGTGTCTTTCGCGCGGCGTGCCATTATCTCTTTCGGCTCGGCGGTGATATACACCAGCCTCTCCACCGACCAGCGCGAGAGGAAGGAGAACGGCAGGCCGGGCAGGTATCCGCCCGGAGTCATCACCGAGCAATGGGTGTCGAGGATGACGTTGCGCCTCTTCTCCTTCGCCAATTTCTCACCGACGCTTTTCTGTATCTCCTTTTGGAATTCGGCAGTCTGCTTGCGCAACTGATCGCGGTCGGCAATGCCTTTTGTGGCCGCTATCTCCATCATCATGTCGCCGTAGTTGAGAACGGTCCAGCCAGCTTCTTTTGCGACCGATAGCACCGTGCTTTTGCCCGCGCCCGGCACGCCCATGACAATCATCATATCAATTCCCTCCCATTGACGGCCCCCGTGGCCGCCCGCTATCGTTTGCCCAACAGCCCGCCCATGAGCGAGCTGGTCTCGAACACCTGCTGTTTCTCGATGTCCTGATATAATCTGTAGAGGATACTCACTGTGAGCAATATGCCTGTGCCTGTGCCCAGCGCGCCTGTCAAGTCAGCCAAACCTGCCAGCAATCCGACGAAAGCCGAGCCGATGACCACGATGGGTGGGATGTATTTTTCGAGCAAGCTCGTGACTATGCGGGGGTCCCGCCTGTAGCCGGGGATTTGCAATCCCGCGGAGTCGAGCTGCTCGGCGACCTCTTTCGGCCCCATGCCGGTCGTCTCTACCCAGAACATGCCGAATATCACGCAGACAATCATGAGGAATGCGATGTACACTATGATGTGCACCCATTCGGGGATGTGCAATGCCGGCGTCGTTGCCGTGAACATCTGTCCCATATATGCCCCGAAATCCTGTCCTACTGCCGGACGGTAGACCGGCGAGATGAGGTAGAACAATCCGTCGACGAAATGGGGCGGGTTTCCGCCAGAAGTCCGGCCGAGCAGGTTGAAGAAATCCACTCCGCCCTTGCAATAGTTTATCACATCTGCGCTCGCATCCGGCGTGCCTGTGAGGCACCAGTGCGGGTTGCCGTTCATCGCCACCGCCGCGAATTGGAAGTTGGCGATGAGGGCGAAGGCAAGAATGACAGGTATGTTGCTCACATAAGTGAGCTTGATGGGGAAGCCAGTGGCCACGCCTCTTGCCCTGTCAAATGAAAGAGGGATTTCCACTTTTGCCCCTTCCACATATACGACCACGAGGAAGACAATGATGGTGGAGAACACGGGGAAGAGGGCCATGATGGCTTTGGAAATTACTTCGGCCCCGCCCTCCTGCAGGACGCTTAACACGATGCCGCCGACCTGCAGCGCCCCGCCGACAATGGCCAATGCGACACCGGCCGCGATGAATAATGAGATACCGCTTCCTAACCCGTGCTTTGATACCACTTCATCCAAGAAGAGGAGAATGAGCGAGCCTAATGCTATTTGCGCGAGCACGAGCCACATGGTGATTGGCGTGTAAGTCGCGCCGGTCACTATCGTCGCCATCGGCACCGTGATGATTTGGCCCGCCAGCGTCTGCACCTGCGCCATGCCAGCTCCCGCTGTGCCTATGACATATCCTTCGCTCCCGAACAATGGTTGCAGCGGCAGATGGCCCACTACGACGTAAATATAGGCTTCGAAACAGCACAGGATGATGGCCAATAATTTCTGCGTGCCGTAGAACTGCGATTTCTGCTCGGGGTCCTTCAAGTTGACATTGAGGATTTTCGCGCCGACAAACAACTGGAGAAAAATGGAGGCCAACACTATGGGGCCGATGCCTGTCGTCAAAAGTGAGCCCATCTTCGAGGCCGTGACGACCTGGAGGAAGTCGGAGCCTTCGGCGTATCTCTTGTCCACTCCTACTGCGGCCACGTTGTACATGGCGAAGAAGAGGAGGAGGGCCAAGAGTGTCCATGTCAGCCGCTGGCTGAACGCCGGCGGAGTGGTTGGCGATTTGACCTCGGGCAGGAACTTGAATACGGGCTCTAAGAACTTCAGCGGGCTCGACATGGATAATCCTCCCTCTATGTAACTATAACGACAGGGATTATGCGAGTGGGGTTTTTAAAACGGAGCGAGATGGGCGCGCAAAATTCTTCGAACCCAGCCAGAATCGCCGTTCGCATTTACTCTCTTATTCCATCACGCCGATGAAAATCTGGCAGAAGCGCTGCTTGGCCGCCTTCAATGCGAGACGGCCGTCAGGTGTGAGAGAATAAACAATGGTTTTTCCCTCTTTCCCAGCCATCTTGTTATTCACCCTGCCGTCTTTCTCCGCTCTCTCCTCAATCCAGCCAGTCTCTTTCAGCGCTTTTAGAGCCGGATAAATCGTGCCGGGCGAGGGCTTCTCGCCTTTTCTTTTCTCTATCTCCTCGGCCAA
>CAIXYX010000083.1 GCA_903923795.1 uncultured Microcaldota archaeon
GCCTGTGACCGATTTGCCCGATACGTAGATGCCTTTTGGCACGAGGTCTTTGGCGTAATGCAACAGCCTCGATTTGGCCGCGCCCGGGTCGCCCACTAAAAGAAGATGGATGTCGTCTCTGATTGGCTCTCCGCCGGGCAGCATCTTGTTTTTGGTGCCGCCGAACATCTGCAACGCGATGGCGGCCTTCACTTCGGTGTGGCCGTATATGCCGGGCGCTATGCCATCGTTGACCAAATCATAAATCTGCGGGTCTTTTGACAATTCCCTTATCTGGGCTTCCTCTTCCGGCGTGATTAGAATGTCCTCGAAATCCTTTCTCATGTTGATGAGGTTGTTGACCTCAAGAAAACGTGTGTATATGCCGGTGGTCTCCTCGCGCTTGCCTTTCGGCTTTAGCGGCGGGCGGAGGCGCACTATGCCGACAATTTCGACGGCTTCGCCGGGCGTGAGCCGATTGACAAGGTCGTCCTCCATGTATAATTCGAGGCGTGCAGCTGGCGTGCCGCCTTTGAGCCTCTCGAGCAATTCCTGAATCTCGGCGCGCTGTATGTCGACGAAATAACTGCCTTCCTCCTCGAGCTTGAGCGAGCGGCGCTTGCATTCGGGGCACACCTGTGGAGCTACGTCTTTTCGCGTGATGGGCACGCGCAAGACATGGTCGCACATCAGGCATCTGTAGAGAGCCACTTTCACCTTGTGCAAAACGTCGGCCCGCTTGTTGATGATGCCCTTGATGGCGATGAGATGGTCGATGTGGTTCGAGGAGATGTTCTGAATCAGCAGATTGTTCTCGGGCACGCCCTTTATGCGCACGTGTGGCTCGAATGGTATTTCCAATACTCCTGCTGTCGGCTTTTTGACGACTTTCTCCAATGCAGCGATGGCGATGTCCGGTTTGTCTATGAGCAGTTCGGCCAGCTCATGGTCATAGCGCTGCACCTCGGCGAAATCGATCTCGAGGCTTTTCACTGTCGGGTATTTTGTCTCCAGTTCTCTTAGCGCCTGCTGGCCGTATCCCTCGATAAACTCCTCCCAGAGCTTGATAAGGTGCGAATCATCGATGGCGGCCATGGCTCACATACCCTCCCACAGGGGCAAAGGTATCGGGTTTAGGATTTAAGATGGTTTGGCTAAAGCTCGGAAAAAGAGAAGAACGATAGAACAAAGAGAAGAAAGATAAAATACAAAGAAGAAAGTTAAAACAAAAGAAAAAATCGCGGCTCACTTCTTCATTATGAACATTTTGACCAGGGCTATCATCGCAAGCATAACCCCGAAGATGGTCCAGCCGTTGAACCAGAGAGGCGCATCTGTCCAGAGCCCGAATCCGGCGATGATGAACAAGAGGCCGAATATCAGGATCGGCGCCGCGCACTTGCAGCACGGGTGCATGCAGCACGCGCCCCCGCAGTTGTCCGAGCATTGCATTTCCTTTGATTTCGCTTTAGCCATAAGTTCACCCCATAATTTAATTCCGCCCAAATATTTTTCCGGCAATCATCTTCTTCGCCGGCTGCGGGCGTTTCCGTCTTGGTGAGATGTACATTTTCGCATACCTATTAAAGCTATCGCCGGAGCTTTGGCTGTCTGCGGATTGAAAATAAGGAAAAGCGGGTGTTAAACAATAAGAAAAAGCAGTTGATAAACAAAAACAAATTTGAAATAAAAACAAAACTCTAAAGCTGCACTTTCTCGCCCAGTTTCGGCGCATATGCGTCGAACCCTTCCAATTTCAGCTCTTCGGCGAATTGCGTGCAGTTGGCCGAATCGCCGTGGATGCAATACACCTTGTCGGGGTTCGCGCGCTCGACGTATTTGAAGAGCTCGCTCCGGCTTGCGTGCGCCGAGAAGTCGAGGTAGCGCACAGGTATGCTTGGCTTCACCTGCTCGCCATCCACTTCGACATAGCCGTTCTGCAAGAGGTTGTAGCCGTTCGTGCCCTCCACCGAATAGCCGGTGAAGACAATTTCGGACTGGTCGGAGAGCGAGAGAAGATAACCAAGAGCCGGGCCGCCCTGAAGCATGCCTGCCGTCGAGATGATGACGCACGGCTCTTTGAGCACCTTGCTTCTGTCCCTCGCCTCGCGCACGATGTTGACCGATTCGAGCTGGCGGCGGAATTGCGCCGCGTCTTTTATGTAGCCCGGATAGCCCGCCACAATTCTTGAGGCCTCCACTCCCATGCCATCCACCCAAATGGGCA
>CAIXYX010000084.1 GCA_903923795.1 uncultured Microcaldota archaeon
GGGCCAATCAAGGCCGAGCTTTTTCGCAGCCTCATCCAGCAAGCACAAAATCTGTTTCAGTTTGGCCGCATAAGCCATATTCAAGGTGCGCGGCGTTCCCCCGAAATCAGCCGAGCCCCAGTTGCCGGGGATGTGCGCCGTCAGCGCGGGCTTGCCCGCTTCGGATTTATGAGTAGAGGCATAGAGGAAATAATCCGCTTTCAAATCTTCGGGCGGTTCGATGGCGATTATTTCCGCCGCGAAGCCTCTTGCTTCGAATCCAGTGCAGCATTTCTCCTTGCCGCACGCCGAAAAAGTGTAAAGAGAATCATTTCTCTTCTGCCATTTCCAGTCCGACTCCAGATGCCTCATGATGTTGAGCGAAGCGGCGTTGGTGGTGGAAAACAATATCGCGCCTTTCATGTCAAAGCCTCTTGAACAAAAACCATACCGCTGCCGCCGCGAACAAAAATAACGCGCCCGAGACGAGATAAGGCACTCCGAAACCGAATGCCATGAGATAGGCGGCTGCGAACGCGGCAGAGGCCATTCCCACATTGGAAATGAGGTTGAGCACTCCATTGACTCCTCCAACGCGTGTTTGCGAAAAAGTGGTGCCGATGAGGAATCCTATGCTCACGCCGTTGAGCACTTCGCCTATGTTGTAGAGTATGCGCGCCGCCATCATGCCCTGCATGTCGTGCGTGACGAAGATGAGGAACGAACCTCCCGCGGCGAAAAGCAGGCCGGCGATGAGCACCCATCGCACTTCTTTTGGCTGCGCCCCCCTATGCCTTGAAGACACGCGATGCCCGGCCCAAATCGACACCGCCCCCATGACTATGTCTGCGGCGAATGTGACGATTCCTATCTGCGAGCTGTCCAGCCCCCCCTGGCTGTGCAGAAGCGGGCCCAATGCCACCCCCTCATTTCCCCATTCAAATGACTGGATGAGTATTATCATCGACAGCATGAGCACGGCAGGCTTCGCCAATTCGTTCGCATATTGTGACAAATCGAACTGCACTTTCACAGTGTGTTTCACCAAGAAAGTGATTGCGAGCGCGAGCATGCAGAAGACCGCCAGCACGAATGCGAGCGTATTGAATGAGAATGTGAGCAGGAGATAGCCGCTGACAAGTATGCCGATGCCCCACGCGACGGCCTTGAATGCGTTGTATTCCCCCACATGGCCCGCGACTTCAGTTTCGGTCGTTTTCTTGTAAAGCGATGCCTCGAGCGAGAGCATGAGAGAATTGCTCGAGAGGAGGAAGAGGCACATCGGCCAGAGGACGGTTAGAAATGACAATGTCGCAGGCTCGGTGAAACCCAAAAGCGCGGCCCCGAGCGCCATGCCGGCCAATGATATTTGGATGAGGCGTCGGGTGCCCAGCAAATCATTGAGCGTGCCGACGAGAGGGGCAGAAAATAGGCGGACCAATGTCGCAATGCCAATCACAAGTCCGATGTCGGCTGCGCCCAAATGTGCGGAGAGCATGTAGAGCGGGGTGAAGAGCCAGAAGAACCCGGCCACCAGTGTTCGGCAGATTGAGAGGGCGTTTAGCGCCTGCCATTCGCTACGGTCCATGAATGTGAATTGAAAAAGAGAGTATAAAAGACAGGACTTCGAAAAAGATGATATGGATATAGATGTTTGTTTCAAGCGCAACTCGGGCACAATAAACACAAGCCAGCAGCATAAGCTCAAAGACGCCCGTATTACGGTGTTCGGTCTTGGCGGCGTTGGCGGAATAGCCGCAGAATTATTGGTGCGCGCCGGCATCGGGCATTTGATGATTATCGACTTCGACAGGTTCGAGCCGAGCAATCTGAACCGTCAGATTCATGCGCAGAAGAAAACAATTGGCAAGAAGAAAGTGGATGTGTTCGCCGAGAAAATGATGGAGATAAACCCGAAAATAAAAATAAACAAAAGCGACAAAAAAATAGAATTCGGCTCGCTCGCTTCATTCTCCCGCGCACTCTCTTCCTTTTCGCCCGGCCTCGTCATCGACACGATGGATTCGGCCCACTCGCGCGTGTGCTTGGCGAGGATTTGCAGAAAAGCCGGTATCGATTACCTCTACGCAGCCGCGATGGGCGAGCGGGGAATGGTGAGCGTGTTGTCATCGAGCGACAACCTCGAAAAAATATTGTATCTCCCCTCACTCAACAAGCCCGACGAGCAAATCGAATCTTCTCTTATTCATTATCCGCAATGCAAAACCGCGTGGGGGCCAGCTACAAATCTTGTCGGCGTGCTGGCCGCCAATGCGGCGCTTAATTTCTTGCTGAAAAAACCTTATCCACATGCGCCGAAATTCTGGATGGTGGATACATTCGGGAAAAAGATAGTGAGAGAAGAACAATTGTGAGATAAGAAAAAATCTAATCAGACTAATACCGCTAATCCTCATCCCTCTCGCCAAATATTGCTGTTCCTATCCTCACCATCGTGCTGCCTGCCTCGATGGCTATTCTGTAGTCTCCGCTCATGCCCATTGAAATTATTGGCAGCTTGAGCCGGTCTGCCATCGCCTTTAATTCCTCGAAATTCTCGCGCGGGTGGGCGACGGACGCGATTCCCATCAACCCTTCCAATTTGAAATATTCGTTTTGCATCGCGCGTATTTCTTTTGCCGCCGATTCCAATTCCTCCTCGCCGATGAATCCGTCCTGGCTCTCGTGGCCTGACACTCGGAACTGGAGATAGATTGTGATGCACTTCTTCTGCGCCGCCGCCTCATTCGCGATTTTCCTCGCCAGAGCGATTGAATCCACTGATTGTATGACATCGAAAATCGATACGGCCATCTTCACCTTGTTGCGCTGCAAATGCCCGACCATATGAAGCACAATGTTCGGGTGAGACTCTTTGAGCGAAATAATATTTTTCTCTTCCGCCTCTTGTATCTTGTTCTCGCCGATTTCGAGGCAGCCAGCAGAAAGAGCGGATTTTATCTCGTCGAGCTCATGGCCCTTTGTGATGGCGACGAGGCGCACGCTGCCCGGAACTGATTCACGCACAAGTTGATATCGAGAAGATATAGACTCCATATGCCGACCCACTAAAGAGATATGGGACTTTGGGATTATTCAACTCATATGCTCGAGCGTCTGCAATGCCTTCTTTGTTTTTTCCAGCGCATTTTTCGCATTCGTCAGATAGACGTATTCAAGCGCCTCGCCCAAATCATCTTTCTCGGCCATGGGCGGCAGGGTGAATTTGTAACGCCCCGCCTTTCGAGTCAAAATCCCTTTCTCTTTTAGCACATGCAAGTGGTAACGCACGGCCTTTATCTGCGCGGGGGAATCGGCGGGCCGCACGGCATTGATGCGCTCCATGAGCTGATTAACATCGGGCTCGTCATGGGCGAAATGCGCGCCAAATAGAGCTTCGAGTATGTCGAGCATAAGAGTCCGACTCTCGTTCGGCGAAATGAGCCCAAGAGATAAAGCCAAATAACGGATGAGCCCGCGTTTTGTCAGCTTCACCTCGGAAAGCAGTTGCATATCTCGGACAATATGCTCTTGGCGAATCAGCGAACTTTCGGGCAGTGACATAAAGACCAAAAGAGTCTTGGCCCGCCTCTTTTTAAGGGTTGATGGCTCAAATAGTAATAGAGAAAACAAATAGATAAGAAAACAAATCAAACAAAAAAACCAAATAAGTGGTTTTACGACCGGATAAAAAAGCGCGGGCAACGCCCGTCCCATTTTATCTGGTGCGACGCTTGCTACGAAAAGAGTCTCTTTTTGCAGTGGGCGTGGCCGCTTATTGGCACACGCTCTGGACTTCCGTCATGGGAGCCGCAGGCAAGACAAGGTCGACTACTATGAATTTCGAAGATTTCGGATTGCACCCAAAATTACTGGAAGGCATCAAAGCAATGGGATTCGAGCATCCCAGCCCCATTCAGGAGCAGACAATTCCGCTCCTCATGCAGGGCGAGGATTTGATTGGCCAGGCGCAGACCGGCACCGGCAAAACGGCTGCATTCGGTTTGCCCATGCTTGACCGACTGCTCAATCACTCGCACGCGGCAGGTTCGGCCCATCAAACCACCCATCACGCGCCCGGAGTGGCGCAGCCATTCGGATTAGTCATGTGCCCGACGCGCGAATTGGCGATTCAGGTATGTGAGCAGATGGAGAAGATGGGCCATTCAGCCAAAATCAACGTCGTGCCCGTCTATGGCGGGCAGGAGATGGAGAAGCAGATGAAGCGCTTCCAGTCTCAAGTCGACGTCGTGGTCGGCACTCCGGGCCGCATAATGGACCACATGGAGCGCAAAACATTGCAGCTTGACCATGTGCAGGTTGCCGTGCTTGACGAGGCGGACAGGATGCTTGACATGGGTTTCGTCGATGATGTGGTGGGCATTTTGCGCCAGACACAGGCGCACCGCCAAACTTCGCTCTTCTCGGCCACAATGCCACGAGAAGTTCTGAACATAGCTTACGAATTCATGAAGAGCCCGCAGTCAGTCACAATAACACCCGACCAATTGGCGGTGGAAAAAATCAACCAGCACTATGTAGTCGTAGATGCCCTCACACGAATGCGCGCGCTAAAAGGCGTGCTGCGCACAAGGCACGCGGGCCTGACACTTATCTTCTGCCGCACAAAGCGCGGCGCTGACCGCGTGGGTTTGATGCTGCGCGGCTCGGGCTTTCGCGCAAAGGCATTGCACGGCGACTTGACGCAAAAGCAGCGCGACGAGGCCATGAAGGAATTCCGCGACGGCCACTTGCAGATTCTGGTCGCAACCGACTTGGCGAGCCGTGGATTGGATGTTTTCGACATAAGCCATGTCATCAATTATGACTTGCCCGAAGACCACTTGACATATGTGCACAGAATAGGCCGTACGGGAAGGATGGGTGCCGAAGGTGAAGCCATCTCGCTTGTTTTCGTGGATCAGGCCACCCTGATGGAGGACTGGTCCAAGCAGATTGGCGCGCAAATCAAACAGCTTAAGATAGACGGCTTGCCCGAGCCGAGCCTGATGCAGCCCATGGGCGCATCGAGCGAGGGGTCAGCAATGCCAACCGCTCCGGCAGGACATGGACGCGGCGAGCATCGCTTGGGTGGCGAGGCTTCAAGTGCCGGGGTTTTGGGCCACGGCGCAGGCGGAGCAGGCCACGCAGCCGGGCCATCTCATCATGGTGCAGGCGCTCCTGCCCAGCGTTCGTTCGGCAGCAGCTTCGGGGGCCGCGGTGGTCCGCGCAGCGGCGAGGGAGCGGGCGGAAGGGGCAGGGGAAGCGGCTCCGGCTTTGGTAGCCGAGGCCGCGAGGGCGGTTCGGGTTATGGCGGAAGAGGCCAGAGCGGTGGCTCTGGTTTCGGCGGGCGCGGCGGCTATGGGAGCCATGGCGGCGACACACCAATAGGGGGCGGCGGGCGCACTCCCGTGTCTCCGATGACGCTCAAGAAAATCCGCGAGAGGCCGCTCAAAGCCTCGAAGCCGGAAGGCGAGTCGCGCGGGCATCATTATGTCGGCCGGCAGCAATGAGAATATTTTTCTTTTTAAAAATCAAGCGCCCGGTTCATCTCATCTACGGCGCAGGGCCACCTGTTTGCAATGCCCCTTCGCTATTTCGTCGATGATGCGCGGATAGGCGATATGCTCGCGCGCGAGTATTTTCTCCGAGACTTCATCTGCTGATTTGCAGTCGGATATATCCACTTTCTCGGAATAGATTACCGGCCCGCCGTCAAGGCTCTCATCCACCACATGAATTGTGAGGCCGGAAATCTTCTCGCCGGCATAAAATGCGTCCGCCTGCGCGTGCGCTCCGGGGAATTTCGGCAAAAGCGACGGATGAATGTTGATTATGCGCCCCTCGTAAGCGGCGAATATTTTCGGCGAGCGCAGGAGGCGCATGTACCCCGCCAGCACCACCAAGTCAGGCGAATATGAGTCGATTGCGGCGAGGAGTTTTTCATCAAAAGCGAGCGGGCCGGTGAAATCCTTTTTCTCGATGATTTGCACGGGGATTTTGTACGCGTATGCAATCTGCAACGCTTTGGCATCTGCCTTGTCAGACACGAGCGCGAGCACGCGCGCGTCGCATGTCTTTGCCTCGATGGCTTTTAGTATGGCTTCGAAATTCGAGCCGCGGCCAGATGCCAGGACGACGAGGGAGATTGTCATATACTGATTAGAGAGAGAGGGCAGATAAAGCTAATCATGGAGGCATGCAATTATCCTCTTCTCGGTCACGATGCAGCCGAGCGGCGAATCATGCGCCTCGTGCGGCAGCCTCTCGTGCGCCTGCACCCCGAACGCCAAACCAGCCGAGGGGCATTTCACTGTCTTTAGGAAACGGTCGTAGAATCCGTGCCCGTAGCCGAGGCGGTGCCCGCGCGAATCGAATGCGATGAGCGGCACTATGACAAGATCTATCTCTCCGGTTGGAATCAGAGGGCACTTCTTTGCATCAGGCTCCATGAGGCCAAAACCGGCCGGCGTGAGGTCTGCGAGCGAGCGGATGAGGCGCGCTTCGAGTTTTTTCGTCTTGGCATCAGAGCATGGCAGGGCAACCCTGTGGCCATGGCCAATCAATTCGGCGATGATTTCGTGCGTGGGCGCCTCGGATTCTTTTGAATGGTAGAGGAGGACAGTTTTGCACGAGGAGAAATTTGGGAGGCTTTGCAGGTTCGCCCAGAACGATTTCCATATGTGCGGGCCGGCCTCGGCGAGCGCGGAGGCGCGGATGGCGAGATAATGCTTGCGCAGGGCGGCTTTGTCCATATCGCCTATCTTGGAGCGGAGGACTTTTAGGCATTTCGAAACCGCAGGGGGAGGAGTGCCTCGCTCGCCGGCTCTGGTGAGCCGGCGGCGCACCGACAGCTCAAAAGAGCTGTCGCTTGCCCCCTTCAGTTCTAC